>RFSY01000001.1 GCA_009923805.1 Actinomycetota bacterium
AGCAGAACTAGTTCTGCTTGATCCAGAACGCGCGGATAAAGAGGGTGACATGGTTGGACATCATGGTGGAGATTCAGATATCGAAAGCTCAGTTCCGCTCTTGAGCGTTACTGCCAATTAATTATCTTCGGGAGATTCCTCAGTCTTGCGTCCAAACATGATTTCATCCCATGATGGAACTTTTGCCCTAGCCGTGATGCCATCTTGTGAATCTGCGGGAGTGGGAGTTTCACGAATCACTGCAAGACGAGGTGTTTCAATTTTCTCTTCAATAACGAGAGGAATGATCTCCTCTAATCGTGAAGGATGTGTTGGTTCAGAGTAAATAATTCCGGGTTCTGGCACGCGAGCTGGTGCTTCTTCATCGATAAGCCAAGCGCCATTGTCATCCATTGCATCGAGTGCACGACGAGACATATCAAAGTTCCAAGTTGCAACACCATTGCCATCGCGATTCGGATAGTGAAGTTCAATGTGCCATGTGCCATTGGGCAGGCGCCAGGTGTTCCATGAAACAGCTTCAGTGTCGACGCCGCGGGGGGAAAGTTTTGCAAGGACAACATCGCGGAATGTGAGATCGATGCGATGAATATCTTTACGCATCACAAGTTCACGGGCGCGATCAAGAATGTATTCACGCTCCTGCATGATGGGACCAGAGAAACGCTCAATTTTATCGACTGTAGTTTGGCCATCACGAGCGATATGTTCAAAGCTTTCACCGGCACGAAGGCGACGTTGAATCTCTTTGACTGAGATTGTTTCTGTGGCATCTGTTGCAGGCACAGATGTAAGTCTTGGTTGATTTACAGTTGCGCGAAGTGTGTCGCTTATACGAAGTGAAAACTCTGCACCGTCGGTGTCAACAAGGGCGAGATGATTTCCGTCCTGTGTTTTGCCCGTCAGGCGAAGTTCAGTCATAGGGGTGAGAATAACCGATAGGGGGTCAGATTTTCATGAGGTAGACCCTCTAGACTTCTGAAGAACTGCTACAGCTTGCCCAGAAAATCGGAGCAGAAGCAGGGGCACTTCTCATGGACCGCCCGCCAGCATTTGAAATCGAATCAAAATCCACCGCGATAGATATAGCGACCCAGATGGATAAAAAGGCAGAGGCATTTATTGTGCAATCCATTCTTGCTGCCCGTCCTGATGATGGAATTATCGGAGAAGAAGGCGCATCCGTAGAAAGTAAATCAGGAATTACGTGGGTTATCGATCCACTAGATGGAACAGTGAATTACTTTTATGGATTGCCTGGTTGGAACGTCTCAATTGCTGCGAGAGATAAGGACGGCTCATTTGTTGGCGTCGTCACTGCACCAAGTATTAACTCAATGTGGTGGGCAACTCGAGGCGGCGGAGCTTTCTTTAATGGATCTAAAATTCGCTGTAATAATCCAATCGAATTAGATCGCGCACTCATTGCTACTGGCTTTCAATATAATGTAGCAAACCGCGTTAATCAATTAGAAGATCTTGTAAAACTTGTTCCGATAGCTCGCGATGTCAGACGTAATGGGGCAGCAGCTGTTGATCTCTGTCATGTGGCAATGGGCGCACTTGATGCGTATTACGAATCAGGTTTGAAGGAATGGGATTGGGCTGCAGGTGGATTAATCGCCACCGAGGCAGGTGCAATCTTTGCTCAATACGGCCAAGAACCCACCAGAACGACGATGGCTGCCGGCCCAGAGCTGCATTCCCGCATCGTAGATTTGCTGGGATTTACCGCGTAATTTCCTGAGCCAAAAGCCCGATTTACGCTCAAGGCCCCTTCTGTGGCAAGATACGCAGTCTGCACAGCGTTACCTCGCAGTGCCTCATAAAGTTTTAATGAGTTAAGTAATGAACAGGACCAATGATGAACATTCTCGACGTTGTAGATGCTGCCTCACTCCGCAAGGACATTCCACAGTTCCGTGCTGGCGATGAGCTCAAGATCCACGTTCGCGTTATCGAAGGTAGCAAGTCACGCCTTCAGGTCTTCCAAGGAATTGTTATCGGTCGCCAAGGTGACGGAGTCCGCGAAACTTTCACAATCCGTAAGGTTTCATACGGCGTTGGCGTAGAGCGCACATTCCCAGTTCACACACCAGTTATTGAAAAGATTGAACTTGTAAAGAAGGGCGATGTACGTCGCGCCAAGCTTTACTACCTACGCGATCTTCGCGGTAAGGCTGCAAAGATTCGTGAAAAGCGCGATGGCGTTGAAGGTTACGGTGATGGAATTCTTTCTACACCTGAGAAGGAAGTTGTTATTGCACCTGTGGTTGAAGAGGCAGTTGTTGAAGCGCCAGTAGCTGAAGCGGTTGTTGAAGCGCCAGTAGTTGAGGCAGTAACAGAAGAAGCTCCAGTAGCTGAGGCAGTTGTTGAAGCTCCAGCCGCTGAAGAAAAATCTGCTGAGTAATTAGCTCTCGCCAGATGCCACGTAAGGGCTCAGTCCTTCGTGAGTTCCCGATTCTTGTAATCGTTGCGCTCGCAGTCTCACTTGTTATCAAGACTTTTATTGTCCAATTTTTCTTTATTCCATCTGGATCAATGGAGAACACACTTCAGATTCGAGACCGTGTTGCAGTAAATAAGATCCCATTTGTCTCAAGAAATATTTCACGTGGAGACGTTGTCGTATTCCGCGATCCTGCTAATTGGTTACCTGAACCATTTACAGCTGGTGAAAATAAAGTAATGGCGAAGATTAGAACAGGTCTTGAAACAGTTGGCGTTCTTCCAAACCCAGCAAAGCAATATCTTGTCAAGCGCGTCATTGGCGTAGCTGGTGATCACGTTATCTGCTGTGCCAAAGGTGGAAAGCTCACTATTAATGGCAAGACCACTGACGAGCCATATATTTTTGCTGGAAATAAACCAAGTGAAATGGAATTCAACGTCACTGTCCCTGCAGGAAAGATTTGGGTTATGGGTGACCACCGTGGCTCTTCAGCTGATTCGCGCTATCACCAAGAAGATGTCAATCATGGCTTCGTTCCGGTTTCTAAAGTCACAGGACGCGTCTATGCAATTATCTGGCCATTAAAGAATCTCGCGCTAGTTCCAAGCCACAACCCAATCAAGTAAGTTCACCATATGAAAGCGATCGAAGAACTTCTTCGTAACGCAGGTATTTCTCCCATCGCAGGTGTTGATGAAGCAGGTCGCGGTCCATGTGCCGGACCTTTGCTTGTTGCAGCCGTCATTCTCAAAGATCCATTCGCACCAGAATTATCAGAGGTGCGAGATTCAAAGGAAGTCTCTGAGAAGAAGCGCGACGAGCTCTTTGAACTCATCATGACAATTGCCGAAAGTGTCAGCATCATTCGTGTTTCAGTATCGGATATAGATGAACGTGGAGTTCATGCAGCTAATCTCGATGGCATGCGCAGAGCAGTCAAAGGCTTGGCAATAGACCCCGCATATGTATTAACGGATGGGTATGCCATTGAAGGCTTGGCTGTGCCTAACGTTGCTGTGTGGAAGGGTGATCAAGTAGTGACTGCTATCAGCGCTGCATCCATCATTGCAAAGGTCACCAGAGACCGAGAAATGATTGAGTTAGATAAGCAATACCCACAGTATGGTTTTGCAAAACATAAGGGATACATCACAGCTGCTCATACGGCAGCCCTGAAAGAACATGGTCCATGTCCTGAGCACCGTACATCTTTTTCTAACATCGCAGCTCTTCTTCAATAGTTTTACACAGGTAGCACTGCAGGTGTAATTGCAACCCAAGCCCTGCTTCTATCTTTTGCGGCATGAGAGAGCCCTTAACAGAGATAAGAGAGCAACGTCTTGCGCTATTTAGCGTGGTTGCAGTTGGAAATGCCTTTTGGAGTCAACAGATTCAAGAATTTGGAATTGAGAGCGTTTATCAGAACCTCTTTTTTGGCGTGTATAACGGAGAAAAGTTCGGCAAAATGATTACGGAAGTCAATGCTTTTGATTCGGAGCAGGCACTGCAAAATATTTGCAATTCAGGGGGAGTTTTTCTCACACCCGAAGAGGAAAAATGGCCAAAGCAGGTAAGCAGTTTGAGTAACCCGCCTATTGGGCTTGTCGTAAAAGGAAATGTGGAAACACTGAAAAATAAGTCACTCGCAATTGTCGGCACGCGTAATCCAACTCCGTATGGAATCCGTATCGCAGGAGATTTTGCCGCGGGCTTTGTCGATCGCGAATGGGATATCGTCAGTGGTGGTGCGTATGGGATCGATTCGGCAGCGCATCGTGGTGCACTTGTTGCAGAAGGTCGAACGATTGCAGTAATTGCATCGGGAATTGATATTCAATATCCAGCCGGAAATTCCAGACTCTTTGATGAAATATGTGAGACCGGCGCAATCGTCTCTGAAGTCATGCCCGGTGTGATTGCGATGCCGCATCGCTTTCTTACTCGCAATCGTCTTATTGCCGCACTTTCACAGAGCACGCTTGTTGTTGAGGCAGCATTTAGAAGTGGATCTCTACGAACTGCTCGAGATGCCGCTGAATTAATGAGACCGGTGATGGCTATTCCTGGTCCCATAAATTCACCATCTTCTGAAGGGTGCCATAGATTAATAGGGGAGCGAGCCGCAGAATTAGTGACATCGGTGGCGGATGCAATCGAGTTGATAACCGCGCTTTAGGTAATGCATCTATGTGATGAGAGAATACGGGCATGAGTGAATTCCGTTCCGGCTTCGTCGCAATTGTGGGGCGTCCGAATACTGGAAAATCAACCCTTATCAATGCGCTAGTTGGCAGCAAGATTGCAATTACATCTCCGCATCCCAATACAACGCGTCATGCGATTCGCGGAATCGTCAATAACCCAGAGTTTCAAGCGATACTTGTTGACACACCTGGTGTTCATAAACCAAAGACTTTGCTCGGACATCGCCTTAATGCTGTAGTGAGCCAGAGCATGGATTCAGTCGATATCGTGATGATGTGCCTGCCGGCAGATGAGACTTCAGGTGCTGGCGATGAATTTATCGCTGCCGAAATTGCTAAGTACCCACGAGCAAAGAAGTTTGCATTAATTACTAAGACGGATTTAGTTGCCAAGAAGAATATTGCTACTCGCTTACTTGGCATTTCAGCACTAGCTCAAGGATTTGTCTGGGATGAAATCGTTCCAATTTCTGCCGCCATTCACGAACAGATTGATTTACTGGAAAAGCTCATTGGTGACAATCTTCCGGTGGGCCCCGCTTTTTACCCCGAAGATATGAAGAGTGATCAGGATATTCAGCAGCTTATCTGTGAGCTTATTCGTGAAGCTGCGATGCGAGATGCGCGTGAAGAGCTACCGCACTCAATCATGGTGACAATCGATGAGATGAAGGAGCGCGAAGAGAAGGGCAGCCGTCCATTCTTTGATATTCACGCAACCATTCACGTGGAGCGTGATTCACAGACTGGAATCATTTTGGGCCATCAAGGTGAACGATTGAAAGATATCGGAATGCGTGCCCGTAAAGATATTGAACGCGAACTCGGTGCTCGAATTTTTCTAGGGCTTCATGTGAAAGTCTCGAAAGAGTGGCAGCGAGATCCTAAACTTCTAGAAAGACTTGGATTTACTGAGCGCTGAGCACACCGGTTGCTAGCGCGACAAGAAGCGCAGAACCAAGCACCACACGATAGATTACAAACGGTTTGAAATTCTGTGTTGAAATATATTTCATCAGCCAGGCAATAACGCTATAGCCCACAATAAAGGCAACAACTGTGGCCGCTAAAATTTCTGGCATCGAATAGACAGAGACAGTGGAATCGCCAACAGCTTTCTTTAATTCGTAGAGACCGCTTCCAAAGACTGCGGGAAGTGCGAGCAAAAATGAGTAACGAAGTGCGGCTTCGCGTTTATATCCAAGGAAACGACCCAGTGCGATAGTTGCACCTGAGCGAGAAACACCTGGAACCAAAGCTAGTGACTGCGCTAATCCATAAGCGATGCCATCACGCGCATTGAGATTATCAAGTGACTTTTCGCGTTTGCCCACATGGTCTGCATAACCAAGAATTAATCCAAAGATAATCAAAGTGGAAGCAACAATCCAGAGTGAGCGGAAATTGTTTGTGATGTAATCCTGACCGAGGTATCCCAAAATAACAATTGGGAGAGTTCCAATAATGATGAGAGTTCCAAGGCGCGCTTCAGGTGATCCATCGCGCTTAAACCAGGCGCGAGTAATCGCCAGAATATCTTTTCTAAAGAAGATGAGAACGGCTAACTCTGTACCAATTTGAGAAATGGCAGTAAATGCGGCGCCCGGATCTTTGGCGTTCGGCAAAAACTCACCGACGATTCGAAGGTGGGCACTCGATGAGACTGGTAGAAATTCAGTGAGTCCTTGGACAAGACCTAGAAAGAGAGCTTCAAGCATGGCGCAAGTATGGCAATACTTATGCGCTTACAGGCTTGCGGCTCGCGAAGTATGAACCAATCAACACAAGTGGCAACCCCAACAGAATTCCAACGGTAAGTGGTTCTTTAAGAATGAGTACACCAAGTACAACTGCGAAAGCGGTATTCAGATAAGTCACAAGTGAACCTCGGGCGACTCCAATAATTGTGGCCAGAGTAAAGAATGCAACGAAGGCGGCTCCGGTTGAGAGGACTCCTAATCCAACAATTGATCTGATTGCTCCACTAGAAATCTCATGTGTAGGCCACTGCACAATCGCCCAAGGAAGATAGAAGATGGCTGAGATACCCATCGCCACTGCATTAATTGCAATACCCGAAACGTTAGGTAGGGCGCCTTGAACCATCATCACTGCATAGGAGTAACCGATTGCGGCTATGAGAACCATGAAGATCGAAAGTGGATCTGCGCTACCAGTAATACTTTCAATACCCACCACTGCGATAAGTCCAACAAATCCTAAAACTAAACCAAAGAGCCTCTTGTGGTGCCAGACTGTTTTATCTCCACGCATCGAAGCAAAAATTGTTGCCCAAATTGGCACCGATGCAATCAATAATCCTGCAAGTCCTGAGGAGATTTTCTGTTCTGCAGTACCGATAAGAATCCATGGGCCGATCATTTCAAGCAACGCGTAAAACGCCACATATTTAATTCCACGAATGGCGGGAATCAATTGTCTCTGTCTCATCGCTAAAGGAATGAGAATTGCGGCACCAATTGCGGTACGAAGACAGACCACCGTTGCGGGGGTAAATCCATTATCAGGGTCGACTGCCACCTTGATAAAGAGGTAAGGAATACCCCACAGGAATCCGACCAGAATAAAGAGAAACCATCCGCGGCGTGACATTTGTAAAGAACGCTCCTAGTTTTTAGAGATTAGTTGAATGGGAAAGTTAGGCGAGTTTCTTGATTTCTTGCGCCATAAAGTCAATCGACTCAGCGGCAACGTGCGTAATTGCCATCGTTGCAAAGAAGCCATGAATCATTCCGTCATATTGCTTATAGACAACGGGAACTCCATCGGCTCGCAGGAGGTCTGCATATTTTTCACTATCTGAAAGTAGTGGGTCATATTGGGCTGTGATAATTATTGCGGGAGCAACTTCCTTAAAAGTTTTGGCATGCATAGGAGCCGCATAAGGATTTGTGTTATCTGCCTCGTTGACAACATATTGTTCCCAGAACCATTTCATCGCCTGAGTGGTTAACAGGTAACCTGTTGCATAATCGAGGTAAGACTGTGTCTCAAAATTTCGTTCATTGCATGGGTAGATAAGAACTTGGAACGCAAGTTTTATTCCATTGTCACGAGCTTTGAGTGCAACGGCTGAGGCAAGGTTGCCACCTGCGCTATCGCCCATGACTCCAACCTTTGTGGGATCAATACAAAGTGATTCTGCATTGGAAAGTACCCATGAGAGCGTCTCATAGCAATCATCAAATGGAATAGGGAATGGGTGCTCGGGTGCTTTCTGATAAAAGACGCTAATAATTGTTGCGCCACTTTGATTTGCAAGGCGCGTTAATGAAGAATCAACAATATCAAGTGTGCCAAGCACCCAGCCGCCACCGTGGAAGAAAACTATCGCAGGAGCATTTGGATTCTCAGTTGGCCGGTAAATGCGAACAGGTAGATCCGCAGTTTTTCCTGGAATGAATCGGTTGATAATCTCGTGAACTGGTTCGGCTGGTCCGGAATTTTTAACTCGTGCATATGTATTTCTGCGAATGACGTCGATGGGAGCTTCCCACACCTGTGGCAGCCCAGCTTGCGCACCTGCTGCTAAGAAGGCGATTATTTCTGGCGCAAGTGAGACTTCTGATTGGTGGGGATTAGTCATGGCCAAAGGCTAGACTGTGCCAGTCAGTGTTGACCACAATATGGCGAAATTAATTTGCCTGATATCTCACTTAATTTTGGAGCGTTGTAATGCGTATTGGAATTCTTACTGGTGGCGGAGATTGCCCAGGACTTAATGGTGTTATTCGTGGTGTAGTAACTAAGGGAATTAAAGATTACGGATATGAATTCGTCGGATTTCGCGATGGATGGAAAGGCCCACTCGAGGCGCTCACGATGCCTTTGGATTTGGCAACAGTGAAGCCAATTCTTGCTAAGGGCGGCACAATTCTTGGTTCATCTCGCACCAATCCTTTCAAAATTGAGAATGGCGTTGAGCGCATCAAGCAGAACCTTGCTGATCAGGGAATTGATGTTCTTATCGCAATCGGTGGAGAAGACACTCTTGGCGTGGCAACAAAGCTAGACGCCCTTGGCGTAAAAGTTATTGGTGTTCCAAAGACAATTGATAATGACCTCAACAACACAGATTTCACATTTGGCTTTGATACATCCGTCAATATCGCTATGGAAGCAATCGATCGTCTGCACACCACTGCTGAATCACATCACCGTCCACTGATTGTTGAAGTGATGGGTCGTCACGCGGGTTGGATTGCTCTTCACTCCGGTATCGCTGGTGATGCAGCTTGTATCTTGATCCCAGAAGTTAAGTTCTCAGTCGATAAAGTCTGTGAGTATGTGAATTCACGTTTTAAGACTGGTACAGCACCCATCATCGTTATTGCTGAAGGTGCGATTCCTCAAGATGGTGACATGATTACTAAGGATCAACCTCTTGATGCCTTTGGCCATGTGCAACTTTCAGGAATTGGCGATTGGCTTGCAAAAGAAATCGAGAAGAAAACTGGTTATCAAACTCGCTGCACAGTTCTAGGTCATATCCAGCGTGGTGGTACACCATCAGCATTTGACCGAGTACTGAGCTCTCGTTTCGGACTTGAAGCAATTACTGCAGTTCACGAAGGTGATTTCGGCAAGATGATGGCTCTGCATGGAACCAAGATTGCTCGTGTGCCGCTGGCATCAGCAACAGATGTTCTGAAAACAGTTCCATTCGAACGATACGAGGAGATCACATCGTTCTTTGGCTAATCTCTCTCCGAGAGCGCCCCTGAATAATCTACGATTATGGATATGAACTCACCTTCTGCTCAATTGGATTCACTCTTTGATCCAAAGTTGGTTGCTGCGCAACAACCAAATTGGCCTGGGGGACCCAATGGTGAAGCGATGACAAAGGCTGTTGCAGAACTTAAAGCGTTGCCACCACTTGTCTTTGCAGGTGAGTGCGATGATCTCAAAGCAAAGATTGCACAAGCTGCAGCAGGTAAGGCATTTTGGCTACAAGGTGGCGATTGTGCAGAAACATTCTCCTCAGCAACAGCTGATTCAATTCGTAATCGCATCAAAACTATCTTGCAGATGGCTGCAGTTCTGCAATATCACTCAAGTTTGCCAGTAATCAAAGTTGGGCGAATGGCTGGGCAGTTTGCAAAGCCACGTTCCAATGATCTTGAGACCCGTGGTGATGTCACACTTCCTGCTTACCGCGGTGATGCCGTCAACGATATTGAATTCACCGAAGCAGCACGCACGCCAGATCCCAACAGACTCGTACGCGTCTATAACACTTCTGCTGCGACCCTGAACTTAGTACGCGCATTTACTCGCGGTGGTTTTGCAGATCTTCGCCAAGTGCACGAATGGAATAAGGGATTTATCCGTGATTCTAAATTCGGCGAGAAGTATGAACAGATGGCAGCCGATATTGGACGCGCACTTGCCTTTATGGAATCTGCTGGAGTTGACCCAGAACAATTTAAAGCTGTTGATTTCTATGCAAGTCATGAGGCACTCATCATTGAATACGAGAAGGCGCTGACACGTATCGATTCACGCACACAACTTGCCTATGATGTTTCTGGACACTTCATCTGGATTGGTGAACGTACTCGTCAATTAGATGGCGCTCACGTTGATTTCGCATCCAAGGTCCGTAATCCAATCGGAATCAAACTGGGGCCAAAATCTACAGTTGAAGATGCACTAGCTCTCATTGCAAAACTCAATCCTGATAATGAGCCAGGTCGCATTACCTTTATCACTCGTATGGGTGCGGGAAAGATTCGTGAAGCTCTTCCTGCACTCGTTGATGGCGTCACAAAGAGTGGGGCAGAAGTGCTCTGGGTCTGCGATCCGATGCATGGAAATACTTTTGAATCAAAGAATGGGTATAAGACTCGTCAATTTGAAGATGTCCTTGATGAAGTTCGTGGCTTCTTTGAAGTGCATAAGAAGCTTGGTACTCATCCTGGGGGTATCCATATCGAACTCACTGGTGATGATGTGACTGAATGTCTTGGCGGCGGCAATGAGGTCTCTGAAAAAGACCTCGAATCTCGCTATGAGACAGCGTGCGACCCACGTCTGAACCATTCTCAATCACTTGAGCTCTCATTTTTGGTTGCTGAAATGTTGCGCGACCGCTAATTTAGCGAACGTGACGTTGCTCTTATCAACCTTCGATACACCAATCGGAAGTCTCAATCTCATCGCAGATGAGCATGTACTCCTTGCGGCAAATCTTTCTAGCGTGAAGGCTCTCAAAGAGTCGTTGAGTGCCGAAGTCGCTGATCGTGAGATTAAGTTAGTGGCGAAGATTCCAGTCATTTCAGATCTGATTGCTGATTATTTCGACGGCGACTTATCTGCCCTCAACGCCATATCAGTAAGACAACCAGGCGCGCATTTCTCACAAGCTGCATGGAAGGCGATGAAGAAGATTGCGCCAGGAAAAATTATTTCGTACTCAGAATTAGCAGAGAGAGCAGGAAGCCCCGCTGCGATTCGAGCTGCTGGAAGCGCCTGTGCAAAGAATGCAATCGTTCTTGTTGTGCCATGCCATCGCATAGTAAAGACCGGTGGAGCGCTCGGAAATTATGCCTACGGTTTGAACAAGAAAGAGTGGCTACTTCGCCACGAGGGCGCTCTTTAAAATCTTGGTCAGTATTGCTATTGCTTCATCACATTGGTTGTCATCAAAATCTAAATGTGTAACAAGGCGTGCATAATGTGGGCCAAGAGCACTAATCCACAATCCAGCTTCCTTGCATTGGGATGTCAGGGCAGCTGCTGTGATGCCAATCTTCGAAAGTTCTAGACCAACAATATTTGTTTCTACCTTCACTGGGTCTATCAAGCTCGAATCAAGCCCATGGAGTGCGGTAGCTATCTTTTTCGCACGCGCGTGATCTTGCGCAAGTCGAGCAATATTGTTTTCAAGTGCGTAATGCCCGGCAGCAGCGATGATCCCCACTTGTCGCATTCCAGCCCCGTACCGTTTGCGCCAGATGCGAGCTTCAGCAACTCTCGATTTATTCGACAGCATCACAGAACCAATGGGTGCTCCTAAGCCTTTTGAAAGACAGACGCTGATGGTGTCAAAGTGTTTTCCATACTCTGCAAAGGAAACACCAGATGCAATGTGCGCATTCCAAATTCGAGCTCCATCCAGATGCATGGCAATTCCACGAGCATGGGCAGCGCTCGACAACTTCTCGATTTCTGAAAGAGGCTGCACGGTGCCGCCACCAAAGTTATGTGTGTTCTCAACTGCGATTGCTGTTGTAGAAACTAAATAGGGACCGGCATTTTCATGTGCAATAGCGAGTGGATCTTCTGCGCGAAGTGATCCATCTGCAGTTGGCCAGGTACGAGTTGTGATTCCACTAAATGTCGCGGCTGCACCAAGTTCAGCACGCACGATATGTGAGCGGGTTTCGACCAATAGCTCTTCACCAGGTTTTACTAGTGTGCGAATAGCTAGTTGGTTTGCAAGTGAACCTGTTGGGGTAAAGAGACCAGCTTCATGACCGAACATTGCGGCCACACGTTCCTCTAGGGAGTTAACGGTTGGATCATCACCGTAGACATCATCGCCAACCGGGGCAGCAGCCATTGCAGCGCGCATTGCATCACTGGGCTTAGTCACAGTATCTGAGCGAAGATCGATGGCCATCTTTTATGCCTCCTTGAGGACAATCATAAACATGGCAGCTACAACTAGCACTCCACCCAGAAGTGCGCGAAGAGAGATGCTCTCACCACCGAATATCACGGCAAAAACAGCTGCAAAGACAACTTCCATAGTCAGAATTACTGCAACTTTTGTTGCTGACATATGTGCTTGTGACCATGTTTGAACAACGAAAGCGACTGCGGTGCATACGACTGCCGTATAGAGAACTACTAGCCATCCCGAAAGATCAACAGGTGCTTCATAACCTTGAGCAAAAGAGATGGCGCCGGTAAGTAATGCACACGTAGCGAGCTGCACTATTGTCATGGCATACACATCTAAACCATTGCTCCATTTGCTCAGGGCGATGATATGAGCTGCAAAAGCGATGGCACAGAGGAATACAAGAAATTCACCTAACCCTAAGTTCCACCCTTTGAGAGAAAGTAGCGCGAGTCCGAGAGTTGCCAGCGCAACACATGACCAGGTGAAAGGTGTGATGCGAACTTTGAGAAGAACTGCCGCAAGAACAGGGGTGGCAACAACATAAAGCCCAGTAATAAATCCCGCGATTGCAGCCCCAGTAAGTGCTAAACCAAATGTCTGCAAGATATAACCGGATGCCAGGAAAAGTCCTGCTATAAATCCTTTTTTAAGAATTTCTCGATTAATGGTCTTTAATACTGAAGGCTTTAATAAAACCATGGCAATGACAGCAACAAGGAAGCGCGAGAAGAGGAAACTATTAACGCTCTGCTTTTCAATGGCATCTTTCATGACAACAAAGGCAAGGCCCCAAGCGGCTGAAACGAGGAGAAGCGCCCATGGTGCAAGGCGCATCTTGAGTGCGTGCGAACTACTCATCCACGAAGTTTTTTCAGTAGTGCAATTTCTTTCCCGTGCTCGGGCTCCATTCCCGGAGTTTCAAGAATGAGCGGTGCATTCACTACAGCCGGATGCTTCAGGAGTTCTTGGAATGGATCCACCCCAATAAAACCTTCGCCGATATTTTGATGACGATCTTTAAGTGCACCACAGACATCCATAGAATCATTTGCATGGATTAGTTGAATACGTTCGATTCCAGCGACTTCAACTAATAAGTCGAGAGTCTCTTTCATGCCACCCTTCTTTGCAATGTCATGACCAGCTGCAAAGACGTGACACGTATCAAGACAGATACCTACTTTAGGGTGGTACTCGAGAGCCTTTAGGTAATACTCGAGATCTTCTAACCTCTTTACAAGTGATTGACCTTGGCCGGCCGTTGGTTCGAGTAAGAGATAGGGCGCATCATCGGTGAGCGCTTCCAGAATTGGCATCATGCCCTTATTTATCTGCTTCCATGCTTTATCGATGAAATCTTCATTGACTGCAGAGCCAGTATGAACAACGACCCCCAGCGCACCGATCTCTTTGCCGCGCTTGAGCGAATATTCAGTGGAGGCTAATGAATTTTTATAAGTGCCTTCTGTAGGGGAGCCCAAATTTATGAGGAATGGTGCATGCACATATGTTTCGATATCGAGAGCCGCAGCCTTCTCGCGAAAAATTGCATCAGCCTCATGATTTGTCTCTGGCATCGCCCAACCGCGCGGATTAGATGTAAAGACTTGAATCGCTTCTGCTTCGGTTAAATCTGCATATGCAATTGAACGTTTAGCCATCCCACCAGAAGTTGGTGTGTGGGCTCCAATACGAGGCTTTTTCACTTGCTCACCCTACTGTGATGGTGACAGTGCTGCCACGTTTGACTTTACTTCCCACCTTTGGCGATATGGCAGTCACTTTCTTAACAGTCTTCTTTCCAATTTTCTTCACTACCACTTTGAGATCGAGATCTTTGAGTGATTGAACAGCTTTCACTTCCTCGATACTGAAGATATTTGGGATATAGGCAAATTGAGAGCCCTTTGAAATTACGAGCGCAATCTTCGCACCCTTATCCACGCTCTTGCCACCATCTGGTTTCTGCGAAATAACTTCGCCCGCTAAAAGTGTTTCGCTAAATCCATATGTTGATGTGACCGCAAATCCGGCATCAGATAATTCATTGAGGGCTTGATCAGAACTCTTTCCAACATAAGAAGCAATTTCAACTTGTTCAACACCTTTGGAAACGCGAATCGTCACCGCAGTATCTCTTTTGACTTTCTCACCAGCAGGCGGAGTTGAATCAATGACATAACCTCGTGGATATGCACCGCTATATTCTTCGGTATTAGGTTGTAGCGAAAGCGGGAATCTAGAAAGCGCCTGCACTGCAGCTTCCGGTGTGAGTCCAGCAAGCTTCGGTATCACATAGCGCTCTGGTCCCTTAGAGATGATGAGTGAAACTGCGCCACCTTGGTCGATTCGTCCACCGCCACCTGGATTAGATTCAATTACGTGGCCCTCGGGAATTTCTTCACTAAATTTCTGCTCTGCGATAGTAAATGTCAGACCTAATGGATCAAGGGCAGCCTTTACTTCATCTTGTGTAGCGCCAACTGTTGATGGAACAACTACTCGAGAGCCGGGACCAATGAGGGCATACCAGCCAAATATTCCTAATGAAATTGCCAGCACAAGTGCGATGTAGCGATTGCGTCGTACCCGCTTACTAATTTTCTTGCGTTTAGCAACTTGTTCAGTGTTCTCTTTCTGAGTTGGCACAGGAATTGCTGCAGTAAGTTCTTTGATTTTCTTTCGAAGAGATTTGGGAGAAACTTTTAATCTCATCGGAGCAATCGGAATATCGAGTTCAAGGCTGAGTTGATTCTCTTTAGGGTTGAGCGCTCTATTGAGGGCGCTGAGTTCCTCGTGGAAAACTGCTGCATCACGTGGGCGATCATCAGGGTTTGCACTCGTGGCGCGATAAATGAGGTCATCAAGTAAGGCAGGCACATTCGTCACCAGAGAGCTAATGCGGGGGACCCGATTATTCACATGCATATATGCAATTTGTATCGGCGCATCGCCTTCAAAAGGCTTCCCACCCGTAAACATTTCAAAAGCAGTGATTCCAATTGAGTAGACATCGCTTCGAGAATCAGCAACCCCTCGTTGAACTTGCTCAGGGGATAGGTAAGAAACGCTACCTAAAATAACACTTGACTCGGCCGTCATGGTTCCACCGAGTAAAGGGCCTTTTGCTAAACCAAAATCTGCAATTTTGATGCGCCCCTCTTTAGAAATCAAAATATTTTCAGGTTTGACATCCCTATGGACGATTCCGATTTTATGAGCGGCAGCAAGTGCGCTCAGCACTGGAAGTAAGAACTTAATGCCATCTGAAATTGCTAACTTTCCTTGTTCATTAAGGTAATCACGAAGTGTGTGACCTTCAATCATCTCCATGACAAGAAATACTGCAGGAGTACCATTTTGATTCCATCCCTGATCTTGCACCGCCACGATATTGGGATGAGATAGTGCGGCCGCAGCTTTCGCTTCGCGGATAAAGCGTTCAACAAATTGTTCATCTTGTGCCAAATGCGAGTGCATAATTTTTACGGCAACTTTACGATCTAAGCGGGTATCGAGAGCCTCATAAATACTTGCCATCCCGCCGGTAGCCATCTGGCGGATGAGTTGATATCGCCCATCGATGAGCTCGCCGGTCAGGTCAGACATATGTCGAATTCTAGGTAGTCAGTATGAAATCAGCGGCGTTCTGAGTCCCTTCGGCGCGAAAATGTTCATCCTGTTGCGTAAGCCATTTTTCCATCTGATTTTTTATGGCTGCGCCATCTCGTTCTAAAACCCTTGCTAGCCCTTCTTTTTCTGCAATATCAATCCAAATAAGTGCTGAAATGCTGGGACGAATTGCGGACTGTCCACTACCTACGCCCTCCAAGATAATGAGATTAGTCTGTGAAATTTCTTTTGCTTCCTCAAATTCTGATCGACCCCAGTCATATATTGAGTATGAAATCTTCTTGCCAGCCTTATGTGCCGATGTGATGTGCTGTAGAGATTCTGTGAGTTCAGAACTGAGGGCAGCATCCCAACCGTTATAGAGATCGTCCATATGGACAACATGAACTGTTAAATCTGCCGCGAGTGCTAAGGCAAGATTATTCGCCAACGTTGTCTTTCCTGCTCCAGCCGGACCATCGATAGCAATGATGGAGCGAGCCTCGTTCTTACAGAGATCTAATAGCGCGGCGGTGAGCTCCATACCATCTGCTCCATCCCATAGCTGCCATTGCCGTAAATGTTACATAGAGCAACGTTGTAAAGAGTAACCCTTGTGATGCATAGAGGCCTGTATAACCGGCATCAACAACTAACCACATTGGCCAATTGTCATATTTCTCATAGACCATGAGCATTTGTGCGGCAAAACTTCCGAAGAAGAGAATTGCATCTACATACGTGGAGGCAGCGCCGATTGATTTCAGCACTGGACCCAGTGCAAGGGTTGCGAGAAGAATTGCTGCAATTGTGTAGAGACGATATTTGTTTTTAAAGGAACCTGGTTTAGCTCCAGATGGTTCCCATCCATACCAACCAGCGATTGCTGCCGCTATGAAGATGATTTGAAGTGCAGCACTTGCAAACAGTTTAAAGTGAAGGAAGAAGATTCCGTATAAAACGCTACTTATGGCCCACCATGGCCAGGTAATTCTCTTTGCAGTTATGCCAAGGGCGACTCCGATAAATGATGCAATGGATGCTACAAATTCAAGTATTGATACTTCATATCCCCATGCCGTAAAAAGTGTGGAAAACACAATTAACCTCTATTTCTAAATCCGCATTATCGGATTAGTCAGACGGTCGATTCCACATCAAGTGAAATCCTCTCAGCCACCTTGGCTCCCGTGCGCCGTACTTTAGCCGATACGTGCAGCTATTGCTTGAAGGTATGCAGCACCGGCAACCCGTGCCCGACGAAACGTAGAAGTCTTTGCTCTCTTATTGAATATGTCGTATCCGATAGCTTCTACTTCATCCACAATCCCACAGTAGAGCTCACTTGCTGCTCGTATGCAGGGACGAGATTCTTTATCTAAAAACGCAATACCGGCATTTGATTCGCGTTGCAATTGGCGCACTCGCTCAATTTGAAATTTGAGCGCCTCAATAATCTCTGGTGTGAGCTTGCGCCTTTCTAGCATTGCGCGATCGACACCGAATTGTGCGAGTTCCTGCAATGGGAGGTAGACGCGTCCGCGATCGAGATCTTCTGCAACATCGCGGATGAAGTTAGCCAACTGGAATGCGATTCCCAATTTTTGAGCAGATTCAAAGGCCCGCTGATCTGAGTACCCAAGGACGGGAACCATCTCCAATCCAATTACGGCAGCAGAGCCATAGACATACTCGAGTAAGTCGTCATATGTTTGATATTCAGTGATAGTCAGATCCATCTCCATAGAATGCAAGAAGTCAACGAAATGTTGATGAGGGATGTTAAATGTGTGTGCTGTATGTACGAGTGCTCGTCCGATGTCATCAGTACTTGTTCCTGCTTTCAGATCTGCCAGAACCCCACTACTCCAATTACGGAGTGCGTCAGCTTTCTCGTGGGCAGATAAAGTGGAAGCTAAATCATCAACGATTTCATCTGCATAGCGAGCAAACCCATAGAGAGCGTGAACATAGGGGCGCTTATTTTTCGGCAATAGAAGAGTGGCTAAGTAGTACGTCTTGCCATGAAGCGAGTTAAGTCGCTTGCACTCTTCATACGATGCCGCAAGTGCCGAATCCATTTACTTAACCGGACCCACGATTCGCTCTGCAGCTAGCCTTCCTGAAATCAAAACCATCGGTACACCGACTCCGGGTTGAGTTCCACTTCCGGCAAAGACAACATTTTCAAAACCTGCTGCCATATTGCGTGGTCTAAATGGCCCAGTCTGGAAGAAGGTGTGTGCGCTTGCGAAAGGCGCACCGCGCTCCATTCCCTGTGCTTGCCAATCCAGGGGAGTAGTCATGACTTCAGTTTCAATTGAATCTCCAAAACCTGTATATCCACGATCTTCCAGCGTTTTAATCATGTGATCTCGGTAAGGCTTTGCCTGCTTGGTCCAATCAATATCGGCATCCAAGTTAGGCGTTGGATACAAGATGTAATAAGACTGCTTACCAGCTGGGGCAAGAGTTGGGTCGTCATGAGTTGGAACTGTGACGAGAACTGATGGATCTGTCATCAAAATTTTCTTTTTGATAAGTTCATCAAAGACCCCATCCCAAGATTCACCGAAGTGGATATTGTGATGTGCAATGTGGTCATATTTCTTTGAGGACCCAACTAGCAAAGTTGCGCAGGATGGCGAGTAATTCAGGCGCTTGATATTAAGAGGCGTCTTACCTAGCAAATCACGCCAAACAACTGGCAAATCTGGGTTCATGACCACGACATCGCATTCAATGCGCTCACCAGTATTGGTCAAGACAGCCTTGACTCGACCATTTTGCTTATCCAGCCCTGTCACAGTGGTGTTGTATTTAAATTCAACCCCATGCTTTTGTGCTGCTGCAGCAAGTCCGCGAGGAACTGCGTGCATGCCACCTTTAGGGAAGAAGACGCCATTGACTGAATCCATGTAAGCAATTACTGCATAAATTGCTAGGGCTTGCTGAGGACTGACTCCTGCATACATTGCCTGGAATGAATAGACCTTCTGTAGGCGTGGATCTTTGAGATATTGATTGACCTTAGGTTGTAGATGTCTAAATCCGCCGAGTGCAATCAATCGGGCCAAGTTAGGGGTAATGAGATTAAGTGGTGAATCGATATTTTTATCAATGAAATCATTCATCTCATACTTATATAACTTGGTCACAAAGTCCACGTACTTGCGATAGCCAAGTGCTTCCTCTGCCGAAACTTGTGTGCGAATCTCTTCTTCCATCTGAGCAGTATTTGCATGCACATCAATTTGCGAGCCATCAGCATAGAAGGCGCGATAGAGCGGTGAAAGGGGCATGAGTTCTACCCAATCCTTCATATCCTCACCTACACAACTAAATGCATCTTGAATTAGTGATGGCATTGTTAAGACAGATGGACCGGTATCAAACGAGTATCCATCTTTTTTCAGTAATCCATTTCGACCACCTGGAACAGATTCACGTTCAACCACAGTCACCTTGCGACCAGCTCCTGCAAGACGTAGCGCGGCGCTGAGTCCACCGAGACCTGCACCAACAACTACTACGTGATCAGTTGGACCTTTAACTTGCTTTGTCATTAATTGCTCCTGCGGATAGCGGTCTCAGCGAGTGCTAAGAGAAATGGACGGGACTTTTCATCGATAATTTCAGAGTTTGCAGCAGCAGTTGATTCTTCGCTCAACCTATCAATCAGCGCTTCCACATCAGCAACTGCGCCAGTTTCAATAATAAGTGAGCGGAGCGATTCGATTGTCTCTTCTGAAAGGTTCGGATTGCCAAGATGTGTAGTTAATTCTGCGCGAGCAGCAGGCGAAGCCTTCTCGATTGTCATCGCCATCAAAACAGTTCTCTTTCCCTCACGTATGTCATCACCTGCCGGTTTGCCGGTAACTTCCGGATCACCAAAGATTCCGAGCAGATCATCACGCAGTTGGAAAGCTTCTCCTAGCGGTAGCCCATATGCCGAGAGAACATTGAGTAATTCGGAGTGCTCGGTTTCAGATGGCCGTGCGATGACTGCACCCAAATGCAAAGGCCGCTCGACTGTGTATTTGCCAGATTTATATCGGGCAATACGAAGAGAACGCTCAACGCTATATTCGCGTTCACCAGCTTCGCGAACATCGAGATATTGACCGGCCATCAGTTCAATGCGCATCTCATCATGAATACGAAGGGATGATGTTAATGAATCGTGTGAAAGACCCGAGTTATGCAACATGTGGTCAGACCACACCAATGCGAGATCGCCCAGTAATACTGCCGCTGCTGCACCGAATTGCTCAGAGAGTCCTAACATGGAATTTTGCCGATGCATCTTTTCAAAGTGACGATGTATTGCTGGCTTGCCACGACGCGTGTCAGAACCATCCATCAAATCATCATGAATCAGTGCGCATGCTTGTAAAAGTTCCAAACTTGCCATTGCGCGAATATCTGTGCGACTTGGAGTCGATCCTGTTGCCATAAATCCGGCATAAGCAAAGAGTGGTCGAAGTCGTTTGCCACCTTCGAGAAGATAATCTTCAAGGGCATCACATACCGGCACTAATTCAGATGCAATGCTGGTCAGATAATCACGTTGTTCGGCTAGATAATCAGTGAGTTCGCCCTTGACGGCTTCGCGTACCTCTGCTGCGCTCTTCATGACCTCTTTATCCACGGCGCAACGATATCCTGACGCCGTGGAGATGCGCAGTGTGAAGAGTGATGGAAGTAAAGCCCTCACCTATTCATTTGAATTCTTTCCTCCTAAAGATATCGAAGGGGAAGAGCGGCTCTGGGCTGCCATGACTCAACTTGAATCCATCGCCCCAGATTTCATCTCGGTGACGTATGGCGCAGGTGGATCTACTCGAGATAGAACGATTCGTATTACCTCTGAGATAACTGCCCGCACTCATATTCCAACAGTGGCACATTTAACCTGTGTTGGCTCAACACGTAATGAACTCATTGAAATTCTTGGAAGATATCGTGATGCAGGCATAAAAAGCATTCTTGCTCTACGTGGTGATCCCACTGGTGGACCTCGTGCACCGTGGAGTGCAACAGAAGGTGGACTTAATCATGCAGATGAATTAGTCACACTTGCTGCCGAGTTCGGCGGATTCACAATTGGTGTTGCAGCTTTTCCAGATGGGCATCCATCATCTGATGGAGACTTTGCACACGATGTCGATGTCTTACTTGAAAAAGAAAGACGGGGCGCAACATTTGCAACAACTCAGTTCTTCTTTGAAGTCGATAGATGGAAGTCACTCGTTGCTAATCTGGCAGCTAAGGGATCATCACTTCCCATCATTCCTGGAATCTTGCCTGTCACAAATGTTAAGCAACTCAATCGCATGTCAGAGCTCAGTGGCGTTCCGATACCATCACACATTTCTGAGGCATTTGCGCAGATTGAACATAAGCCCGATGATGTACGAAAGTTAGGAGTAGAGATTGCGACAAAACTCTGCCAAGACTTGCTCGAAGCTGGGGCACCTGGACTTCACTTCTACACAATGAATACATCATCTGCCACTCGTGAGATTTATTCTCACATCAAGGATGAGCGATGAGCAGAGTTTTATTAACAGAGAAAGAATTCAAGAATTGCTGGAGTGACGTTCATGGTGGAGCAGATGTGGAAGGTGTCGTTGGAGGCTGGCTCTCATTCTCTTATCAAGCAGCGCGTGTATGTGCCGCACTGCGTATTTCACCGAATGTCCTCACATTCCTCGGACTTGGTTCTGCTATTGCTATGGGGCTCTCTTCATACGCTGCAATTTCACTGCTACTTCTGGTGATCTCACTCTTCTTCGATGGAATCGATGGAAGTGTTGCCATTGTGCAAAAGCGCGAAAGTCGCTGGGGTTCACTTTTAGATTCGTTGGCAGATCGAATCTCTGAAGCTTTCTGGCTCTACATGGGCTGGCGTCTTGGCATTCCAGCGTGGGTAGTTATTTCGATGTGGGCAGTTGCCTCAACTCAAGAATATGCGCGCGCTCGACTAGCCTCTCTGGGTCACACAGAGATAGTAATTCTGACTCCAACGGAACGACCAGTCCGCGCAATATTTATGGCTTTCGCGCTTCTCTTTTATATCTTCGACATTCCAGGAACTTTATTGCTGTCCTATGCATTCCTTGCGCTACTTATATTTAGCTTCTTGCGTTTAATGCGAGCTACTTTTCTAATATTGCGTTAGCAACAATCTCAGCGCTGAGACCAACTAGCGGTAATCCACCTCCAGGATGAGCAGAGCCCCCAACTAGATATAAGCCCTTAATAGGAGAGCGATTCTTTGCGCGCGAAAATGCGGAACGCGCTCCATTACTAGAGCTTCCATAAATTGAACCACCAGGTGCGTTGACTGATTCCTGAAGATCTAAGGGAGTTCGGATTTCTAATACTTCCAATCGCTCTCGAATTGGAATGCCCGCCGCTTCTATCTGGTCGATAATGGCATTGGCATACTTGTGATTGAAGTTCTTATCGCCCCAGTTATAGCCATCGGAAGCATTGCTATGTCGAGGTGCGTTGACAAGTACAAACCATGCTTCGTGGCCTTTATCTTTGACCATGAGTGGATCTTGCGGGGCACAGATATAAATTGTTGGTTTTTCAACTGGAGTCTTACTTTTAAATATTGCTTCAAACTCGTGATCATAATTTTCGGGAAAGAGCACAGTGTGGTGTGAAAGAGGTTCGGCGCTACTTGGTTTTAAACCCAATAACAATGAAAAGCCTGCCAAAGAAGGTTCAGATTTTGCGAGTTTCTTTCGTACTTGCACTACCTTATTTGTTGGAGAAAGTAACTTGTTATAGACAAATTGCGCATCGGCATTTGCTACAACGCGATCAAAATTCTCGTGGTGACCATGGATGACAACACCAGTGACGCTGCCAGATTTGACCGTGATTTCATCGACGTAAGAATTCAAGCGAATATCAACGCCCAACTTCTCGCAGCGTTCAGTAATTTTCTTAGCCAGTGTTCCAATCCCACCTTTGATATGCCATGCACCAAATGCCTCTTCTACAAATGCAATCGTGGAAAGAACAGCAGGTGCTACTCGCGGATCAGAACCACTATAAGTCGCATATCTATCCATGATCTTAGAAAGATAAGGGTTTTTGATATTTAGGCCGCGAAGTGATTTCCACGGTGAGATTATTCTTATATCTCGAATCAACCTTGGGCGCTTAAGCAGCGACGCAGGAGATTTAAGTTCTGACTCGATAAAGGGCCCACGAGAAACATCCCACATCGCCTCTGCTTGAACCATGACGCGGTTCCATTCATCGGCTGCATCGCTACCAAGTGATTCAGTAATTGCAGACAGGGTCTTTGCGCGCGAAAGGTTTGCAAACTTCACCGATTTTCCATCATGGAATCTGTAATCAAAAGATGGATCTACCGCTTCAATATCAAGTACTCGCCCCATCACATCACCGGTGCGCTGAAAGAAATCTCGATAGACAGCAGGCAGAGTGAGTAAGGAAGGACCGGTATCAAATGCGTAACGTCCGATCCATTCGGTTCTGCATTTTCCACCCGTGCGATCAGATGCCTCAAAGATTGTTACCTGATGTCCAGCTTTAGCTAAACGCGCTGCAGTGCAAAGGCCACCAATGCCAGCTCCGACTATCGCAATGCGCTCGGGCTTGGCGACTTTACCAACGGGGCCGGTCATACGAGGCGACCTTTCCACTGAATCATTCCTCTATGACGATATGAGTAGAAGATGAGATAAATCAAAAACGCAATTGAGATTGGATGGAGGAAAGCAAGTAATGCGTTACTGCGCGAACGTAGTGCACTGATGAGGCGAGTTATGGTCATAAAGAAGAGTGCAATCCAACCGTTGATATCTCCGGTGAGTGCAAGAAGCAGGGGAAGAATGCCAGTGAGAAAGAGAAAAGAGAGAGCAATCAGTGTTCCGACCTTGCCGCCAAAGGCATAGGAAAGTGATTTTCCATATCCCTGTCTGATTTCATCGAATCCTGAGTACATACGAGTTTGTGCAATCGAAGAGCCTTGTGTAACTACTCCACGAAAGCCACCAGAAATCAGAGATCGCGCAAGATCAATATCATCCAAGATCGATGTGCGCACAGTGCTAAATCCATCAATAGCGACAAGGGCTTCACGGCGCACCACAAAGAACTGGCCGTTTGCCACTGCAGTCGCGCGCATCGGAAATTTTTCAGCTAGTCGCAGAATAACTGTGGTCATCCAGGACCAGTGCAAAATTGGTTGGATAATTTTCTCGGCAAAGGTATTTGCTATCTGCTTTGGATATGGGGAGATGAAATCAAGTTGTAGGTCGTTGAGTTGGTTTACTGCCTTAGAGATTGCATCTGCCTCTAAACGAACATCGGCATCAAGTGCAATGACGATATCAGCGTGGGTTCTGTGAAAACCTTTTTCAAGTGCTGAGACTTTTCCCAACCATCCGGTTTCGGGTCCTTCTAGTGTGAGAATGGAGAATCTTGAATCGGATTGTGTGTGAGTTTGTAAGAGTTCGCCTGTGGAATCTGTCGATGCATCATTGATGATTACGAAAGAAAGGTGGGGCACACCGATTTGCTGGCTCAGAGTCTCTACGATTCCAGCGACATTGAGAGCCTCATTGCGCATCGGAACTAGCACTGCAACAGATTGCGCAATTTCTGTCGAGTTGTTGGGAATTCGTATCCAAAGATGATTGATAAGGCTGATGACGAGAAATATGTAAGTGAAGTAGACAAGCAAGTTAGACATTGCTTAGAACTCTTTATTGCCGAGCCAGCTGGAGAAGAAGTAGGGAGTTAGGAGCGCGGCAAGAATAAAACCACCGAAAATCGCAAGTCCGGGGCGATCAAAGAAGAAGAAATTGCCGATGATGCATGAGAAGAGAGTCCACATTAGAAGTGCATCAACTGCAACTAATGAAGCGCTCTCTTTTCTGCGTTCTCGGGGCAAGATCACATGCAGGATGCCGGTGATTACCAATCCTGATAACAACCAACCGAAGGCATTAGAAAGTGGAATGTCTGGTGTAAATGGAACATGCGCACCCGAAAATTCCCACGTCCATCTACCCGCAGAAACCATTTGTGGATCTAAAAATAAATCCCACGCAGCAAGAAGAGCGCCGCCATAGAGAAATACCCAGTTACCTGAAACTCTGCGCGCAGCACACAACACTGGGTGCACCATCATGATCCAGGCAAATGGAACAAGGAGCGGGACACCGAAAAGTTGTATTCCCAGGGAAGAGTCATATGAATAGACTCCAAATGGCCAACCGGTGTGGACTCCGAGTACCTCAATTGCAAGACTTAAGATAAAAACCGCTGGCAGATATCTCGTTGAATATTTAAAGCCATACGATAAATGGCCATGTACCAACATCGCTGCGGCGCCAACATAGATTGTGGCGATGGTGATGATTCGAAGAAGATTTCCTTCGATCAGTGGGTATGACATTTGAAGCACAATGGTGAGTCCAACCAGGAAGAAGAGAAAATTTCTTGAGTTGGCAGAGATTCCGCCGCGACGTTGACGTCGTGGGCTGTAATGGCGGATTGACATGGGTTAATTCTGCCCTAGTTGGCTATGCCATTGTTAATTGAGCCGCGAATTTCCAGTACTTCAAAGCGCGAAAAGAGTTCTTCGCTGTACCAATCAATCTCAGAAGTCTGCTTAATAGCTCTTTGATGAGCAGCGCCTTTATATGCAAAATCTCGTAGCGATGACGCCGAACTCCAGAGAGAGAAAGTGCCTTGCAGACCAATGGGAGCTTCACCGATTCCGATTGCAGCAATCAGTCCGGGGGATTGATGTAGGTCAGTGACGACAGGTGGAGTAGCTTTCCAAAAAATAAAGTTCTTATGCCATTTAATGCGAGCTCGAGTGATTGCTGCAATCTTTGCACCGGGATCTTTTTGCGGTGATGCGAAATCAAAGGGATTCCTCTTTGCCCATAAACCGTGAGCAGAAAGAGGTGCTAGCACTGCGCGAAATTCCGATGTGGATCTCTTGCGCCAACCTTGAATGATTGATGATGCATCAAATTTTTCCAATTGATGCTTCTCTATGACAACGACCAGACCCCATCTATATAAGTTGGCATCTGAAGGAGTAAAAGTGTGGCCGCTACCTGTGCCCAGCATCTTTGCAAATGAAATCCCCGTGAACATCCGCGTGCGCAGCGGGTCGATTGCCATGCTGAGGAATGCAACGGGGATACTCTTAGTGGGTACGGTAAAGAAATATGCGACAGTTACTTTTTCATCGCTCCCCATGAGTAAAGGATACCCGGCAATATGTTGCGAAGAAGGTTGACAAGTGAATTCCTCGGGACAGCGACCCTGTTGGCGACGGTAATCGGCTCTGGTGCAATGGCAGCCTCTCTCAGCAGCGATATCGGAATTCAATTGCTGATTAACACAGTCGCAACAGTCTTCATTCTTTACATCATCATTACTCTGCTTGGACCCATCAGCGGAGCGCATTTCAACCCCGTTGTTACAGCCGTTGATTACTTCACCAAGAAAATGAAGGCCAAAGTTGCATTTCTCTACATCATCGCCCAACTTGCAGGTGCTGTAGTGGGCGCAATTCTTGCCAATCTGATGTTTGATCTCAGTGCGATTAATATTTCACAGCACCAACGCAGTGGCTCCAATCTTTTGCTGGCAGAAGTAATCGCTACCGCGGGTCTCATCTTGATTATTCACCTGGCTTTGAAGCAGAAGGAAGATAAGAAGATTGCTCGATTAGTTGCTTCATGGATAGGCGCTGCTTACTTCTTTACCTCATCGACTTCATTTGCAAACCCTGCTGCAGTCTTTGGTCGCATGTTCTCAGATACATTCTCTGGCATCGCCCCTAAGTCCGCTCCGTTATTTATTCTTGCCGAAATCTTTGGCGGTTTACTGGGATATCTAGGATTTAAAGCTCTCACCTCGCAATCAAAATCCCCTAAGGCAAAGTCAGGAAAATAAATGAGTAAGCCAAGCGTTCTCTTTGTCTGCGTCCATAACGCGGGCCGTTCACAGATGGCAGCAGGTTTTATGCGCGAGCTAGGTCAAGGTCGCGTTGAAGTTCTCTCAGCAGGCTCTGCACCAAAAGATTCCATTAATCCTGTTGCAGTTGAAGCGATGGCTGAAATCGGAATTGATATTGCGAATAACACTCCAAAGATTTTGACACCGGAAGCGGTGCAGCAATCAGATGCTGTCATCACCATGGGCTGCGGAGATGCCTGTCCTTATTACCCAGGAAAGCGCTATGAGGATTGGGTGCTGGATGATCCTGCGGGCCAAGGAATTGATTCAGTGCGAGTAATTCGCGATGAGATTAAAGGACGTGTTGAGAAGTTACTTTCTGAATTGCTTCTGCTCGATTAAATCCCATTTGTTTCCATATGCGTCTTTGAAGACTACGACCTGTCCATATGCCTCCGAGCGTGGCTCTTCGATAAATTCAATCCCTTTACTCTTGTAGCTTGAGTATGTCTCTAAAAAATTTGTTGTGTAAAGGAAGAAGCCAACACGCCCACCTGTCGAATTTCCAATGGCAGCTCGCTGATCTTCATTTGAAGCTTTTGCAAGCAAGATGCGTGCCCCAGATGAACTAGGGGCGATGACAACCCAGCGTTTATCGGCAGTCAATGCAGTGTCTTCAATAAGTGTAAAACCTAGATCGTTTACATAATGTGAAATTGCGAGATCATATTCATCGATTACGATTGCAATCATTCCAAGGGTATTCATTTATTCGCCCACATTCATTGGTTGAGCGCTGGTGCATTCAATGAGCTCGGCATACGTTGTTGGATACACAGCATGTGGATGACCTGACGCTGCCCAAACAACGTCATAGTCATTGAGTGCCTCATCAATCAAAGTTATTTCAGGAGCAGAAGTCCAACCAATAGGGGACACACCACCCACGGAATATCCGGATACCTCTTTCACATAGTTGGCATCGGCACGACCTAGTTCAGGGATATTTAAATTCTTTGCAACAAGCTCAGTATCAACTCGATGGCGGCCACTAGTAATGATTAACAATGGATTGCCTGATGGAAGTCTGAAGATCAGCGATGACGCAATCTGGCCAACTTCGATACCAAGGCTATTGGCGGCATCGAGAGCGGTTCGTGCAGTATCTGCAAGAACTTTTACCTCACCCTTCACACCCAGAGAACGAGCCGCATCGATAAATCTTTTTACTGCAGCTTTCTCTAAAACTCCGTCCATGTGGGCACTTTATAAGATACCTTCACCAAATGTCTTCGCCTGCTCTGACTCTTTTTCAACGCGGCATTCGTGCACGAAATGCGATTTGGGCATGTTTTTTTCTTCTAGGTTTTCTTGGTCTTGCATGGGTGCCACGAATTCCTGAGATTAAAGATTCGCTAGGACTATCAGATGGCCAGTTTGGTTTACTGCTGCTTGCAAGCACAGCGGGTGCAGTACCCGGAGCGCAACTTGCAGGGCGCATGGTGCATATGTATTCATCCAAGGTAGTCATTCAGATATCTGGAATCAGTATGCCAATCGGTGTATTTGTTATGGGATATGCATCTAATGTCCCTGTTCTCGCTGTGGGATTGCTCATCACAGGTTTTAGCATTCCATTTATCGATGTTGCAATGAATAGCCAAGCCGTTGAAATTGAAAAAATAACGCAGGGGCGATGGATGTCTAGTTTCCATGGGCTCTGGAGTATTGGTGCTTTCTCTGCCACCCTCTTTGGTGGAGCAGTAGCACGCGTGATGACACCCCGTCAGAATTTATATCTGATTGCAGTTCTCGGATTATTCGCATTCTTAGTCGCTGTTCATTATTTACTGCCTGCAGAGTTAGATGGTCACCTTGGTGAAGAAGGAACAACGACAGAATCAAAGATTCCGCTCTTTGGCAAAAGCGTAATTGTTCTCTGGGCGCTTGGACTCGGACTTATCTGCTCACTTATTCCTGAAGGTGGCGCTTTTGAATGGAGTGGAATTTTACTGAAAGATCACATGGGTATTGGAAAAGGGCTCACCGCAGCGGCTGCCACAACTTTCTCAGTTGCAATGATTGTCAGTCGACTTATTGGCGATAAATTCTTTGATATGTGGGGCCATGTGAAGACGGTTAGGCGTGGTGGAATTTTCGGTGGAACTTTATGGGGCTTAGGTTTGCTGATAGGTATTCCGCTATCGCACTCTCATCAATTGCTCGGCTTGGTAATTGTCTGCCTTGGTTTTGCAGCTGCCGGATTTGGAATGGGTCCATTCTTTCCAGCGTTCTATCTTGCAGCCGCATCTGTTCCAGGAATCGCGCCATCAGTTGGGCTAGCTCGAGTAGGAATCATTGCCTTCGGTGCTTATTTTGCAGGGCCAACGCTCATGGGGGGCATCGCCGAAGTCGCTTCGCTTCCGATTGCTTTCATCTTTCCTGTTGCACTATTTTTTATTGTCGCCAATCAAGCTAAATACATCAAGGTCCGCGAGATTAATTAAAGCCAGGTTTGTGCAACAGTAAATGCCGCAATAGCAAAGAGTAAGTAAGCAAATGAAGTGCGCAAGATCTTTGGATTGCTGCGATGTGCTTGTGATGATGCAATTTGAGCGACAACAATTGCTGCAGATCCAATAAAGATTGGGATATGCCACTGCACATCACCCCACTGCGAACGATGGCCAATAAATGCAGTCAATGAGTTTAGGCAGATTATTAAGAGTGAAGTTCCTGCAGCTACAACTTGTGGAGTGTTGAAGAAAAGAACCAATACTGGAATTGCAAGGAAGCCACCACCGATTCCAAAGAGACCCGTGATAGATCCAATCAGTAAAGACATCAAAATCAGGACCGGTATCGGCATACGTTTGTGCTCATCAAGTTTTGGTGGCCTCAGCATCGAAGTTCCAGCAAGTAAGAGCACAGCGGCAAAGCCAGTTGTGATAAATGCATCAGATAATTTGTCGGCAATCGAAGAGAAACCAAGGTTAGTAATCAGGCCCATGCCCCAAATAACGAAGGCATCGCGAAAGAGAATTTGATTTTTGCGGACTTTAGGAATTACACCAGAGGCGGCTGCGAGAAATACAACAGCAAGTGCTGCAGTTGTGGCTTGCTTAGGTTCAAATCCAAAGCCATAGATAAGGATTGGCACTGAGAGCATTGCGCCACCCGCGCCGACAAAGCCCAGGACTGCTCCGATAAACGAGCCGGCCACGAGGGCTGCAAAGATTTCCATGGCTTCATCATCTCAGGAAAAGCAGAACGCCCCCCGATTAATCGAGGGGCGTCCTGAGTGAAGTTTTGATTACTTGTTAAAGAAAGAGATATTTCCTACGTGTGGACCGAAGTCTGTGACATGTCCACTTGCAATAAGTGCGAAGAGAATGAGTGCTGCGCCAGCAAGTCCTAGATTCTTATTGAAAGCGATCATTTCATTCTGCTTTGCTGTTGCATCTGTCTCTTTCCAGAAATTATGGAAGATGACTGCTGCAATGATAAGTGTGATTGCGAGCAAGAGAGCGCCCAGGTCAACCCAGATGCCGGCAACGATGTAGAGGCCGCCAAGAAGGAAGAAGAGACCTGATGCAAGAACGCCAAGCTTTGCAGCTGGAAGCTTCTTGTACTTTGCATAACCTGTCATCGCTTCAAGCTTTGCGAAGTGAGCGATACCTGATGTGATGAAGATGAAGGCGAAGAAGATTCGGCCGATAACGAGAATTGCGTTCAATTATTTCTCCTAAGAGTGAGGGGTATGTACTTCGCCAATAGTAGTTGAAATTTCAACTATCTCTAGCCACACCACGCCTCGGTGGAGATCTATCTGAGCCCATCTGAGCCTGGACTTAGGCGGCGCTTGCCCTTGTCAGCGCTCTGGACTACTTTTCGAACATCTGTTCGAATATCCACAAGTACCAGGGGAAGTAGCAAAAAATGGCAGCAGAAGTAGTAAGGCCTCATGAGGTCGTATCCGATGGCGGACTGACACCTATCGAATTCACCTTTAAGGGGCGACGTTTTCGTATTCATGCAGTTTTATCGCGATGGTGCGAGGCCGGCGGATGGTGGAATCGCATTAGCGATGGAAAGTTTCGTCCCGATGATCAAGCACGTGCACTTTGGACTGTAGAGGCAGCACCTATTGGCGCACTAACAACATTCGAACTCGAACGCGATGAGACAACCGGTCAATGGATTATTAGAGCTATCTAGCATGAGTTTTATCCACCTACGCACAGCAAGTGCCTACTCACTTAAATACGGAACAACGCAACCACGCGATTTAGTGGCACGTGCATCTGAATTTGAGATGCCGGCCCTAGCGCTCACAGATCGCGATGGGCTGGCTGGTGCAATCCGTTTTACTAAAGCGTGTGTATCTGATGGCATTGCACCCATTATCGGAATCAACTTGCCGATTTATATCGGTGATACATCGGGTGTATTGCCACGCATCACACTCTTGGCACATGGCGATGGGGGATGGTCCAGTTTAGTGCGGTTAATGACAGGTATACATATGAATACCGATAGTCGAAAGCCGGTACTGACTCGTGAACTTCTAGAAAAATTTAGTCAGTACACATCAAATCTGCATGTGCTACATGGTCCTGAATCACCAGTATCGCAAGCAATTGCTACACATCGCTTTGATGCAGCCCTAGATATCTTTAATCAAACTCGCGATCTCTTTGCAGATCACGCTATCGAATGCGTATCCCACTTGGTAGCTGGCAACGGCCCGCGCTCTACGGCCCATGCTGCCCGCAGCCTTATCTTTGCTCGTGATAACGATATTGATGCAGTAATTACCAATGCTGTTCGTATGCGCGATCGATCTGATGGTCCAGTTGCCGATATCTTAGATTGCGCTCGCCAGCTGGTTCCTCTGCATCCACGCAACGTCGAACGTCGCAACGCTGAAGGTTATTTAAAGAGCAGTGATGAAATGGCTTCCTTGGCTTCTGAAATTGCACAAGCAGCGGGTGAACGCACACCCCGTTTACTTTTAAAGACAACTCGCCAATGGGCAGAACGCGCAGTCTTATCACCACATCGCGATATTGGATTAGGCGCAATCCATCTTCCTGAAGCCCACGTTGTTGGCGCTGATTCACCTGCTGCAATGCGCACCTTATTGCGGACTCGTTCTGAAGCCGGAATCAACTGGCGCTATAACGATGGCGCAACCATTGCAAAGGCGCGCGCACGTCTTGATGACGAACTGGCAACAGTTGCAACACTGGGATACGAGTCATACTTTCTTACCGTTGCAGATATCACCGATATGGCGCGGGCTGCCGATATTCGCGTTGCAGCACGTGGCAGCGGTGCAGGTTCTTTAATCTGTCACTTACTCGGAATTTCTGGTGTTGATCCGATGCAACACGGGTTGCTCATGGAGCGCTTCTGCTCGCCTCTTCGCCGCGCACTTCCTGATATCGATATCGATGTTGAATCGGCAAGACGCCTTGAAATCTATGAGATGGTCTTCAAACGTTATGGAGCGCAAGATTGGAGCAAACCCGGTGCGCTATCGCGATGTGCAACTGTTGCAATGGTCGACACATATCGGGCACGTCATGCGATCCGCGATGCAGGTGCAGCCCTTGGCATGCCTGCAATGGAGATTGATTTATTAGCAAAATCAATGCCACATATCCGCGCCGGAAATATTGAAGCAGCCCTAGCCTCTTTGCCAGAGCTAAAGAATATGAATACATCAGCGCCGCTAACTCGGGCAACAATTGCGTTAGCTGCCCGCCTTGATGGCCTACCTCGACATCTTGCAATGCATCCATGTGCAATGGTCTTATCAGATGCAGCTTTTCTTGATCGCGCACCTGTGCAATTAAATGCTGGTGGCTTTCCTATGGTCGAATTTGATAAAGATGATGTTGAAGATATTGGCCTGCTTAAACTCGATATCTTGGGTGTGCGAATGCAATCTGCTATTGCATATGCGGTACATGAAATTAAACGTATTGATAAGACAGAGATTGATATTGATGCAGTGCCACTTGATGATGGCGATACCTATAACCTCATTCAGTCAACGCGCACATTAGGTATCTTTCAAGTAGAAAGCCCCGGACAGCGCGAACTCGTGGGCAAACTCCAGCCGCGCACATTTAACGATTTAATTATCGATATCTCACTCTTTCGGCCAGGGCCGGTGAAGAGTGACATGATTCGCCCATTTCTTGATGCCAGACATGGGTGGAAGCCGGCGCAGATCATTCATCCTGATTTACTGCCGATTTTGTCTGAAACCGAAGGTGTAGTTGTCTTTCATGAGCAAGTTATCTCAATCATTTCGGTGATGACTGGCATCTCACTTGCTGCAGCTGATGAAAAACGCAGAGCGCTGGGGGATAGGGCTGGCCAGCAAGAAGTCTGTGATTGGTTCTTTCCTGCTGCAACTGAGCGCGGCTATGAAGTAAAAGTGATCACTGAAATCTGGGATGTGCTGCGTGCATTTGCAGCTTTTGGTTTCTGCAAAGCTCATGCTGCAGCTTTTGCCCTGCCTACATATCAATCTGCATGGCTGAAGACACATCACCCAGCGGCATTTATGGCTGGTGTATTAACGCACGACCCCGGCATGTATCCCAAGCGATTAATGCTCGATGAAGCGCGCCAGATGGGAGTCGGTATTGCTTCCCTTGATATCAATAAATCATCTGCTGATTATCGCGTTGAACGAACACTCGATGGTGATGTAATTCGTATCGCCTTTTCCACGGTTGCTGGAATTTCTGAGAAAGAGATTGCATCCATTATTACCGGCCAGCCCTATATCGATCTCGCCGATTTCTATCGTAGATCTGGCGCATCAACACCGGTGGTTGAAAATCTTATTCTGACTGGTGCATTTGATTCGATTCATACCAACCAACGCGACCTTCTGATGCACTTTACTGATTTGCAGAAATCACCAGTAGCTCACTTACCGGGTTCGCAACTCACCTTTGGTTTTCCTGCACCAGAGCTTGAAAGCAGTGGCCTTAAACCGATGAACTCTGCAGAAAAGGTACGCAGTGAAGTTGAGAAGTTAGGGATGGATGTCACCGAACACATGCTTACTTTCTATGCGCCATTTCTTAATGCAATCGGGGCGGTCAAATCATCCGATCTACTTGATCTGCGTTCACAATCATCGGTACTTGTAGCAGGGGTCAAAGTCGCTCTGCAAACTCCACCGGTACGTTCAGGTCGCCGCGTCATCTTTCTAACACTCGATGATGGATATGGATGCAGCGATTCAACTTTCTTTCCTGATGCACAAGTCGATCATGCATCCACCTTGTATTCCACATCGCTGCTCTTAGTGCGCGGGCAGACCCGTCGCACAGGTGCGCGTGGAATATCAATACGGGCTACTGCTGTCTGGGACCTGCGCCTTGCTTATGAAAGATGGCGCAGACAACAAGATAGTGTGGCGATATGAGCGAAGAGTTGGCGCAAGCAACAATCTTGCATGTAGATATGGATGCCTTCTATGCATCTGTGGCCGAACTCGACAATCCACAATATAAAGGCAAGGCGCTCGTTGTAGGAGCCGGAGTACGCGGCGTTGTTCTGTCAGCTAATTATGAAGCACGAAAATTCGGTATCCGCGCTGCAATGCCAGTAGGGCGAGCTAAACGAATGGCGCCACATGCAATCTTTATTGCACCCGAGCACCATCGATATTCAGAAATTTCAGAGCGAATTATGCAGATATTTCATTCTTACACACCACTTGTTGAACCAATATCTTTGGATGAAGCATTTCTTGATGTCACGGGTTCTAAAAAACTATTCGGTGATGGTCGCGAGATTGCGGCAAAGATTCGAGCAGAAGTCGAGAAGGCCGAAGGCATCACTTGTTCAGTGGGCATTGCGCAATCAAAGTTCATTGCAAAGCTTGCATCACAACATTGCAAACCAAATGGCATGCTCGAAATCAAATCAGATCGCATTCTCGAATTTCTCCATCCGCTGCCAGTTCGCGCCATCTGGGGAGTAGGACCAAAGACTGCTGAATCACTTGATCGCCTGGGACTTCATACCGTTGCAGATATCGCCAATACTCCTCGTGCCACACTGATTCGCGCATTGGGGGATGCAACAGGTGAATCACTTTATGAGCTTGCATGGGGCCGCGACTATCGCGATGTTGTTCCAGATGAACCCGAGAAAAGTATCGGCAATGAAGAGACTTTTGCTCGCGATATCGATAGCCCCGAGGAGATCTTGGCAGAATTTCTACGTATGACCGAGAAAGCAACTGCGCGACTTCGGGCGAGAAATCTTTTTGCAAAGACAATTAGCATCAAGATTAAGTTCGCAGATTTTTCATCCATTACTCGCTCTAAGACTGTGCCACTTGGTATCGATGGCACCCATGAAACGTATGAGATTGTGAAGAAGTTATATCTGGCATTGCGCAACGATGGTGCTCGTATTCGATTGGTTGGGGTATCACTTAGCAACCTCGGGGAAGATTCACCGGTTCAACTCGAACTCGGAGCTCGAGAGCGCGGTTGGCGGGATGCTGATACCGCCATCGATAAGGCGGAGGCTCGATTTGGGCGTGGCAGTGTGCGCCCTGGGCGGCTTATCAAGGACGGTGACGCCGAGTAGCGCAGGAAAAAGAAGTGTTCTACAGTGTCGTTATGTCACTATCTGATCGCGAACGTCGCCTTTTGGCCGAGATGGAGCAGGCTCTGGCGACTGATGACCCACGTTTGCAATCAACGCTAGCTGGTTCAACGATGACCCCAACCAAGCCACGTCTGCTCTTGGGCATTGGTCTTATCTTCCTGGGAATCGTGGTTATCTTCGGTGGTCTGATCGCTAAGCAGACACCTATTGGGGTAGTCGGATTCCTCTTCGCACTTGTCGGGCTGCTCATGCTGATTCGCTCTATTAGCGCCCCTGCAGCTAAGGGTGCACCACGCAGAAAAGGCGCTCGCACCTCATTCTCAGATCGCCTGCAAGAGCGTTGGGATCGACGTAACTTCAACTAATTTCCCGCAATCAACCCTCTCAGCCCTGGCCAATGGTCGGGGCTTTTTTCTGCCTCCGTTCTGGCCTATCTCGACGCCCAAAAACGGTGGGGGCGGGTTGGGGCTGCTCAGGGAGGAACGGGGAAAAAAATGGCAGAAAGTGGTGAAA
>RFSY01000002.1 GCA_009923805.1 Actinomycetota bacterium
CTTGGGAAACTTTCCAAAGTCAGGCTTGCGCTTCTCTTTATAAGCATCGCGTCCTTCTTGGCCCTCTTGGCTTAAGTAGAAGAGAAGGGTGGCATCTCCTGCAAGTTGTTGAACTCCTGCAAGTCCATCATCAGCTGCATTCATAGAAGCTTTAATCAAACGAAGCGCCATCGGAGAGTTCTGCAACATCTCGCGACACCATGAAACAGTCTCTGCTTCAAGTTCTTTCAGTGGAACAACAGTGTTAACCAGACCCATTGATAGCGCTTCTTGCGCATCATATTGACGAGTTAAGAACCAAATTTCGCGAGCTTTCTTCTGGCCAACACTCGCTGCTAGTAGTCCTGAGCCATAACCACCATCGAATGAACCAACCATTGGTCCGGTCTGACCAAACTTTGCATTATCGGCAGCGATAGAGAGATCGCAGACAACATGAAGTACATGTCCCCCACCCAATTGCCCAACCTGCAATCATTGCAACAACTGGTTTTGGTGTGCGACGAATTTGTACTTGTAAATCTAAAACATTGAGTCGACCAACACCTTGTTGTGAAAGTGAATCATCACCTAGATATCCATCATCACCGCGAACGCTGATGTCGCCACCAGAACAGAATGCTTCATCACCTTTACCGGTCAGAATAATTACGCCAACTTCTGAATTATCACGAGCTAAATCAAATGCAGATTTCAATTCAATAATTGTTTGCGGACGAAATGCATTGCGTACTTCTGGGCGATTAATAGTGATCTTTGCAATTCCATCAGCAACTTGATAAGTAATGTCAGTAAATGCGTCTCCGCCAGGACCTGTCACCCATGCTGGGATGGTGCGGTCACCAAAATCACGCTTTATAGGCTTGCTCACGATTCCTCCATTTGGTCTACGAGCGATAGCCTACGCGTGCAATGGAGCAGAACGCACAACGAGAACTTCGCGCAGTCGATCCCGATTGGACTGTACGCGAATTAATGGCGCGCCTAGCCGAAGCCCTCGATTCAGATGGTCCCGCCCTTGCCTTCGGAGCAACATCTGCCACGCATGTCTCGGATGACATCAGTGTTGTAATTGCAACCACTGGTAGTTCTGGAATTTCAAAGGCGGTTGGAATATCAGCTTCGGCGCTACGCGCATCAGCACAAGCTTCAAATACATTCTTAGCAGCGCGGCCAGGTAATTCATGGTCACTGCTTCTTCCACTGACACATATCGCCGGGGTCAACGTTTTACTTCGTGCTCAGGGATTAGGTACTGAAGCAATTGATTTACGTAATCACAGTGGCGCATACCCACCAGCAGATTTCACGGCGATAGTTCCAACTCAACTTTTTCGTGCACTTAACCACGATGAAAATCTTTTAAAGCATCTCGTTGATGCAAAAGCTGTTTTAGTAGGTGGAGCACACCTCTCATCAGATCTGCACCAGCGTGCACTGGAAGCCGATATCAATATTGTGACCACCTACGGCATGACCGAGACAACCGGCGGCTGCGTTTATAACGGATCTCCCCTTGAAGGTGTGGAAGTTTCGATAACGGCTGATAACAGGATTGCCATAAGGGGTAAGACTCTTGCAAAGAGTTATATCGGTGATGAAAAATCGTGGAATGCAAATCTGATTGACGGATGGTTTCACACTTCAGATTTAGGTCACTTTGAAGATGGCAAGCTTGTAGTCGATGGACGAGTTGATGATGTCATTATTTCAGGTGGAGAAAATCTTTCACTTAGTGCCATCGAAAATTCTTTGCACTCCCACTTTTCAGGTGGAAACTTCAGTGCCTTTGCAGTGAGTGATTCACAGTGGGGCGACGCTCTTCATCTTGCAATTGAGACAGATGCATCCCCTGATCAAGCTGCGATTACTGAATATTTAGTAGAAGTCTTTGGCGTTGTTGCAAAACCAAAAGGTTTTCTCAAGGTTGCAAAGTTTCCACTCATCGGAATTGGTAAAGTTGATCGTAAGAAGCTGGCAGAAATTTTCTTGGGAGGCTCACATTAATATCTGGGTCCAAGGTGCTCGTCCCCGCACACTTCCTGCAGCTATCGCACCTGTTGTCGTTGCTACAGTCTTAGCCGGTAGTGACTGGAAACCCGTGCAAGCTTTATTGGCTCTCATTGTTAGTTTGTCACTTCAAATCGCAGTGAACTATTCAAATGATTACTCCGATGGAATTCGTGGAACAGATGACAATCGAATAGGTCCAGTTCGCTTAACTGCATCAGGTTTAGCACCAGCTGAATCTGTAAAACGTGCAGCAATACTCTCATTTGCAGCTGCATCTATCGCAGGGCTTGCACTTGCAGCGCTTTCTTCATGGTGGGTAATTCTGGTTGGTGTTGCAGCAATTGCAGCAGCATGGGGTTACACCGGTGGGAAGAACCCTTACGGCTATAAAGGTTTGGGTGAAATGTCAGTCTTTATCTTCTTCGGAGTTGTTGCAACGATGGGAAGTTACTATGTACAAACGTTAGAAATTAATTGGGTCTCATTCGCCGCATCGGTCCCTATGGGTTCACTCTCGTGTGCACTTCTTGCTATCAATAACATTCGTGACCGAGCCCAAGATCTCTTAGTTGGTAAGCGAACACTTGCCGTGCGCCTGGGAGATCGTGGTGCCCGCAATCTATTTATTGCACTGATTCTCTCTGCCTACATCTTTGCCGCGCTCACAGGTCGCGCTTGGTCAATTCTTACTCTGCTTACTTTGCCGCTAGCCATACCCGTTTGCAGAAAAGTCCTTATGGGCGCTTCCGGTGAAGCGCTCATCCCATTACTCGGAAAGACCGGCAAATTACAACTTGCCTTCGCTCTTATATTCGCTCTCGCACTTTGGCTGTAAGGTCATAGAATTACGCCATGATTAAATTCGAAGGCTTCCTCTTCATTGCAGCACTTGCGATCGTTCTCTTCGCATTTATCGATTGTGCACGGCGCGATGAGACCGAAATCAAAAAATTACCTAAATGGGGCTGGTTAATTGCGATTCTCTTTACCGGATCTATTGGTTCAATTATTTATTTGGTAATCGGCAGAGGCCCTCTTGCAAAATTTCCAAAAAAGAAGCCGCAGAAGCGAATCTTGCCACCCGATGATGATCCTGATTTTTTACGGGGGATTTAACAACTTCTATAAGCCAGAGTACGTGTGCTTTCCGGTTCCCCAAACGTTCACATACACGTAATTAAATAAGAATGTAGAACCTGCAAAGATGCAGAGCCACGCAGCACGTCGGCCGCGCCAACCAACTGTTACGCGAGCATGTAGGTAGGCAGCGTATGCAACCCAGGTAATAAATGCCCACGTCTCTTTTGGATCCCAACCCCAATAACGTCCCCAAGCACTTTCAGCCCAGATTGCACCGGCTATTACTGCAAATGTCCACAATGGAAATACAAATGCAACAAGACGGTATGAAAGCTGATCTAAAACTTCTAAGGAAGGAACGCGCTTGAGCCACGCTGGTCTTTCGCCTCTGCTTTCAACACGTTCCAGATAGAGATATGCACCGGCCACAACATTGGCAAGGAGGAATACTCCTCCAGAAATAATTGCTGAAATAACATGGATGACAAGCCAGGTTGATTTAAGGGCAGGTACAAGTGGCGAACTGTTTCGGTAGAGCAGGGTGATTGCAGTACCAAGAGTGAGTAGAACTGAGATGGAGATAAAGAGCCCGAGCCAACGAAGGTCATGCTTTCTCAAAGCAACTAAATATGCTCCGGTAAATGCAAGTGCGCCAGTAATTGAGAATTCGTACATGTTTCCCCAAGGGACATGTTTTGCAGAAATTCCTCGCGCTACTACACCTGCTAGAAGAAGAAAGAAGGCAAGAATCATCATCGCAGTCGCGATGCGAGCAGCGCGTTCAGTACGTTTGTAATCAAGAGTCTTAGTGAGCAAATTACCCTCAGTTGTATCCGCGGTTTCTGGAGCGCGTACAGCGAATGCTGTCTCAAAAGCGTGAGCAATAAATGAGATCGTAAAGACTGCCATCGCTGAATAAACAAAATAGTTTGAGATGTAGGCCCACGTCGTCTGCATTACTTTTCTCCTTTGAGATGTTTAACAAAGTCATTTACTTCAGCTTCTAGCCCTGGTGCGCTGTTCTTTGCCAGCGCTGCAACTTCTACTCCTGAATTCGTAGTGCGAATCCAAATTCGACGTCGTCGTCCGTAGAGTGAAGAAAGTAGACCTAGGACGGCAACAATACCGCCGAGGAGTGCATAGCGCTTTCCAGGATCATCGACTACGTTCAGGTTGATCCAAGGAATCACCGTCTCTAATGTGATTGACCCACCACGATAATTGAAAGTCTCACCTGGTTTAACTGAACCTAACCCAATTTGTTTCAACTTACTTGTATCAATTTTATATACCGACTGCGGGACTCCTGAATCGAGACCTAAATCTCCCTCCCAGATTGAGAAGAGAAGTTTGGGATCAAGAAGCTCTGGAAAGATGGAGATTGCACCTTGTGATGTAGTTCGGGCATTCGTTGGAACAAAAGAGGCTACGAATCCAACTGAAGGTTTGGCATCTGGAACTTTTATAGAACCGATTGATCTCAAGTTTCCATCCTGGGGCAAGAAAGGAACAGGACCTTGGAAAACTATCTTCTTCTCTGAATCTCGCACCGTTACTACTGGGCTATAGCCATTTGCTTGTAAATAAACCCGAGTATTTCCAAAAGTTAAAGGTTCATTAACTTTAAGAACTTTCTTTGAGGTTTTCCCAGAATCTGTCACCGTAACCCATGCTGTGTAATCCTTAGGTGCATTTGTCTTTGGGTCGTATTGGGCAACAAATCTATCGACTTTTACCGTAAATGGCGGCAGTGAGTTCGCATTTATTAATTTTCCAAATGAGAGAGTGTCATATGTAGTTGGAACGTTAATAAATCGCTCACCCACATTGACGATTGCATCTCCACGCATTCCAAAGAGAGAGCCGAAACTCACTCCAATAAGAATGAGGATCAGTGAGAGGTGAAAAAGTAGATTTCCAGTCTCTCTCAGGTAGCCCTTCTCGGCGGAAATTGAATCGCCTTCAATCCGCACTCTAAATCGCTTCTGCTTGAACCAGGTCGCTGCCAATTCAAGAGACGCGGTGCTTGCGCTAATTTCTTGATGAAAGGAGAGTCGATCCAGATTCTTTGGAGTGACGGGAGGAGGAGCCAGCATTGCTTTGTAATGCTCAACGCTTCTAGGCAATACGCAACCGATTAATGAAATAAATAGAAGTATGTATATCGCGCTAAACCACGGCGAACCGTAAACATCAAAAAGTGATAGTCGGTCATACCAACTAGATAAACCAGGATTATTCGCAAAGAAATCACGTACCGCCATGGGGTTGGTAATTCTCTGCGGTATCAGCGAACCTGGGATTGCGGCAACGCCCATGAGCATCAACAGAATCAGCGCAGTGCGCATGCTTGTCAATTGGCGCCAAGCAAATCTCAATAAGCCAATGAAACCTAGCTCTGGAATTTCAACCTGATTAGTCATTAGATCACCGGAGCAAAATCTGAAATAAGTGAACGTAAAGAAATCATCAAATCTGCCCAGATTCCAGTCAATTGAAGGAGTCCGATAAGAATCAAGAGAACTCCGCCCACTTTTGAAACAACCCCGCCACGTTTGACCATAAATTTGCGGAAGGACTCTGATGCATCAAAGAAAATTCCAGTTGCGATAAATGGCAAACCTAAACCAAGACAATAGCCCAGAGAAAGTATTGCGCCGCGTAACGCACTCGATTCTTGGAATGCTAAAGCTTGAACGCTGGCTAAGGCTGGTCCAATACATGGTGTCCAGCCAACTCCGAAGAGGAATCCAAGTACTGGCGCGCCAATAAGACCACCATTTGTCGAAATTTTAGGTTTGATTGTTGGCATCAGTGGAAATGCCCCAAGAAATATCACACCCATTAAAATTGTAAATGCACCAAGCACTCTTGTGATTACCGCTTCATTAGCTGCAATGCGTGAGCCGATTTCACCAAACAAAGCACCGTATGACACAAAGAGTGCGGTAAATCCCAGAACAAAGAACAACGAGCCTAGAAAGACTTTTCCGCGTGATGTAGAAAAACCCGCTGCAAAGGAGAGATAGCCGGGAACTAGCGGAAGCACACATGGAGATAGAAATGAGATCAACCCGGCAAGTAGCGCAAGGGGAAATGCTGACAGTAAGAAACCGCTCATGAGATGGCTAACGATGAAGTCACTCATTCTGCACTGACTTTCTCAATCAATTCCGAGAGTGAAGCAACTGTGACGGCGCCAGATATTCGCGCAGCAACGTTACCTTTTTTATCAATCAATACAGTTGAGGGAATTGCGTTGGCAGGTAATGATTTTCTGAAACCAATCAATATTGCATCATCAATCAAAGTTGGATACGGCACTTCCCGCTTTCGAACAAATGCCTCGGCATTAACCGGATTATCGCGAGTTAAAATTCCAATAAATTCAACTTCTGGGTACATGCGAGCTGCCGCTGAAAGTGTTGGCTCTTCTGCGCGACAAGGTGAACACCAAGATGCCCATACGTTAACAACGGCAACTTTGCCCACCGTAAATGTGTAATTTGTGCCAAGTAGTGTCATGCCGGAAATCTTGGGTGCAGGGATTCGATCTGAAGATTTAATAAATGTAACTGCGCCACTTCCTGAAATAAAACTCTCTTGCGCCTTCGATGCTCCCCCGTTGCTGCATCCCGCAAGTAGAAATAACGGGATGAGTGCGAGGGCTATTTTCTTCATATTATTTCTGTGGCAGTAAATGTTTAGCAGGTTCTAAATAGGATGTTCCAGAAATCATGCCCTCGTCATCGAAATGAAAACTTGTGACTGAAGCTAGCGTGCATTCGCGTTTACGAGGATCGTGAAGTAGTCGTCTGCCTTCAATTGCACTTCTGGCAATCCAGATAGGAAGCTGGTGCGAAACGACAATCGCGTCTTTTCCACCTGCTGCTTTGTTGGCAGCAAATATCGCCGCAAGCATTCTTGAAATTTGTTCTTCATAAGGTTCTCCCCACGATGGTTTCCAGGGGTTATATAAATGTTTCCAGAAAGCTGGATGGCGTAATACGCCGCTACCTAATTCAAATTTCTTTCCTTCAAAAATATTTCCAGCTTCAATGAGCCGCTCATCCGTGTGAATATCAATCGAATGTGCGCGAGCAATTGGCGCTGCAGTTTCTTGCGCTCGTTGTAAGGGTGAAACATGAAGTGCGCCAAGATCAAGAGACTTCGACCAATCACCAACAACTTCAGCCATCTGCTGACCGCGCTGAGATAAACGCCATCCAGGTTGGCGGCCGTAGAGAATCTTCTCTGGATTTTCTACTTCACCGTGACGAATCACGTGCACTGTCGAGGTCATAGTGCTAATGATAAAGCGTCCATTTCTACCCTGTATCGCTAGGGTAGTGACATGGCACTCACCTCAAAACGAGCAGCCTTTTTCGATGTAGATAACACCCTCGTGCGGGGGTCGACGCTCTACTTTCTCGGGAGAGGTATGTACCAACGTGGCTTCTTCACCAAGGCCGACATCTCTCGCTTTGTCGTGGCAAATCTTCGATTTCGAATGACTGGAACCGAAAAGAAAGAAGTTATCGAAAAGTTTCAGAATGCAGCAACTGATTTTATTGGTGGACATAGGGTTGATGAGATTAAGAAAATTGGCGAAGAAATTTATGACCAATATGTATCTCCCAAACTGTGGCAAGGAACCTTCGAAATTGCTAAAGCGCATTTAGATAAGGGCGAAGAAGTTTGGTTAGTCACTGCAGCTCCACAAGATATGGCTGACATTATTGCCAGTCGACTTGGATTAACTGGCGCATTGGGCAGCAAGGCGTGTATTGAAGATGGAATGTATACCGGAGCGCTTGAAGGCAAATTACTCCATGGAATGGAGAAAGCACTCGCAATTAAAGTTTTAGCAAAGGATCATGGATTCGATTTAGTAGATTGTTACTCATATTCCGATAGCCACAATGACATCCCGCTTTTGCAAGCAGTAGGACATCCATCTGCAATTAACCCTGATGCAATTCTTCGCATTCGTGCACTTGCAGAAGGTTGGCCAATTCACGATTTTCGCCGAGCGAGATTTATCAATCGCTTGCTTGGTCCGGCAGTCAGCAGATTGGCTGCTGCTGCTACCTGGCTCACTCCGCGCAAACGCTGACCTAATTCGCGCCAGTACCTCACTTACCGCTATCGTTGGCAGGTTATGGAAATTCGCTCTTACGCCGATTATTTGCGCGCACTTGATGATGCTGCCTTTATTTCCATCTTTACTCATCGCCCAGATTTAGTAACACCAGTACCTCCAGATATTGCCAGCCTTGCAGTTCGCGCTTCATCTGCGCCAAGTCTTGCGCGTGCAGTCGATGGGCTCAACAAGTGGCAATTGCAAGTACTCGAAGCCTGCGCGGTTCTCAATGAACCTTTCTCTGAGAAAGAACTTACTTCCTGCACTGATAAATCTGCGATCTTTACTCTTCCAGGGCTCATTGAACGTGGACTCCTCTATCAAGATAAAGATGGGCTTCGTATCCCAACAACGTTGCGGGAAGTGCTTGGTAATGAAATTGCTGGCCTCGGTCCCGCTTCAATGGGTGCACTCAAATTAAAAAAGCTTGACGAAGCACCTGCATCCTCAAAGAAAGTTTTAGATGCCATGTTGTGGGGACCTCCCCGTGGAACTATCGGTGATATTAAAAAACCTGGTGCGGGCGTGCAATGGTTGTTGGATGAAAATTTCCTTATTCCTTTTAATCAGACAACTGTCGTACTTCCACGAGAGGTCGCAATTTATTTGCGAGGCAATAAAGTTCATCGCGAACTCGAGACCTTTGCTCCGCCCGTAACGGGTGAGTCAAGAAATCCAAAGAGCGTCCAATTAGCAGCGATTGCAAATATCACCACCTTCCTGCGTTGGACTGAAGAAGTCCTAAATTTTTGGGCTCAAGAACCACCTACTGCACTTCGCTCTGGCGGACTCGGGGTGCGCGATCTGAAAGAACTCTCCCTTCACCTCGGAGTCGATGAATCCTGCGCAGCTTTTGTTGCAGAAGTTTCATATCTTGCAGGTCTACTTACTATTGATCCCGACGACAAGATTCTGCCTACGCATCAATTCGATATTTGGCTTCTTCAGAATCCAGCCGTGAGATGGCAGCAATTACTTTCAGCGTGGTTAATTTCATCTCGTATGTCAGGTTTAGTTGGAAAAGAAGGAAGTAAGAACGTTGCACCTCTCGGACCTGAATTAGATAGATCACTAGCTGCTAGTACGCGAAAACTCGTCCTTAACCTTCTTTGCGAGAATTCAGAAATCGCTCCAGATTCACAATCACTTTATATGACAGCGCAATGGCTCATGCCAAATAAGCGTTCCGGCGGAGTTCAAGAGGATTACATTCTTTGGACTCTCCGTGAAGCCGAATGGTTCGGAATAACTGGCCAAGGAGCTATCTCTGCATACGGAATTGATTTCCTTAATGGTGGAGATAGCGCTGCCATTATTTCAGATTTGCCACAATCAGTTGATCACATATTGATTCAAAGTGATAACACTGCAATAGCCCCGGGTCCTTTAGAGCATGAAGTTGCCCAAGAACTCGCACTCATTGCAGATATTGAATCTCGTGGTGGGGCGACTGTCTACAGATTCTCAGAAAGCTCAATTCGCCGTGGTCTTGATCATGGCCGTACAGGTGAAGAAATTACAAAGTTCCTTAAAAAAACTTCCAAGACCCCAATGCCACAACCACTCGAATATCTCATTGCAGATGTTGCCAAGAAACATGGCAAGTTGCGGGTAGGAAATACTGTCTCCTTTATTCGATGTGAAGATTCCGTCCTCATTACCCAGATCCTTGGAGATAAACGTTTAGATGTTTTGGGGTTTCGAAAAATTGCTCCGGAAGTTCTTATATGTGGCCATGATGCTGCAGAAGCAATGAGCGTACTGCGAAGTTTTGGTTATCTACCTGCGGGAGAAGATTCCAGGGGACTATTACTAAGCGGTCCTCGAATTCAACGTGCTCAAACAAAGGCGCGTCCACCGCGCATTATTGGTGAGATTGATAAACCAGATGAAATCCAAATTCAGAATGCGCTTCGTGCACTTCGAACCGGGGAAAAATCAAGTCGTAAGCAGAGCACCATGAGAAATATTGCAACAGAGGCTCTGGGATCTTTACCCCGCACAACTGCAAATGAGACTCTCGAACTTTTAAGTGGCTACCTTCAAAATCAACCCGCGACTTCATTATCAATCGGTTATGCAGATAACAACGGTCTTGTTTCTCATCGCATCGTCGACCCACTAAAATTATCTGCCGGCTCACTTATTGCCCGCGATCATGCGACAGGCGAAGTTCAAACCTTCAGAATTGCGCGAATTACAGGAGTGGCAGCGTTATGACGAGCGAGAAGGAGTCCAAATACGGCAGACTTGAGCCTATGTTGGCAGCCCTAGAAGCACTTGTTCGCTGCGAATCACCCAGCGAAGATATTGGCGCCTGCCGTGCTGTTGTCACTCTTGCAAGTGATATCGCAACTCGAGTACTTGGAATACCCGCGCAGATTAAAGAGATTGAAGGCAGACCTGTCTTTTGGTGGGGCGCAGAAAAACCAGATGTATTACTTCTTGCTCACCTCGACACGGTGTGGCCAATCGGTTCATATCAACCACTGTGGGAGATCAATGGTGATGTTCTCCGTGGTCCTGGAACTTTCGATATGAAGGCTGGATTTGTTCAGGCACTCTTTGCACTCAAAGGTATTGAAGGTTCAGTTGCACTTGTCGGTACAACTGATGAAGAAACTGGAAGCCATTCCTCTAAAGCGCTCATTAAAGAATTATCTTCGCAAGCAAAAGCGGTCCTTGTACTAGAAGCTTCACTGAATGGAAAGGTGAAGACTGGTCGTAAGGGAACTGCGATGTATCAAATTTCGGTTCGCGGACTTGCATCTCATGCTGGACTTGAACCTGAAAAGGGCGTCAATACAACTACTGAAATTGCGCATGCAATCTTAAAGTTAGCAGCTTTAGAAAATCCTGAGCATGGAACAACTGTCGTGCCGACGCTCCTTCATTCTGGAAATACCACCAATACTGTTCCCGACTTAGCAATCCTGGATATCGATGCACGATCTTTCTCTCAAGCAGAGCTTGAAAGAGTTGATAGAGAAATAAAATCTTTTACCGCCGTCAATCCTCGGGCAAAGATTGAAGTAACAGGTGGTCTTAATCGCCCACCATTGCAACCAACATCGACACAAGCTCTCTATGAACGAGCCGAAAAAGTTGCGGCAGCGATGGGTATGTCACCTCTTGGCTCTGCCGAAGTTGGCGGAGCAAGCGATGGAAATTTTGCTGCAGCTGCAGGAGCACAAGTACTCGATGGCCTGGGTGCTATCGGTGGTGGTGCACATGCACCGAATGAGTGGGTTAGTATCAAATCTATGCAAGAACGTAGCGATTTCCTCCATGCACTTATTAAGGACATTCTTTCGTGACCGATGGACCGCTCATTGTTCAGAGCGATAAGACAATTCTCTTAGATGTAGATCATCCACTTTCCACCGAATGCCGTCGGGCAATTGCTCCATTTGCCGAACTAGAGCGCTCCCCTGAACATATTCATACCTATCGCTTAACAAATCTAGGTCTCTGGAATGCACGTGCTGCTGGCCATGACGCTGAATTAGTTATCGACACTCTGATTAAATATTCTCGCTACGCAGTCCCACATTCACTTCTTGTAGATATCGCCGAAACCATGTCACGGTATGGGCGCTTACGTCTTGAAGCAGATCCCGTGCATGGACTCATTCTGGTCACAACTGATACAGGTGTATTAGAAGAGGTAATTCGTGCCAAGAAGATCGCGCCGCTTCTCGGTGTCCGGATTGATAAAGAAACTATTGCGGTACACCCAAGTCAACGCGGACAAATTAAGCAATCCCTTCTTCGCCTTGGTTGGCCAGCTGAAGACTTCGCGGGTTATGTCGATGGTCAAGCGCATGACATTGCACTTAAAGAAGATGGCTGGAAGATTCGCCAGTATCAAGAACATGCCGCCGAAGGATTTTGGCATGGTGGTTCAGGTGTTGTAGTTCTGCCATGCGGAGCTGGAAAGACAATTGTGGGTGCCGCGGCAATGGCGCATGCAAAGGCCACCACTTTAATCTTGGTGACAAATACGATTGCTGCTCGTCAATGGCGAGAAGAGCTCTTAAAGCGAACAACTCTTACTGATGAAGAAATCGGTGAGTACTCGGGATCTAAGAAAGAGATTCGTCCAGTAACGATTGCTACATATCAAGTAATGACCAAGAAGAAGAATGGTGTGTACGCCCATTTAGATCTCTTTGATACCCATGACTGGGGTTTAATTATTTACGATGAAGTTCATTTATTGCCTGCGCCAATCTTCCGTTTTACCGCAGATATTCAATCCCGCCGCCGCCTTGGTTTAACTGCAACGCTGGTGCGCGAAGATGGCATGGAGGGTGAAGTTTTCTCACTCATCGGCCCTAAGCGATTTGATGTCCCGTGGAAAGAGATTGAAGCTCAGGGCTACATCGCACCTGCTGAATGTGTTGAAGTTCGCGTGAATTTAACTGAAGCAGAACGCTTGTCATATGCCACAGCAGAACCTGAAAATCGTTATCGCTATTGCGCAACAACTCGTACCAAACGAAATGTTGTCGAAGAGATTGTTGCCCACCATGCAAATGAGCAAATTCTTGTCATCGGACAGTATTTAGATCAATTAGATGAGCTCTCTGAAACTCTTGGCGTTCCAGTCATCAAAGGAGATACGCCACAGAAAGAACGCGAACGACTCTTCGCCGCATTTCGTACCGGCGAAATTAAGTGCTTAGTTGTTTCGAAGGTAGCAAACTTTTCAGTTGATTTACCCGAGGCAACAATTGCAGTACAGGTATCTGGAGCATTTGGATCTCGACAAGAAGAAGCGCAACGACTGGGTCGAATTTTGAGACCTAAATCAGATGGCCGCGGTGCAATATTTTATTCAGTAGTTTCACGCGACACTATCGATCAAGATTTTGCACAGAACCGTCAACGCTTCCTTGCCGAACAAGGTTATTCCTATCGAATTATTGATGCTGACGATATTTTTCAAGGGAAGTTCTAAAGCGTTCTTCATCTACTTTGTAGAAGTCGTGATGTTCACCATTGATATGAATTACCGGAACTTGCGTTCCGTATAACTTCTCTAGATCTGGTTTCTCATCGATGTATAAAATTTCAAGTGAAAAATCCAACTCATCGCGTAGGCCCGCCAAAATACTCTCCGCATTTTCACAAAGATGGCACCCTTGGCGCGAATATAGAGTGACCGTGACCATGACTGCATTCTCGCATCCTGATAGCGTTGCCCGCTATGAGAGCCCGTTTTTATAGAAAGTTGAGCGCTCTCAGCGTTATATCTCTTGCACTTTCATTTCTCTTACCCGTACAAGCTCATGGACTCTCACTCTTTAAAGTTGCGCCATCAACTGTGTGGGGCCATACCTATGCGGGATCAGCAACGCAAAGCACTCAAAGCCGTCCTCCTAAAGTTGTACATCTTGAACAGAAATCTAAATTTACTGTTACCTATAAAAATTTTCCCGAGTGGGCAAAGAAAGATTTACAAGCGGCAGTTGATGTTTGGCAAGCAAATTTTGCTTCATCGGTTCCCATCACAATCGATGCTACTTGGGGACGATCTGCTTCCTATGGAATCTTAGGTAGTGCGCGTCCCGGAAATTATTACTCGGAGTTTTCAGGAGCACCCGATCAAACTCTCTGGTATCCATCTGCGCTTGCGAATGCGCTAGCAGGTAAAGATTTAGATCCAGATAATCCAGAGATGCTGATCCAAGTTAATTCGATTGCTAACTGGGATACCCGAAATGATGGAGCGCCAAGTAGGAGTGAGTACGACCTTCAATCTGTCTTCCTTCACGAAATGGCACACGGGCTTGGATTTCTTTCCACAGATTCTTATGACAAATTCTTCGGATACGGAAATATTGAACAACCAACTCCTTTTGATGCTTATGCGCAAACTTCCGATGGCAGACGTCTCTCTGATTTGCCATCTCCATCGATAGAACTTGGTAAAGCGATGACATCTACTTTGGTCTGGTCTGGTTCACTCGGAATCGCTGCTAACGGGGGAGTGAAACCAATTCTCTATACACCTGCGCGCTACGAGGAAGGCTCCTCAGTAAGCCACCTTGATGAGACTACATATAACTCATCTGCACTAAACAGAATTATGACTCCGAATCTTGAAGCGGGAGAAACATTTCGGGAGCCTGGCCCCTTACTTCTTGCAATGATGGAAGATTTACGACGCAAACCTCCCGTTGGAGTTGCTGTTGGAATTCCACAAACCGTACGAAATGCTGCGGCCCTTATTTCCGATGGAGCTGCAATAGTTACCTTTGATCCACCAGCGAATGCTCGCTCTGCTCAAATAACCAGTTATTCCGTGAAAAATATTAAAACTGACCAGGTAAAGAGTTCAACTGATTCACCGATTACTTTTACGGGGCTAAAAAATGGCACCAGTTATACCTTTAGCATTACTGCTATCAATTCGAATGGGGCATCAGAGGCAGTAGTTACTACCCCAACAACACCACAACAATCATGGAAGAGCGTGGTGATAGATCCTGCATCGTCAGCAAAAAACGTTACGAGTATTAATTTCAACGGCATGCCAACGCTTATTTATTCAGATGCTAAATCTGGCAACCTCAAACTTGCATCTTGGGACGGAAAGATTTGGAAGAGGTTAATTATTGATGGTGCCGGTGGAAGCGGGGCTCGCACTAAGAGTGCAATTACCAGCCCAATCTCTGCCTGTGTAAATGGATCAGGTATTAAGCAGACCCTGCACCTCTTTTACTCGGAAAGCCAGGATCGCGATCTCCATTATGCAAAATATGATGGGAAGAGATTCTCATTTGAGATTGTTGATGGAAATGGTTCTGCAGTAAATGATTACAAGGATTTGGTTCGAGTTCGTACTGCAAGTGATGTGAGCATTTCAAGCGCCTGTGTTGCAACCGCCGGCGGTATCCAAGTCTTTTATCGAGATGAGAGCCAGGGAATTTTGCTAGGTGCGACTAAGGCAATTAACACTTCAGAATGGAGATACGAGTTAGTAGATGGAGATCGTAAAACTGATGGGCGTTCTACGGGAGATGTTGCTTTCCACTTAAAGGCTGCATTCGATGGTAAGAAGACTTACGTTATTTATGATTCAGTACTGACTATCAATCAGAAGAAGGAAGCCACTTCAGGAGAAGTGCGCGTTGCATCCCGAGACACGTTTTCTGGTTCTGCCTGGAGCTATTTCAATCTAGATACATCAGGATCAGTAGTTCCAATGACTGGCTATGATGTTTCGATTGTTAAAACACTCGATGGAATTGTGGCGAGTTGGATGATTGCAGCTCCGACAAGTATTCCTAATCCCAATATGATCCGATGGAGCATTCTTCAGCCAGCAGCTGAGCAAAATGTTGCCGCCACTACAAATTACGGGGCTCCCAGCAAATTCCTCAATATTGATGGCTCATCCATCGCATTTAACTGCGCCAAGCGCCTGTGTGTTCTCGATAGATCAAAACCTGCCCAAACGATTAGCTTGGTCTCAACAGAGGAGAACTCTGAAGGAATCTCATCTGCATGGATTGTAATTAATCACGTTCGATATCTAGTAGCTGGCTATAAAGGCCAGCTATCAATGTTCCGCCCTTAACTAGACTTTTTAATTTTAGCGGTTAGCAAGTTTAAAGATTGAAGTGCTTCCATCGGTAGCTTTTGCCAGACCGACAATACCTAACTCCTTTGAATAGGTTATCGAAATTGGATAACTTAACTCCGTTGAGCCATATGCGTTAGATATTAGGCCTTTTGAATCAAAGCCAAGTAGTAAGAATTGAATACCAGTTGGTTTCCAGCCAATTACATTATTAATTGCTGCCCTTGATCCAAGTGCTGCATATGTCGTGACACCTGTGGCGATTGCCGCTGAGGCACCGTTAGATGGAATTCGAATTGTCCAGGAAGGCACAAAGGTAGATGAAAATTTTGTTACGGCAGTTTCTATCACTTTCCCAGTTTTAACATAGCCACTTAAGAGTAGAGAGGAATCTGCTGAGATCCATGAGCGATCTCCCTTTATTGCAGAACTTCTTACAAGGGATGTGATAACTCCAGTTTTTGATACTTTCATCAGGATTCCATCACGTACTCCAGCTAATTTCTTTTTGGCAAGTGCTTCAGAGCTTGAACCAAAAATGCTGGTACTTCCATCGCTATTTCGCACAACTGCGCTAAACGTTGTCTTACTCGTTCCTATCTGAATCACTTTTCCAAAAGTTCCCGCACTTGTCATGGTTTGCACGAAAGGAGAATCATGAATGTGGCCAACAATCGATACTCCTGTGCCATTGACTGAAATAGCGCTAATTAGACCCGGAATATCCTGTGGCGAAAGATAGGTGGCCAATACATCTCCGACTGGAGAAATTTTCCACACAGTGAGTTGGTTTGAATCACCCCGTAACTGTTGCACAGCTTCGATAGGAACTGAATCAGGATTTTCGGCAACTACTGGGGCGGTGGCTGTTTCAACAATTACCTTCTCTGCCGAGAAGCCAGCAAGCCAAATATTTCCAGCAGTATCCACACTCGCGCTCATAGCCACTTCATCTACGCCAGAATCAATGGTTTTTTGCCATTGTTGGGCTCCGCTAGCATCCACTGCGTTCAGCACAATATTTGAATTCATGGCATCTGTATTTGAAATCGTAATAATTGATGATCCAGAAAGAACCAGCAACTCCGCATCTGGCGCGGCTATTGCTCTATCTAATTTCTTCACCACAATATTTTTTTGAACTGCTTGTGCAGGTGTAGCCAGAGCAAGTGCAACTACTAATAAAAGAACTAATCTTTTCATTACTGTGCGAGTTCTTCAGACCGTCTCGCCGAAGCTGCCATGGCCTTCGCAACTATCTCTGAGATGCCTGCCTCATTGAAAACTTCTAACGCTTCTGCAGTCGCGCCTTTGAGGCTAGTCACTTTTTCGCGAAGTCTGGTGGGAGTTTCACCTGATTCTTCAAGGAGCGTTGCTGCACCAACGATTGTTTGAATAGTTAAAGTAGTTGCATCCTCGCGCGAAAGCCCAAGTTCAACTGCGCCATCAACCATCGCCTCAACAAATCTAAAGAAATATGCAGGTCCCGAACCACTTGTTCCAGTCAGCGCATTTTGTAGTTCTTCTGGAATCTCAATAGATTTTCCAGTTGCTGCTAATAACTGAACGATAAATTCTTTCTGGGATTGCGTAACGCCATCGCTGAGTGAATAGCCAGCCATCCCTTTTCCAACAAGAGTTGGGGTGTTCGGCATCACTCGCGCAATGGATCGATGTCCGCCAAGACCAGCAGAAATTCCAGCAATTGTCTTGCCAGCTAAGAGTGAGAGAACCAGAGTGTTAGCAGATAGGTGTGGGGCAATCTCGGACATGAGATCAGTGAGTCCTTGTGGTTTGATACCAAGAATTAATACATCTGAGGCCGATACCGCATCTGCGAGTGACTTAACGAGAACTCCGTACCGTTGTGATAGCTCCAATCCGCGTTCTTCACGACGTACAACAACAGCAATAGCAGATGGCTTCATGCCAGAGCGAATAAGGGCTGCAATAAATGCTTCACCCATTGTTCCGGCACCGATAATTGCTACCTGATTGATGCCATCGTAATTAGCCATGGCGAAAGAGTACGCGTAGGCTCTGCGACTATGTCAGAGATAAAGCCAGGTTTCGCGCGTGACTGGGTCGAATTCACAGATCCAAATGATGAAGAAGAAATCTTCAAGTGTGACCTCACCTGGTTGACCTCGTTCTGGACCTGCATTTATGGCGATGGCTGCCAAGGTGTTTTTAAGGATCGCCCCAATGACGGTTGCTGCACCGAAGGTGCAATGTATTCCGATGAAGATGATGAAGAGCGCGTACGTAAAGCTGCGGAATTCTTGACTCCAGATATGTGGCAATTTTATGAAGAAGCTCGCCCAAAGAAACCAGGCGGCCAACTTCGCATTACAGATTTAGATGAAGATAAAGAACGCAAAACTCGTACCGTCAATGATGCCTGCATCTTTCTTAACCGTAAAGGACATGAGGCTCCAGGATTTACTGGCGCATTTGGTTGCGTACTTCACCATCTTGCACAAAAGCGCAACATCCACTTTGTAGATACAAAACCAGATGTCTGTTGGCAACTTCCACTTCGCCGCAGTTATGAAACTCGTGAAGTCGGCGAGCGCGAATATTCGGTAACAGTAATTGGTGAATATGAACGTCTCGGTTGGGGCGATGGCGGAGATGATTTCGATTGGTATTGCACAAGTAATACCGACGCGCACATTGGTAGCGAACCTGTCTATATTTCAAATAAGGCCGAACTTCAGCAGTTAATGGGTAAAGATGCTTATGCAATCTTGGCCGAGCATTGCGATCGGCGCGTGCAGGGCATCAAAGATGCGCAGGCACGCTCGCTTCCTCTCTTCATCATTCAACACCCAGCAACAATCGCCGCCGGTAAGTAGTCGGTTCTCTGGTCTAATCTACGACTATGGCCAAAGTTGAGAAGGATCCATATCGCTGTTTTGAATGCGGTTGGACATCGCAAAAATGGGTCGGCCGCTGCGGTGAATGCCAAGCTTGGGGAAGCGTTGAAGAGTTAGCCGCTCCTAAGAAACTTTCGCTCGTTGCAGGTTCAGTCACTGCAAAAGCAACCCCTATCGGCGATGTTGATCTATCTGCAGCACATGCAAAACCAACTGGAGTCTCAGAACTGGATCGCGTACTCGGTGGAGGATTAGTTCCGGGGGCGGCGATACTTCTTGCTGGTGAACCCGGAGTCGGTAAATCCACGCTCCTACTTTCAGTCGCAGCGCAAAGTGCAGCTAAGGGAATTCCTGCGCTCTATATCTCGGGCGAAGAATCCGCATCGCAAGTTCGCCTTCGCGCCGAGCGCATCAAGGCAATTGATCCGCAACTCTTTCTCGCTTCAGAGACAGATTTAGGTGCGGTCATCGCACATATCGATGCCGTTAAACCACAGCTTGTCATCATCGACTCAGTTCAAACAATTGGTTCATCAACTGCAGATGGTTCACCTGGTGGCGTTACTCAAGTTCGCGAAGTTGCCGGCGCTCTTATTCGTATCTGTAAAGATCGCGATATCACTCTTCTACTCGTTGGCCACGTGACAAAAGATGGCTCAATTGCCGGGCCACGACTTCTTGAACATATTGTCGATGTCGTTCTGCAATTTGAAGGCGAACGTCATTCCCGCCTTCGCCTCATCCGAGCAATCAAGAATCGTTTTGGTGCCAGTGATGAGGTTGGTTGCTTTGATCTCAGTGATACCGGAATTGAAAGCGTTTTAGATCCCACCGGACTCTTTACATCGAGACATACTGAACCCGTTCCCGGCACATGTGTGACTGTCACACTCGAAGGTCGACGTCCGCTACTTGCCGAGATTCAAGCGTTAGTCAGCGCTGGCCGTGAAAGTGATTTTGGAAATGCCCGTCGAGTAACAAGCGGTCTTGATTCTGCTCGCACATCAATGACCTTAGCTGTTCTTGAACTTCGTGCAGGTGTACGCGTTGGTGGGCGTGATGTTTATGCAGCAACAGTTGGTGGCATGAAGATGTCTGAACCCGCAGCCGATCTAGCACTTGCTCTTGCTGTGGCATCTGCTGCAAAAGCTTTAGCCCTTCCTGCTGATCTTGTTGCAATCGGTGAAGTTGGTCTTGCTGGTGAAATTCGCAAAGTCAGTGGAGTTTCACGCAGGTTAGCTGAGGCATATCGCCTTGGTTTTAAACGCGCATTAGTTCCAGCAGGGTCAGATGTGAAAATTGATGGCATGGAGATTGTTGAAGTATCGCGGCTAGATCAAGCGCTGCAGCGAGTAAAAATCACTGGCGATTAATGTACGAGAAAGAAATTATCGCCTGGTTTAAGAAGAATCAGCGAGATCTTCCGTGGCGTAAGACTGATACCTGGGGCGTTTTAGTCTCCGAATTTATGTTGCAGCAAACTCCCGTCAACCGAGTTCTGCCTGTCTATACCGAGTGGATGAAGCGCTGGCCAACGCCAGCTGCCCTAGCAAAAGCAACTCCTGCCCAAGTGATTACAGCATGGGGGCGTTTGGGATACCCGCGTCGCGCACTTCGCTTACATGAATGTGCCAAAGTTATTACGCAACAATATAAAGGTGTTATTCCAGATACAGAAGTAGAACTACGTGCCCTTCCCGGCATCGGTGAATACACCGCAGCTGCAATGATTGCATTTGCATTTAGCGGCCGTTCGCTGGTTCTTGATATCAATATTCGACGACTCTTTGCCCGCATCTTCGATGGAGTGCAATCACCAAAACCATCAGCAACTAAAGAAGAAAAATTTAGATACGAAGTACTCATTCCTAAGAAAGATGCTCATCTGTGGGCCGCTGCAACGATGGAACTCGGTGCACTGGTCTGTACTTCGCAATCACCCAAGTGTGGAATCTGCCCTGTTGCTAATGAATGCACGTGGCGTAGTTTGGATTATCCGCAATCAGATCAAGTAAAGCGCACTCAGACCTGGCATGGCACAGATAGGCAATGTCGCGGAACAATTGTGCAGGCACTTCGCGAGAATGATGTGCTTACCAAATCGCAGATTGATCAGTTATGGGATGTGCCCTCTCAATTAGAGAAGGCGCTGCTGACACTCCTTGATGATGGACTCATCGAAGCTCGAGGTAGTTCCAAGTTTTCGCTTCCGCGAAATTAATTAAGCAGTTGGTGCTTCCGCTAAATCTTCTGGACTATCAGGTGTCGCAACCTTTGCTGATCCTGCGAAAGTGAACTTGGCATCTGCGCCTTCACCTTCGACATCGACAAGAACAATTTCTCCTGCCTTAAGTTCGTTAAAGAGAATTCGCTCTGAGAGTGAATCTTCAATTTCACGTTGGATAACACGACGCAGTGGACGTGCACCTAAGAGTGGGTCATAACCACGGACTGCAAGTAAATCTTTTGCAGCCTGTGTTAATTCAATGCCCATATCTTTTGCCTTAAGGCGATCATCCAAGCTAGCAATCATGAGATCAACAATCTGAATAATCTGATCTCGTGTGAGCTGGTGGAAGACGATTACATCATCGATGCGGTTCAAGAACTCAGGACGGAAGTGGTTCTTGAGTTCGTCCTGAACTTTGCCCTTCATGCGATCGTAATTTGTTAGATCATCCTCAGCATTAGCAAAACCAAGACCTAGTGACTTCGAGATATCTCGTGTTCCAAGGTTTGTTGTCATGATGATGACCGTGTTCTTAAAGTCGACTGTGCGACCTTGAGCATCAGTCAGACGACCATCTTCTAGTACCTGGAGAAGTGAGTTAAAGATATCTGGGTGTGCCTTTTCAATTTCATCAAAGAGCACTACTGAGAATGGGCGACGACGAACCTTCTCAGTTAACTGTCCACCCTCGTCATATCCAACATATCCTGGAGGAGAACCAAAGAGACGTGATGCTGTGTGACGTTCTGAATATTCAGACATATCGAGCTGAATCAACGCAGTCTCATCACCAAAGAGGAATGAAGCAAGTGTGCGTGAAAGTTCTGTCTTGCCTACACCAGAAGGACCGGCAAAGATAAATGAACCACCAGGACGCTTAGGATCTTTAAGTCCTGCGCGGGTACGGCGAATAGCTTGTGAGAGAGCTTTGATCGCTTGATCTTGTCCGATAACACGGCGATGAAGTTCATCTTCCATGCGAAGCAGACGGGCTGTCTCTTCTTCAGTTAATTTAAATACCGGAATTCCAGTAGATGCTGATAGCACCTGAGCAATGAGTTCTTCATCAACTTCAGTGACCTTATCGAGATCCGTTGATTTCCAATTCTTCTCAGCTTCCTGCTTTTCAAGGATAAGAGTCTTCTCTTTATCGCGAAGAGCTGCTGCGCCTTCAAAATCTTGTCCATCAATTGCAGATTCTTTCGCTTTGCGAGCTTCAGCAATCTTGTCATCAAATGCGCGTAGCTCTGCTGGCGCGGTCATACGCTTAATGCGAAGACGTGAACCTGCTTCATCAATCAAGTCGATTGCCTTATCTGGAAGGAATCGATCAGAAACATAACGATCTGCCATATTTGCAGCTGCTGCAAGTGCGCCATCGGTAATGGATACGCGGTGGTGAGTTTCGTAGCGGTCACGAAGACCCTTAAGAATTTCGATTGTGTGAGCAACTGATGGCTCTTTTACTTGGATTGGCTGGAAACGACGCTCTAAGGCAGCATCTTTTTCGATGTGCTTGCGATATTCATCCAGCGTTGTTGCACCAATTGTCTGGAGTTCGCCACGTGCCAGCATTGGCTTCAAGATGCTTGCTGCATCGATTGCACCTTCTGCTGCTCCTGCGCCAACAAGTGTGTGGATTTCATCGATAAAGATAATGATATCGCCACGAGTTTTAATCTCTTTCAGAACTTTCTTGAGGCGCTCTTCAAAATCTCCGCGGTAACGTGATCCAGCAACAAGGGCACCAAGATCTAGTGAGTAGAGCTGCTTATCTTTGAGAGTCTCAGGAACATCATTCTTTGCAATTGCTTGTGCAAGTCCTTCAACCACGGCAGTTTTTCCAACACCTGGTTCTCCGATTAATACTGGGTTGTTCTTAGTACGACGAGAAAGAATCTGCATAACGCGTTCGATTTCAAGTTCGCGACCAATTACTGGATCAAGTTTTCCTTCACGAGCTGCAGCTGTGAGGTTGCGACCAAATTGATCAAGAACCAATGAAGTTGATGGAGTTCCTTCTGCAGGTCCACCTTGTGTGACAGCTTCCTTTCCTTGATAACCCGAGAGAAGTTGAATTACTTGTTGACGAACGCGATTGAGATCTGCGCCAAGTTTTACAAGAACTTGAGCTGCAACACCTTCGCCCTCACGGATAAGACCAAGCAGGATGTGTTCTGTTCCAATGTAATTGTGACCAAGTTGAAGTGCTTCGCGAAGTGAGAGTTCAAGAACTTTCTTTGCACGAGGAGTAAATGGAATATGGCCACTTGGTGCTTGCTGACCTTGTCCAATAATTTCTTCTACTTGTGCGCGAACGCCTTCTAGTGAAATTCCAAGAGATTCAAGACCTTTAGCAGCAACGCCTTCACCTTCGTGAATGAGTCCGAGGAGGATATGTTCTGTGCCGATGTAATTGTGGTTGAGCATGCGTGCTTCTTCTTGAGCAAGAACTACGACTCGTCTGGCTCGATCGGTAAAGCGCTCAAACATGGGCTGACTCCTTCTATTTCTCACGTGCTTCTGGTTCTGCGATAAGCCTATAACCCAGCGTAGGGAAGGCGCGAGGTGGAAAGCTTGCTGTCTCGTAGAACCCTAAATATGGGGCAAATATTCCCTCGGGTGGCTAGAGGTTGAGCAGCATTCGGGTGTTGCCCAGGGTATTTGGCTTCACAGATTCCAGATCCAGGAATTCGGCAACACCGGCGTCATAGGAGCGCAAAAGCTGCTGATAGACATCGTGATCTACGGGTGTTCCCTGAATTTCTTCAAAGCCATGGCGACCAAAGAATTCGGTTTGAAAGGTAAGACAGAAAATTCGTTGGACGCCTACTTCGCGTGCTCGTTCGATAATTCTTTCAAGAATCTTATTTCCGATACCTTGCTTGTGCATGCTCTTAACAACTGCAACAGTGCGAACTTCAGCTAAATCTTCCCAAAGAATATGAAGTGCTCCACACCCAACAACTTTTCCATCGAGTTCGGCAACAGTAAATTCCTGCACACTCTCAAAGAGAGTAACTGTCTCCTTAGTTAACAATTTCTTCTCTGTTGCATACGAATCAATAAGTTCGCGGATGGCCTTTACATCAGTTGTTCGGGCAGCTCTTATGACCAACATTGTTAATCAGCTTCGGGCTTTACTAGTGGAAATAAAATAGTTTCTCGGATGCCAAGTCCGGTGAGCGCCATCAGCAATCGATCAACACCCATTCCCATTCCGCCCATTGGAGGCGCTCCAAATTCCATGGCGCGCAAGAAATCTTCATCAACTTGCATCGCTTCTAAATCACCTTTTGCACCAAGTTGTGATTGTTCAATCAAACGTTCGCGTTGAATAACTGGATCGATAAGTTCTGAGTAACCTGTCGCCAATTCAAAACCATCAACGTAGAGATCCCATTTTTCAACAACGCCAGGGATTTCCCGGTGTCCACGAACTAAAGGTGAAGTATCAACTGGGTAACCCATGACAAATGTTGGTTCGATTAACTTATCTTGTGCAACGTGCTCGAAGATCTCTTCTGCAAGCTTGCCAGTTACCCACTTTGGGTCGATTTTCATACCGAGTTTGGTGGCAACTTTTTTAAGATCATCGATAGAAGTCAGCGCTGTGATTTGCTCTCCCACGCCTTCAGAGATTGCGTCATAGAGAGAAATCTCTTTCCACGTCCCACCAAGATTGGCTTGTCTTCCATCATGATGCGTCACTACATGAGAACCTGCTACTGCCATTGCCGCATTTTGAATAAGTTCGCGAGTGACATCTGCGATTGAACGCCAATCACCGTAAGCCATATATGACTCAACCATGGCAAATTCGGGTGAGTGGGAAGAGTCAGCGCCTTCATTGCGGAAGTTACGGTTAATTTCAAATACCCGCTCCATGCCACCGACAACACACCGCTTAAGGAAAAGCTCAGGTGCAATACGCATATATAAATCCATGTCATAGGCATTACTGAAAGTCTTAAATGGGCGAGCTGCCGCACCACCATGCATTACCTGCAACATGGGAGTTTCAACTTCAATAAAACTTTGATTGGTAAAAGTTTCGCGAAGCGAACGCATTACCGCTGGACGCATCCGCGCTGCAGCGCGAGCTTCCGGGCGCACAATGAGATCGACGTAGCGCATGCGAACACGAGTCTCTTCAGACATAGGTTTGTGATCATTAGGAAGTGGACGAAGTGATTTAGATGCTAACGCCCAAGAGTTGGCAAGAATAGAAAGTTCGCCGCGCTTAGAAGTAATGATTTCGCCGGTAACAGAGACCATATCTCCAAGATCGATATCTGATTTCCAGGCATCGAGCTGATCTTGACCAACTTTATCGAGTGACAACATCGCTTGAAGTTCAGTGCCGTCACCTTCTCGAAGAGTGGCAAAACAAAGTTTGCCTGTGTCGCGCTTAAAGATAATTCGACCTGTAAGGCTTTCTACATCTCCTGTTGCAACATCAATCTCGAGTCCGGTGTACTTTTCGCGAACTTCCTTGAGAGATTTAGTGCGAGGCACTGCAACTGGATATGGCTCAATTCCACGCTCAAGAAGGCTGGCACGCTTCTCGCGACGAATCCGAAGTTGCTCGGGTAGATCGTCGTCTTGTGCCGGTGGATTTTCGTTAGTCATAGTGGCGCTGAGTCTACCGGTGTGTAGTTCAGCTCGGGATGTTCTTCTCGTGAATAAGTCGAAGTCCAATCAGGGTCAAATCTGGCTCATGCTCATCGATTGTTTCTGAAACGCCAATCATTAAGGGTGCCAGTCCACCTGTAGCAATCACTGTTGGGGCCTGCTTATAACTATCGGCAAGTTCTAAAGTAATTCTTTCAACCAATCCATCAACTTGGCCTGCGAATCCAAAGATAGTTCCAGATTGCAAGGCTTCAACTGTATTTTTACCGATTACATTCTTAGGGCGAATTAATTCAACTTTGCGCAACTGCGCGGCGCGTGCAGCCAATGCATCTACAGAGATTTCGATTCCTGGGGCTAGCGCTCCCCCTAAGAATTCTCCTTTGGGAGATACGACATCGAGGTTTGTTGAAGTTCCGAAATCAACAACAATTGCTGGTCCTCCGTAGAGAGTGTGAGCTGCCAAAGTGTTAACGATTCGGTCAGCACCAATTTCTTTTGGGTTATCTACAAGTAGTTGCACACCTGTCTTTGTTCCTGGTTCAACAATAGTTACTGGAATATCGTGAAAATAAGTATCAATCATGGTGCGAAGTTCGCGCAGAGTCGCCGGCACTGTAGAACAGATGGAGAGGCCACTGACTTTGTAGCCAGATACTAATGCGCTGTATTGAAGCCAAAGCTCATCTGCCGTTGTGCGTGGATCAGTCTTTACTCTCCATGACTTAACGAGATCCTGGTTATCGAAAATCCCAAGAACTGTATTGGTATTTCCTACATCGACTGTTAACAACATATCTACTCCGCTCTCAAATCTAATCCGATATCTAAAACAGGAGCGCTATGAGTGAGCGCTCCAATTGCAAGAAAATCAACGCCTGTCTGGGCGTATTGCAAAGCGTTAGTAAGTGAAATTCCACCTGATGCTTCAAGTTTTGCTCCACCTGCAACTATTCCTACAGCTTCTTTACATAGAGCAGGGCTCATATTGTCGAGCAGAATAAGGTCGGGTTTCAGCGGTAGAACTTCACGCAACTGGTCCAGGTTATCGACTTCAATCTCAATCTCTGCGTCTGGGTATTGCGCACGCACTTTTGTAAATGCTGCACTGACTCCGCCAGCTGCTGCGATGTGATTATCTTTAATCAGTGCGGCATCACTGAGTGACGTACGATGATTAGTTCCGCCACCCATACGCACCGCATATTTTTCAAGAAGACGCATTCCTGGTGTTGTCTTTCGAGTATCTCTAATTTTGCATTGAGTACCTGCAACTGCATCTACCCATGTGCGAGTAAGAGTTGCAATACCGCTGAGGTGTCCCAAGAAATTAAGCGCTGTGCGTTCGGCAAGCAAAATTGCTCGGGTATCTCCTCGAACTGTCATCAGAGTTGTACCAGCAACAACCTGGCTACCATCTTGAACCAGAACTGAAATATCTTTCAAGCCAACTTCTTCCAGTACAGCACGTGCCATATCAATACCTGCCACGACACCGCTGGCACGTACTACAAAGTCAGCGACAACTTTTTCGCTGCCTGAAACTGTTGCAACAGATGTGATGTCTTGCCCGCCTTGTAAATCTTCTGCCAAGGCTCGCTTGATGAGTTCGCGATCAATCATGACTGACTCACTTCCTGATATCCAGTTGTCCAATATCCACTTTGATCTAATTGCTGCACAATGCGTTTCTTCCATTGCTCACTCGTTGCTGGAAAGTCTTCTCTCCAGTGAGAACCACGGGTTTCTTGTCTAATCAGCGCTGCCTTAAGAATTGTTTGAGCGAGTTGAAAAAGATTGGTTGTCTCCCATGCTTCGACGCAAGGCACGGTACTAATTCGATCTTCGATACGAGTGAGATCTGAGCTTGTCTTTAGAAGTGAATCTGATGAACGAAGTACGCCAGCGCCGCGGCTCATACTTACTTGAATATCGTGACGAACTACTGGGTCAAGCAAGATTGCACGTGAAGCATTTTCTATTGGCTCACTCAACTCTGGGAGATTTGCATTGATATCAGCTGCGATGCGAGCACTGAAGACAAGTCCCTCTAGAAGTGAATTAGATGCCAAACGATTTGCACCATGAACGCCTGAACATGCTGTCTCTCCACATGCGTAGAGACCTTTAACGCTCGTGCGACCATTCAGATCAACTCGTACGCCACCTGATGCGTAATGTGATGCAGGAGCAACAGGAATTAATTGAGTAAGTGGGTCTATTCCGTGAGCTATGCACGATGCATAAATTGTGGGAAATCTTGCTTCAAATCCTTCGATATGGCGAACATCCAGCCACACATGATGAGCACCTGTCTGATTCATAACTCTCATAATTGAAATCGCAACAACATCTCGTGGTGCAAGTTCTGCAAGAGGATGAACTCCTTGCATGAAACGCTCACCTTTATCATTGAGAAGGTAGGCACCTTCACCGCGAACTGCTTCACTAATAAGTGGTTGTTGTCCTTCTGAGTTATCACCGAGCCATAAAACCGTTGGGTGAAATTGAATAAACTCAACGTCAGCAACTTTTGCACCAGCACGAAGTGCAAGTGCAACGCCATCTCCGGTAGATACTGATGGGTTAGTTGTCTGTGCGAAAACTTGTCCAAGTCCACCGGTAGCAAGCACAACTGCCTTTGCAATTCCGCGTCCAACACCATCACGACTACCAGCGCCAATGACGTGCAAGGTCACACCGCAGACCTCGCCGATATCATTTTTAAGCGCATCTAATACAAGTGCATTCTCTACAACTTCAATTTCAGGATCGTTATGAACTGCAGCTAAAAGTGCGCGTGATACTTCAGCGCCAGTTGCATCTCCGCCAGCATGAAGAATTCGGTTACGTAAATGCCCACCTTCGCGTGTGAGTGAAATTTCACCGCTCGCTTCTTTATCAAAAATCGCCCCGCGCTCAATGAGTTTGCGAACTGCTTCAGGCCCCTCTGTAACAAGCACTCTTACCGCTTCCACATCGCACAAACCAGCACCTGCAACCAAAGTATCTTTTTCATGTTGATCGGGTGAGTCACCATCGCCAAGTGCTGCAGCAATTCCACCTTGTGCCCATTTAGTTGAACCTTCGTCAACGCTGGCTTTAGTAACCAAGAGGACTGATAAGCCAAATGTTCTGCACTGCAGCGCAGTTGTAAGTCCTGCAATTCCAGATCCAACAACAATGACATCGGCAGTTGCGGTCCAGCCTGGAGCAGGTGCTAATAACTTCATGCTCGAGCCTCCATCCGCATATTGTCAATCAAACGCACACTATTTATCCAACCGGCGACTATCGCTCGAACGCTCGTACTATCTCGCTGTGCGGGCTGAAAGGTTTCCTCGTCAATAAAGTCAGCATAATCAAGAGTCAATTGCGGTTCAGAGCTCAGCATCTCACGAAGTTCACTCTCTGACTTAGCCAAGGAGAGCGCCCGGGAAATGACCGCCGCAGTTGATCTACCTTCGGGGGTAAGGCGCACATTGCGCGATGACATTGCCAAACCATCAGCTTCTCGAATTATTGGTGCTCTTACTATTTCAATACCTTGCGCAATCTCTTCGATAAGTATGAGTTGCTGAAAATCCTTCTCTCCAAATACTGCAAAGTTAGGTTTAACTAAATCAAATAACCGGCGAACGACTGTCACGACACCATCGAAATGTCCTGGGCGAGATTTGCCTTCATAAAGATTTGCGATGGGGCCAGCCTTAATTGTTGAGAATCCTTCTGGATAAATCTCACTGTAATGTGGGAGCCACAAATGTGTGACTCCAGAATTCGCAGCCAAATCAATATCTTCAATTGGAGTTCTCGGATATTTATCTAAATCTTCCTGCTTTTCAAATTGAAGAGGGTTTACAAAGATGCTGGCAACGACGTTTGTATGTACTTTTTTTGCTATGGTGAAAAGCGATGCATGACCCGCGTGAAGCGCACCCATTGTTGGAACAAAGGCGCAGCCTGAAGGAAGCTCATGAGCACTTGTTACTACTTTCATGGCTCCAGTCCTTTCAGGTACCGGGCAGGCAGTGGGTAAAGTCTAAGGTGTTAAGGCAATTGCTCCAAAAGCTCTGAAATTTTGCCGTGAGTAAGTAGTACTGCTTCAGGTTCAATCTCATGCCAAGGCTCTAATACAAAACGTCGTTCATGTGCACGAGGATGCGGAAGTGCTAGCTCTTCAGCCTTGCTCAGTAGCGCACCATATTGAATGAGGTCAAGATCAATTGTGCGCGGACCATTTACTTCTTTTCTCTCTCTGCCAAGAGTTTTTTCAATCCCATGCAAAAGTGATAATAAATCCGTTGCTGGTAGCTCACTTTCTGCAAGACATACTGCATTGATGTAATCAGGTTGTTCGGGTCCCCCGACTGGCTTGGTTCGATAGAAAGATGAAACTGCCATTACTTCTGTTGCCTCGCGCAACATCACAAGGGCAAGATCTAACTGCTCCTGTGGATTACCAATATTTGCACCTAAGGCAATGACTGCTTTCATCGTGTGATGGTGACCGAAATATCCGTTACTTCTGCAGATACCGGCGCCTTGGGTTTATGCACTGTCACTGAAATCTTTTCAATCTCTGGATGACCACTTTTTATGCGATCTGCAATTCGACCAGCAAGTTTTTCAATGAGTTGAGCACGTTCACCCGTAATCTCTTCCACAACCAAATTTGTTAGCGCGCCATAATCAACTGTGTCCTGTAAATTATCGGAAACGCTAGCTTTCGATAGATCAAGTTCAATCTCTAGATCCACAAAGAAATCCTGACCATTCTTTGCTTCATGCTCAAAGACTCCGTGATATCCAAATCCCCAGATTCCTTTAATGGTGATGAGATCACTCATGAGCGGATGACTTCCACATTTGGCTTCACGCCATGAACTCTAACTGCCCAAATGCTTTTGCCAACAAGAGATTTCGTTACCTCAACAGTTGCATCTTCGCGCTGGTCTGGGCTATCTCCCCCAAGAAAACGTTTACGCGAATGGCCGATGAGAATCGGAAAACCAAGGGCAGTAAATTGATCAAGGTGGTCCAGAAGCTTCCAGTTATGTTCGGCATCTTTTGCAAAACCAATACCGGGATCGAGAATTATCTTTTCGCTTTTAACTCCCGCAGCCAACGCTTTCTGTAGCTGAATATCCATCTCTGCCATGACCTCAGTGACCACATCGTCATAAACTGCTTTGGAGTTCATATCTATTGAGTGTCCACGCCAATGCATAATTACATATCTGCATCCCAGTTCAGCAATTGTTTTAAACATCTCTGGATCAGCTGCGCCGCCACTTACATCATTAACAATTGTTGCTCCAGATTCAACCGCCAATATGGCAGTGCTGGCTCGCATTGTGTCGATACTCAATGCGGCACCTTTTCCAGCAAGTCCCTGTATCACAGGCAATACGCGCGATTGTTCTTCTTCTGCGCTCACTCTCTCGGCACCCGGCCTCGTTGATTCACCACCAATATCGATGATGTCAGCGCCTTCTTGAATCATCTCGAGGCCGCGGGCAATTGCAACAGCAGGATCTAAATGCAATCCACCATCTGCAAATGAATCAGGAGTTACATTTAAAATTCCCATTACCAACATTGCAGATTATCGATTCGTAATAAGGCTTATCGCTTCAGCGCGGGTAGCGGCATCACGCAATACACCACGGACAGCAGATGTAGTTGTGCGAGCTCGTGATTTACGCACCCCGCGCATCGACATACACAGATGTTCGCAATCGATAATGACAATCACGCCCATCGGATTTAAAATTTCAACTAGCGCATCGGCTATCTGAGTCGTAAGTCGCTCTTGCACTTGTGGACGGCGTGCAAATAAATCAACGAGGCGAGCAACTTTGGAAAGCCCAGTAATTTTTCCGCTTGGGATATAACCAACGTGGGCTACCCCGTGAAATGGCGTGAGGTGATGTTCACAATGAGAAAAAACTTCGATATCGCGGATAATTACGAGTTCCTCATGTCCGATATCAAAAGTGGTAGTTAATACATCTTCGGGCTTCTGCCACAGTCCTTCGAAATTTTCTTTGAAGGCACGTGCAACTCGGGCAGGTGTCTCTTTTAGCCCTTCGCGCTCTGGATCTTCTCCCAGTGCCAATAAAAGTTCACGGACAGCTTTTTCCGCGCGCTCTTGATCATATGCATGCGATGCACGTCCATCATGTGGCCCCATCGAAACGGAGGAAATATCACTCACTCGGGCGTCGCCTTCTTTACTCTGCGCGCTTTTCTAGGACTATCTTCAACAACAGGAGTTATCCGCTCTGGAATATCAACTGGAGGTTTCGTTGATGGGATACGAGATTCAGATCCTGTCCATGCTGGGCGCTTTGGCCACGATCTCACATGGGTAAATATTTCGGCAATCTCTTCTTTATTAAGTGTCTCTTTTTCAAGAAGTTTGATAACCATCTCATCCAGAATTGTGCGATTAGCTTCCAGAATGTCGAACGCTTCTTGATGCGCAGTTTCAATCAGCTTGCGAATTTCTGCATCGACTTTTGCCGCTACGTTTTCAGAGTAATCGCGTTGATGACCGTAGTCGCGCCCCATAAATGGCTCAGATGGGTCAGTACCAAGTTTGATTGCACCGATTGCTTCAGTCATTCCGTACTGAGTAACCATGGCACGCGCCAAAGCAGTGGCTTTCTCAATATCATTTGATGCACCTGTAGATGGATCATGGAAGATAAGTTCTTCGGCAGCGCGACCGCCCAGTGAATATGCCAACTGATCCAGAAGCTGATTGCGAGTTGTCGAATACTTATCTTCATCGGGCAGAACCATTGTGTAACCAAGGGCGCGGCCGCGAGGCATGATGGTGATCTTATGTACCGGATCAGTATGTGGAAGTGCATGTGCAACAAGTGCATGTCCTGCTTCGTGATACGCGGTAACGCGACGTTCTTCTTCTGACATCAATCGTGATTTGCGTTGTGGGCCAGCCATGACGCGATCGATTGCTTCATCTATCTGTGTATTACTAATCACTTTAAAGCCTTCGCGTGCCGTAAGAAGTGCTGCCTCGTTAAGCACATTTGCAAGATCTGCACCAGTAAATCCTGGAGTGCGACGCGCATATGCACGTAATTCAACATCTTTAGATATCGGCTTATCTTTAGCATGAACTTTCAAAATATCTTCACGGCCCTTGAGATCTGGGCGTTCTACTGGAATCTGACGATCAAATCGACCAGGGCGCAAAAGTGCAGGATCTAATACATCAGGGCGGTTGGTTGCAGCAATTAAAATAACCTGGCCGTTGGCTTCAAAGCCATCCATCTCTACAAGTAATTGGTTCAGAGTTTGTTCACGTTCATCGTGACCGCCACCCATACCTGCACCGCGTTGGCGACCAACTGCATCAATTTCATCAACAAATACAATCGCCGGTGCATTTGCTTTCGCTTGATTGAAGAGATCTCTCACTCGAGCGGCTCCGACACCAACAAACATTTCAACAAAGTCAGATCCTGAAATTGAATAGAACGGAACTTTTGCTTCTCCTGCTACAGCGCGTGCAAGTAAAGTTTTTCCTGTTCCTGGAGGTCCATAAAGAAGAACACCTTTAGGAATCTTCGCACCTAATAGCGCGTACTTAGCAGGATCTGCCAAGAAATCTTTTATCTCCTCTAACTCAGCAATTGCTTCGTCGGCTCCAGCAACATCGTCGAATGTATTTTGTGGAACATCGCTATCTTGAAGTTTTGCCCGCGATTTGCCGAATGAAAATACTTTGTTGCCACCTTGTGCTTGGCTCATCATTAAGAAGAAGAGGAAGCCAATAATGAGGATTGGGCCAAAGGTAAAGAAGAGACTTGTTAAGAAAGATTGGCGCGGAACATCAACAGTCCATCCTTTACTTGGTGGATTAGCTGTCAGCGCATCTACAAGAGTTGGCTCTTGACGCGCGATGTAGGAAGCCTGAACTTTTGTTGCACCTTTTATTGTGTTGCCATTGGAAAGTATCAGACGAATCTCTTGGCTCTTATCAATAAGAACTGCAGACTCGACTTGTGCTTTAGAAATAGCATCAATTGCTTGCGATGTCTGAATTTCTGTATATCGATTAGCGGCGCTGGTGATCTGCCCAAAGATGCTGACACCAAAGATTGCAACGATTATCCAAAAGAGAGGGCCTCGAAAAATTCTTTCGGCACGCGACTTTGGAGCGCTCTTTGCCTTCTGATTGCCTTGTGGCTTTGCAGATTTCTTCGGCATCTTAAACTTTGAATTTTTGATTGGATTTTGGGGAGACATGAGATTCCTTATGAGTACATGTGCTTAGCAAGCACACCAATAAATGAGAGGTTGCGGTACTTTTCATCAAAATCGAGTCCATATCCAACAACGAATTCTTTTGGAATATCGAAGCCAACATATTTAACTGTGACATCAACTTTTGCTGCTTCTGGCTTACGTAAAATCGCTAGGATTTCAACTGAAGCTGCGCCACGCGATAAGAGGTTTGATTTAAGCCACGATAAGGTGAGTCCAGAATCCACAATATCTTCAACAATCAGAACGTGACGTCCTGTGATATCTCGATCTAAATCTTTCAGGATGCGCACAACGCCACTTGATTTAGTTCCGGAACCGTAGGAAGAAACTGCCATCCAATCCATTTCAATATGAGATTGCATGGCACGAGTGAGATCAGCCATTGCCATGATTGCGCCTTTGAGAACGCCAACAAGAAGAACTTTTTTATCTTTGTAATCTGCATCAACACGAGCAGCAAGTTCTGCAATCTTTGCAGCTAGCTCTTCTTCTGTTGCAATTACTTTCTCGACATCTGTTCCTACTGCTGCTAAATCCACCGGGTCTGCTCCTTGGTCGCCTATTAGGTTTAATTACTGCGGGCTAAGAGCGAAAGTCTGCCCGAAATTCGCTCAACCTTCACACCGCCCGGCAAGCTCACCTGCCCTTGACCCTTCCATGAAGTGACCAGCGCCTCAGCGCTAGCGACATGATCGGCTGTAATTGAGCCTGAAGGGGCGCCAGCCGCGTAGATAGCTCGTCTCAGGATGCGAGTGCGAATTGCTCGTGGCAACTGCTCAAGGGCCTGGCAATCAAGATTTCTTAGGTCAAGCGATGAAATCTCACTTTCCGCGATGGCATCGAGTGCATCGGCATCATCTCGCAATAGCGCAGCACTTCGTGCAAGTGCTGCTGAAATTCCTGGGCCAATATTTTCTTCCAGAACGGGCAGCACGTTGCGCCTTACTTTAACGCGGAAAAATTCAGTATTTGAATTGTGAGGATCGTTCCAAAATTCTATTCCCGCCTCTCTGCAAGCTGAAACTGTTTCTTCAC
>RFSY01000011.1 GCA_009923805.1 Actinomycetota bacterium
GTTGATTGCATTTCCACATAAAGAGGTCATTGAAGTAGTTGGAACGAGTAAGACTGGTGCGATTTGGGGAACATCGGCTGCAGCCCTGAATTACCGGCGCAATATCAAGACTGATCCCAAGTTACTCATTGCCATGGTTCTGCCAGCATTTATTGGATCAGGACTGGGCTCTTTACTCGCTACTCAGATCTCTACAACGCAATTGAAATCTGGCATCGTTATGATGCTCGTTGCAGTATTTATCTACACTCTGATTCATCCAGATTTAGGAAAGTTTGAGATCTTTAAGCATTCGCACCTTCGCCGGATGCAGATTGCAATCTCTGCCGGTTTCGTTATCGGTTTCTATGATGGGCTTATTGGCCCAGGAACTGGAACTCTCTTAATGATTGTTCTAGTCGCCGGACTCGGTTTCGCATTTGTAGGTGCATCTGCCATTGCGAAGGTAGTCAATGTTGCAACTAACTTTGCCTCGATTTTGGTGATTGGATTTAACGCCTCCATTATGTGGAAGGTTGGAATAGCGCTGGGTATTTTCAATCTTGCCGGCGGTTTTCTGGGTTCGCATGTCGCAATAAATAAGGGCTCTGAGTTCGTCCGTAAGTTCTACCTCGTGGTTACCTTTGTCTTGATTGTCAGGGTATTATTTGACCTGTTCAAGTAAGGCAGTATCGACAACTTAACAACAATTAAATATGAAGGGCTAGAAATGGCAATCACAGATCAAATCTCCCAACTGGTAACACCTGCAGTTGAAGCTCAAGGATTCTTCCTTGAGGAAGTACAACTCGTTTCTCCCGGTAAACATCGCATCGTCACCTGCATTGTTGACGGCGAAAGTTCGCTGAATATGGATCAAGTCACTGCTGTTTCCCGTGCCATCTCAGAACTTCTGGATGAAGCTCCATTTATGGGCGAGACGCCCTTCACATTGGAAGTTACTTCACCTGGCGTTGATCGCCCGCTGACCAAACCCCGTCATTTTGCGAAGAATCATGATCGTTTACTCAAGGTTGTTAAGTTAGATGGAGATGTCGTTACCGGTCGGATTGCAGCGAATTCTGAAAGTGAAGTCACACTTACTGTGACAGATAAGAAGGACATTAAAGACGTCGTAGTTGCATTTGCAGATATCAAGCGAGCAACTGTTGAAATTGAATTTAATCGTAAAGATGGTGACAAGTAATGGGAGTCGATATTGCCTCACTTGTGCAACTTTCTGTAGCAAAGGCAATGCCACTTGAACAACTCATCCAAGCAATTGAAGCTGGAATCCTGACCGCTTATAACGAGACACCAGAACCGAATCGTTATGCGCGAGTGCAACTCGATCGCGAAAGTGGAGATATTCAGATTTATGTTCCAACGTTTAATGAACTCGGTGAGCGAGTAAGTGAAGATGTTTTGGAAGTAGAAGGATTTGCCCGCATTGCAACATCGACTGCGCGCCAAGTAATTAAGTTGCAGATGCGCGCAACAAATGATGCCGAAATCGTTGGTGAATTCACTGCATCCGTTGGAGATGTTATTTCTGGAATTGTTCAGCAAGGCAGGGATCCCAAGATGATTAACGTCAACCTGGGAAGAGTGGAGGGGCGTATTCCTCCACAAGAACAAGTTCCTGGTGAGGTCTATAACCACGGAGATCGCATCAAATGTTTCGTTGTTGAAGTAAAGCAAGGAATGAAGGGGCCAGAGATCATGCTTTCTCGCAGCCACCCCGCACTTGTAAAGCAGCTCTTTGCGCTAGAAGTTCCTGAGATTCAAGATCGCATCGTTGAAATTATGGGTGTAGCTCGCGAAGCTGGACACCGCACAAAGATTGCGGTGCGTTCACATCGCGCTGGCGTATCGCCAAAAGGTTCACTCATTGGACCAATGGGTTCTCGTTCGCAAGCTGTCATGAATGAATTGCATGGAGAGAAGATTGATATCGTTGATTGGGATGAAGATCCTGCAAAATTTGTCGCACACGCACTTGCTCCCGCAAAGGTCACTAGTGTCACCATTGTTGATGAGTCAACACGTTCTGCAAAAGTAGTTGTTCCGGATTACCAACTCTCGTTAGCTATCGGAAAAGATGGGCAAAATGCCCGACTTGCCGCGAGACTTACGGGCTGGCGAATAGATATTCACCCTGATACACCCGCGTGAAATAGGGATTTTCAGCCTGATTCGATAGACTCATCCCATCGCACAAGTGCGAGTAGAACTACTGAAATGGATGCGAAAGATATGAAACTCAAATGAGCTCGTTTACATCATGAGGTCGAACAACTAGGGCTCGCATCCCACAAATTTTAATGCGGGCCAAGACAGGAGAAATGTGTCAAAGGTCCGCGTACACGAGTTAGCAAAGCAGCTCGGTATGGAGAGCAAGGAAGTCCTTGCAAAGCTCCAAGAAATGGGCGAATTCGTCCGCTCAGCATCATCAACAGTGGAAGCACCAGTAGTCCGCAAGTTAGTTGCGCTCTATCCGGATGCAAAACCTGCTGAAGATAAGAAGCCAGTTAAGAAAGCAGCTGCAAAGAAGACCGCTGCCTCAAAGAAGACCGCTGAAGTTAATCCAGAACTCGCTGCTGAACTTGCAGCCGAACTCGGCGTGGATCTTGCTGCACTGAAAGCATCACGTGAAGCAGAGAAAGTTGCAGTTGAAGAAGCAAAAGCTGCAGCAACGCAAACTCCTGAAACACCTGCAGCTCCTCGTCCAACACAGAGCAGACCAGGAAATAATCCGTTCTCATCAGGTGGCGCAGTTCCACAAGCACCACGTCCTGCACAACCACGTCCAGGAAATAATCCGTTTTCATCAGGTGGCGGACTTCCACGTCCACCGCAACGACCAGCAGGATCAACTGGCGCACCTCGTCCAGGAATGACAGGTGCACGTCCCGGTTCTGTTCGTCCCGGTTTTGCAGCGCGTCCAGGAACTTCACGACCTGCAGGAACAGGTGGAGCTGGAAACTATCCACCACGTACTGGTGGCGCACCAACGTCACAAGGTCCTTATCGTTCACAAGGTGCGAACACTGGTGGTGCACCAGGTGGTGCAGCTGGTGGTCCACAACGTCCCGGCGGTGGCGGCCCAAATCGCGCACCAGGTCGCGGAGGAACTGCAGGAGCATTTGGAAAGAATGCAAGTAAATCTTCAAAACGTAAGCAGAAGTCGCGTAAGGCGCTGCGCGAAGAATTCGACAATATGCAAGCACCACAACTTGGTGGAGCAGTTATTCCTCACGGTGATGGAAAGACAAAGATTCGTATGCGCCGTGGTTCATCTCTTGCAGATTTTGCAGAGAAGATCAATGCAGATCCAGCAGCGTTAGTTTCGGCGCTATTCCACTTAGGTGAAATGGTGACTGCAACGCAATCAGTAGATGCAGATACATTCGAAATTCTTGGTGCACAACTTGGGTATGTCATCGAAGTTGTTTCACCTGAAGAAGAAGATCGCGAATTGCTACAAGGATTTGATATCGATTTAGCTGCTGAAATGAGCGATTTCGATGAAGAGAATCTCTCTCCGCGTCCACCAGTTGTCACAGTTATGGGACACGTCGATCACGGTAAGACATCGTTGCTTGACGCAATCCGCAAGACTGAAGTCATCAAGGGTGAAGCCGGTGGAATTACTCAGCACATTGGTGCCTATCAAATTCACCACGATCACGATGGCGTCAATCGCGCAATCACATTTATCGATACACCTGGCCACGAAGCGTTTACTGCGATGCGTGCACGTGGTGCGAAGGTAACTGATATCGCAGTTCTCGTTGTTGCAGCCGATGACGGCATCATGCCTCAGACAATTGAAGCCCTCAACCACGCACAAGCAGCCGATGTTCCAATTGTGGTTGCCGTGAACAAAGTTGATAAGGAAGGCGCGAACCCAGATAAGGTCCGCCAGCAATTAACTGAGTACAACTTGATCGCTGAAGAGTACGGTGGAGACACAATCTTCGTAAACGTCTCTGCTAAATCAGGTGTGGGTGTTAATGATCTGATTGATTCAATCTTGCTCACAGCAGATGCTGCAATTGATCTTCGCGCAGTGGCACTTGATGTCGCTCGCGGTGTTGCCATTGAAGCTCACCTCGATCGTGGTCGTGGACCAGTTGCCACAGTTCTTGTGCAACGCGGAACACTGAAAGTCGGAGATGCAATTGTCGCCGGTGGTTCATTTGGTCGCGTTCGTGCGATGCATGATGAAGATGGAAATCTTGTCGAAGAAGCAGGTCCATCTCGTCCAGTACAGGTACTTGGTTTCACTTCTGTTCCTAATGCGGGAGATACCTTCCTCGTTGCTGAAGATGACCGTACTTCACGTCAGATTGCTGAAAAGCGCCAAGCTGCAGAGCGCAATGCGCAATTGGCGAAGGCACGCAAGAAGGTTTCACTCGAAGACTTCATGGAGCAATCCAAGATCTCAACACTTAACCTCATCCTCAAGGGTGACGTATCAGGTTCTGTTGAAGCCCTCGAAGATGCACTTATGCAACTCGATGTTGGAGCAGAAGTTGATCTTCGTGTTATCCACCGCGGCGTAGGAGCAATTACCAAGAGCGATATCACTCTTGCCTCAGCATCTACTGCAGTAGTGATTGGCTTTAACGTTAAGCCAGAACCACAGACTGCAATTTATGCAGATCAGGAAGGCGTTGAAGTTCGCTTCTACTCAGTTATCTATAACGCAATTGAAGAGATTGAGCTTTCACTCAAGGGTCTTCTCAAGCCAGAGTTTGAGGAAGTTGTGCTCGGTAGCGCCGAAGTACGCGATCTCTTCAAGTCTTCAAAGGTCGGAACAATTGCAGGTTCTGTCGTTACCGATGGAATCATCCGCAGAAATGCAAAGGCGCGCGTCATGCGTGACGGAGCAGTTATTGCAGAAGAGGTCACTATCGAATCTCTCAAGCGCTTTAAAGATGATGCAACTGAAGTTCGCGAGGGCTTTGAGTGCGGTATCGGAGTTGGTAAGGGTGCTGATCTTCAAGTGGGAGACATCATCCAGGTCTTTGAGATGCGCGAGAAGAAGCGCGCATAAATAGCAAGAAATGGAAAAGTAAATTGGGAAATTCACACCGCAGCCAAAAGGTTGCAGACCGCATCAAAGTAGTAGTGGCACAGCTGCTTGAGACAAAGATTAAAGATCCTCGTCTTGGCTTTGTCACTGTTACCGATGCGCGTGTTACTGGAGATCTCCAGAACGCCTCAATCTTCTACACCGTACTAGGTGATGAAGAAGAGCGATCTGCAACTGCGGCCGCCCTGGAATCTGCAAAAGGTGTAATTCGTAGCGCTGTAGGAAAAGATTTAGGTACTCGAATCACTCCCTCACTTGAATTCATTCTTGATGGCCTACCTGAATCAGCTAAAGCGCTTGATTCTCTACTTGAACGTGTGCACCAGTTGGATGCCGAAGTTGCCAAAGCTCGCGAAAATGCAAAACCAGTAGTTGAAGATGCATATAAAGCCCCGCGCATCGTTGAAGATAAATTTAAGAACTAATGAACGACGGCTTCCTGGTTGTAGATAAAGCTGGGGGAATGACCAGTCATGATGTGGTTGCAGTGGGCCGCAAAGCACTCGGTACCCGCAAAGTAGGACATGCGGGCACTTTAGATCCGATGGCTACAGGAATTCTTGTACTTGGTTTTGGCAACGGAACTCGTTTATTGCAATACATCACTGATGGCGATAAATCATATGTGGCGACAATTGTGCTCGGAACTTCAACAGTTACAGATGATAAAGAAGGCGAAGTTCTATCTTCAGCTGATGCATCAGGTGTAGCTGACAATGAAATTGAACGAGTATTGAAATCAATGATCGGCACTATTGCACAACGTCCATCTTCGGTCTCTGCTGTGAAAGTCGGGGGAGAGCGCGCCTATGATCGAGTTCGCGCAGGTGAAACATTTGAACTTGATGCTCGCCAGGTAACTATTTCGCAATTAGATATTCTTGCCATTCGCCATCTTGATAAGACCACAGAAGTAGATATTGAAGTTACCTGTTCTGCTGGCACATTTATCCGCGCTATTGGACGTGATCTAGGAATCGAACTCAAGGTGGGCGGACACCTCAGCGCCTTGCGACGCACACGGGTAGCTGGCTTTACAGAGAAAGATGCAGTCTCATTCGAAGAGTTGAAAGCACAGAAATTTACTCCCTTGGCCCTGGCAGATGTTGCGCGGGTAACGTTTGCAGTGCGGGAATTAAATTTGGATGAAGTCCATGAACTTTCCTTCGGCCGCCCGCTTACCGAAAATGGACATACATCTATCGCAGCAGCCTTATCGCCGGATAATCGATTGATTGCACTCCTAAAAGATGACGAGGCAAAAGCTAAACCCATCGCAGTTTTTGCGGCGACGAACTAGGTAAGGCAAGATTGGGATATGTCTGAGACTAACGTAGTCGTCATTGGCGTCTTTGATGGTGTTCACAAAGGACATCAACAGCTACTTAATCGCGCTAAAGAGATTGCCGATGGTCGCTCAATCGTGGCACTTACCTTTGATCCACACCCCACAACAGTCTTTGCACCAGATAAAGCTCCCACTTTGCTCACAACACTTCCAGATCGCGTTGAACTGCTTAAAATTCATAACGCAGATCAAGTTGCTGTCATGAAATTTAATGAGAAATTTGCTGCAATGTCACCCGAAGATTTTGTCAGTACTATCTTGGTTGCCCAACTACATGCCAGCACAATCATTGTGGGGAAGAATTTCACTTACGGCCACAAAGCTGCAGGAAATGTGGACTCTCTGATTAAAGATGGCCTGCAGCATAATTTCACCGTAGATGTCCAGAATCTTAAAGCTGATACTGAAGTAATTTCATCATCGCGTATCCGAGCGCTGGTTATCGATGGAAAAGTGGAGCAAGCACGCCAACTACTTTCTCGCCCTCATCGCTTAGATGGTGTAGTTGTTCACGGTGAAAAACGCGGAAGAGAGATTGGCTATCCAACGGCGAACCTCGGCAATATTGACGGTCAAACAATTCCCGCCGACGGTGTTTATGCTGGATGGCTCACTGTGGGAATTAATTTTTGGCCAGCTGCAATTTCAATCGGAACTAATCCAACTTTTGATGGCGTGCGCGGTCGACAAGTTGAGGCATATGCGCTGGATCAAGAAGGTCTTGATTTATATGACAAGAATGCATCTATCGAATTCGGCTGGTATTTGCGGCCCACACTTAAATTTGATGGCCTAGAAGATTTATTGGTACAGATGAAGAAGGATTGCGATAAGGCCCGCGAATTAACGCAGAAATAGGCGTATTCCAGCCTCGATTTCACTATCTATAGCTCGGCCGGTAAAGTTCACCCTGTCCAACGAGAAAGTGATTTCCCGTGATACAAACCGGGAAGCCTCTTGAACAGTACTGATGTACTTAACATGAAAAGGAATATAGAAACATGGCACTAACACCAGCAGTAAAGAAAGAAATCATTGCGAAGTACGGCTCATCAGCTACTGATACAGGAAGCCCTGAAGCTCAGGTCGCTTTACTTTCACGTCGTATTGAAGAAATTACTACACACCTTCAGACCAACCCACATGATCACCACAACCGTCGTGGTCTTTTGTTGCTCGTAGGTCGTCGTCGTCGCATCTTGCAGTACCTCGCAAAGACAGACATTAGCCGTTATCGCGCAATTATCGAGAAGCTCGGAATTCGCCGCTAACAAAAATTATTAATTACCCGCCGGGGGACTAATGGTCCTCGGTAGTGGTTTCCAGATGCTTTCATCTGTGAACTTCGATCGAAGATTCATTTGTTTCGCCTCGCGTGTAGTTACCGCTCCAAGCTGCACTCATGCACCTTGGAATTAGAAACAAATAGCATAAAAGGAGGACCCAATGGAGGGTCAAGACGTTAAGACAGCAGTAGCCGTTATCGATAACGGAAAGTTCGGAAAGCGAGAGATTCGCTTTGAAACAGGTCGCCTGGCAAAGCAAGCAGCAGGCGCAGCAGCTGTATATCTAGATGATCAGACAATGATCTTCTCAGCAACAACAGCTTCAAAGACACCTAAAGATCAATTCGACTTCTTCCCACTCACTGTGGATGTTGAAGAGAAGATGTATGCAATTGGAAAGATTCCAGGATCTTTCTTCCGCCGTGAAGGTCGTCCATCAGAAGAGGCAATTCTTACCTGCCGCTTGATTGACCGCCCACTACGCCCATCATTTATTAAGGGACTTCGTAATGAAGTTCAAATCGTTGTAACAGTTATGGCGCTAGATCCTGATCACATGTATGACGTGATTGCTATCAACGCAGCATCAATGTCAACACAACTTGCAGGACTACCATTTTCTGGTCCTATCGGCGGCGTTCGCGTTGCACTTATCGATGGACAGTGGGTTGCATTTCCTAATCACTCACAGGTTGAAAACGCAGTATTCGATATGGTCGTTGCGGGTCGCGTAACAGCTGACGATGTAGCAATCATGATGGTTGAAGCAGAAGCTACTTCTCGCACAATCGGTCTCATTGCAGCTGGCGCAAAAGCTCCAACTGAAGAGATTGTTGCGCAAGGACTAGATGCCGCTAAGCCATTTATTCGCATTCTCTGTGAAGCACAGTCAAAGCTTGCTGCAGTTGCAGCAAAGCCAACAGCTGAATTCCCAGTCTTCCTTGATTACCAAGATGATGTATTTGCAGCCGTAGAAAAGGCAGCAAAAGATGATCTTGCAAAGGCTCTGACAATCTCAGGAAAGCAAGAGCGCGAGACAAAAATTGATGAAGTTTCTGCTTCTACCAAAGAGACAGTTTCTGCAGCATTTGAAGGTCGCGAAAAGGAAGTTTCAGCAGCATTTCGTTCATTAACGAAGAAGCTGGTTCGTCAGCGCGTATTGCGTGACAAAATTCGTATCGATGGTCGCGGACTCCGTGATATTCGTGCGCTCTCTGCAGAGGTAGAAGTTATTCCTCGCGTTCACGGATCTGCAATCTTCGAACGTGGAGAGACACAGATTCTCGGAGTTACAACGCTTAATATGCTAAAGATGGAACAACAGCTCGACACAATGAGCCCAGAAACATCTAAGCGTTATATGCACAACTACAACTTCCCACCATATTCAACTGGTGAAACAGGACGTGTTGGCACACCGAAGCGCCGCGAAATCGGTCACGGTGCTCTTGCTGAGCGCGCACTTATTCCAGTACTTCCAACTCGTGAAGAGTTCCCATATGCAATTCGTCAGGTCTCTGAAGCGCTTGGTTCAAATGGATCAACGTCAATGGGTTCTGTTTGTGCATCGACACTGTCAATGCTTCAAGCTGGTGTGCCACTTAAGGCGCCAGTTGCAGGTATTGCTATGGGTCTTATTTCAGATGACGTTGATGGCAAGGTTGAATACGTTGCACTCACAGATATCCTCGGTGCAGAAGATGCATTCGGAGATATGGACTTCAAGGTTGCCGGAACCAAAGACTTCGTTACAGCTCTTCAGCTTGATACAAAGCTCGATGGAATTCCTGCATCAGTTCTTGCTGGCGCACTTCACCAGGCAAAGGAAGCGCGTCTTGCGATTCTTGATGTCATGAATGAAGCAATCGATTCACCAGATGAGATGAGCCAATACGCTCCTCGCATCATCTCTGTGAAGATTCCAGTTGATCAAATCGGTGCAGTAATCGGGCCAAAGGGCAAGATTATTAACCAGATTCAAGATGAGACTGGCGCAGAAATTTCAATTGAAGATGATGGAACTATCTATATCGGTGCAACCGATGGACCTTCAGCTGAAGCTGCGCGCGCACAGATCAATGCAATTGCTAATCCACAAATGCCAGAAGTGGGAGAGCGTTACCTCGGAACTGTTGTAAAGCTTGCAACATTCGGTGCATTTGTTTCATTGATGCCAGGTAAAGATGGCCTCCTACATGTATCTCAGATTCGCAAGATGCATGGTGGAAAGCGCATTGAAAACTTGGAAGAAGTCATGAAGGTTGGCGACAAGATTCAGGTCGAAATCGGCGAGATTGATCCAAAGGGCAAGCTCTCTTTGGTTCCAGTTCTCGAAGATGGAACAACACCAGCTGCTGAATAAGTACATGTCAGTCAGACGCTCAGTTCACTCAAGTGGTCTGCGCATTGTTACGGAAGAAGTTCCGTCAGTGCGCAGCGCCGCTGTGGGAATTTGGGTCAATGTAGGTTCTCGTGATGAAGCACCGGCTACGGCTGGTGCTTCTCACTTTTTAGAACACCTTTTATTCAAGGGAACTACCAGTCGCACCGCCCTCGAGATTTCATCTTCCATCGAATCTGTTGGTGGCGAGATGAATGCCTTTACCTCTAAGGAGTACACCTGCTTCTATGCTCGTGTTATTGATACAGATCTACCCATGGCTATCGAAGTCGTTAGCGATCTGATCACCTCTTCCATTGTTACCGCTCTCGATGTCGATGCCGAACGTAAAGTAGTACTAGAAGAAATCGCAATGCGCGATGATGATCCTAGTGATTTAGTACATGATCTCTTTAGCGATACGTATTATGGAGATACACCTATCGGTCGCCCAATTCTGGGCACCATCGATTCCATCAACGGAATGTCTCGCAATACTGTTTTTAACTACTATAAGAAGAAGTATCTGCCACAGGATTTAGTTGTTGCAGTTGCTGGAAATATTAAACATAAGCGCGTTGTTGCCATGGTTGAAGAGGCGCTGTCTCGCGATAACTTCCTAGATGTATTAGCCGCTCCTGTTCTGCGCCCCAATACTCTTGTGAAGAATACGAAACAGGAATCCGTTGGCCTGATGTATAAAAAGAGCGAGCAAGCACATATGTTCTACGGAATGGAAGGCGTTGCACGGGCTGACGAGCGACGATTTGCGATGGGAATTCTCTCTGCAGCACTCGGTGGCGGTATGTCATCACGACTCTTCCAGGAAATCCGCGAGAAGCGCGGTCTTGCTTATTCTGTCTATGCCTATGCGCAGCAATTTGCTGGCTCTGGCCTCATTGGTTTCTACGCCGGATGTAATCCGACGAAAGCTGTTGAAGTAGTTGAAATTATTAGAAGCGTCTTAGCTGATGTTGTCGATAATGGAATGACGCATGAGGAAATCGAACGTGCCAAAGGCGCTGTTCGTGGATCCTTAGTCTTAAGTCAGGAAGATTCGGGCTCGCGCATGAGCCGCATCGGCAAGAATGAAATTGTGTATGGCCAGGTCATGGATTTCGATGAAATTCTTAAAGCTATCGCACGCGTGAGCACAGAAGACATTCGCGAAATTGCCAGCGAGTTCTTGGTCAAAACGCCTACTCTTGCTCTTGTTGGTCCATTTAAAAACGAGTCAAAATTCGAGAAGGTGTTGGGACGATGATTAAAGTCGGAGTACTTGGTTCTCGTGGTCGCATGGGCGCAGAGGTAGTCAAGGCTGTTACCGAGGCCCAAGACCTTGAACTTGTTGCGCAACTCGATCTTGGTGATTCACTCGACTTACTTCTTTCATCTGGTGCCCAGGTTGTCGTAGATTTCACGACTCCTGATTCGGTCATGGCTAATCTAGAGTTTCTTATTAAGAACAATATCAATGCGGTCATCGGTACAACTGGCTTCGATGATGCACGCATTGCCAAGATTAAATCACTTCTTGCCACATCAAAATCTGGTGTTTTGATCGCTCCCAACTTTGCTATTGGCGCAGTTCTGATGATGGAGTTTGCGACAAAAGCTGCAAAGTATTTTGAATCGGCTGAAATTATCGAACTTCATCACCCAAATAAAGTTGATGCCCCATCTGGAACAGCGGCACGCACAGCTGATTTAATGTCGAAGGCACGTAAAGAGGCCGGGCTTGGCGCGATGCCAGATGCCACAACTTCTTCACTCGATGGCGCACGTGGTGCAACCGTTGGCGATATTCCGGTGCACTCTGTGCGACTCCGCGGATTAGTTGCTCACCAAGAAGTTCTCTTAGGCGGCATTGGCGAAACACTTTCAATACGACATGACTCGATAGACAGAGTAGGTTTTATGCCAGGTGTACTTCTTGGAGTACGACAGGTTGTTACACATCCAGGGCTGACATTCGGCCTTGAAAATTTTATGTAAGTGGAGGAAAGAGATATGGCTCAAGCAGATATCACAATGTACGGAGCTGATTGGTGTGGAGATTGCCGCCGCTCAAAGCGACTTCTTGAAGAACTCGATGTTCAGGTCAACCATATTGATGTTGAAGCAGATCACTCTGCAGCCGCAAAGGTTCAAGAGATCAATGGCGGAGCGAAATCAATTCCCGTACTTGTATTTTCAGATGGCACACACCTCACAGAACCTTCAGATAATGATCTGAAGGCGAAGCTGACTTCTTTGGGGATTATCTAACTCTGTACATCACTGCAGATGTAATCGCTGCAGATATCACCACAACGAAGTATGGCGCTTTAAGACTCAAGGCAATGAGCGCAACAGCAACCCCAGCAAGGCGTTGATCAATAACCCACTTACCTTTTTCGGTAATTGTTTGAACTCCGACAAGGGCGCTCAGTAACGCAATCGGAATCAAGGTATTGATTCTTAACATTCGAGGGTTAGTTAAATACTTCTCCGGGATTGAGTAACCTAAAAACTTAAGTCCGAATGCAATAGCTCCAGTGCCAAGGACGCCAACCCAGTATGCATTCATTGGCGCACCTTCCATCCGAAGACAACAGCAAGGAGGGCTGTTGTAATAATAGGTAGGCCTGCTCCAAGAATGGGGCTGAGGAGTACAGCCACGATGAGAGCTGATGCAGCAAGTGCGCGTTCGAAATTTCCTAGAAGTCTCGGCCAGACAAGTCCTAGAAAAGCAGCTGGCACAGCAGCATCAAGGCCCCATGCAGATGGATTCCCCATTGCTTGTGCACCGAGAGCGCCAAGAACAGTGAAGAAATTCCAGAATATATAAACCCCAATACCCGTAAGCCAGAAACCATGTTTCATCGAATCAACACCGAGATCTTCTTGTCCGATTGCGACCCCTGTTGACTCATCAATGGTTACTTCGGCTGCAATAAACTTTTTAAAGCCACGCACTTTAAGTAGTGGGGCCATGCGCATTGCATACAACATATTTCGCGTGCCAAGCAGAGAAGCAGTTGCAATTCCAGAGAGCGCACTTCCACCTGCTCCCATGACACCGATGACGGCAAATTGAGATGCACCAGAGAAGGTGATGAGCGAGAGAAGACATGTCTGCAGAAATGAAAATCCTGCGGCAATACTTGCAGCGCCAAATGCGATGCCGTAGAGGCCAACAGTGAAGGAGACGCTCAGACTTTGCGTAACGGTGGCGCGGTTCACTCTGGACACGCGGACATTCTGCCCTAGATATCCATAAAGAGGAGGGGGGTTGATAGATAAGGTGCGCTCATGTCCGAGACAGTTATTTTTAGAGATGATGTATCTGTAGAACTCATCAAGTCCAGTGCCAGCGATGCTGATGTTATTTGGGCCGCTCGTGTCTCTACTGCCGGTGAGCTCTCCCTCGATGAGATTGGCGAAGATCCAGCGCGATCTGCAGGCCTCATTAATTATCTTGCGCGTGAGCGACATGGTTCACCTTTTGAACATACCTCAATGACATTTTTTGTCTCGGCACCGATATTTGTCTTCCGCGAATTTATGCGCCACCGTATCGCCTCATATAACGAGGAGTCCGGTCGCTATCGCGAACTCAAACCAGTCTTTTATATCCCTTCCAAAGAGCGCAAACTTATTCAGGTAGGAAAAACTGGTGCATATACCTTTGAAGATGGCACAGCTGAACAATTTGAGATAACTGTCAAGGCGATGAAAGATGCCTATCTTGTTGCCTACGATTCTTATCAGAAAATGTTAGAAGCGGGTGTTGCACGCGAAGTTGCACGGGCAGTATTACCAGTTGCAACATATTCATCGATGTATGTCTCCATGAATGCTCGCGCACTAATGAATTTTTTATCGCTACGTACTTCACGCGAAGGATCACATTTCCCAAGCTATCCGCAACGCGAAATTGAGATGGTCGCTGAAAAAATGGAAGCGGAATTCGCTAAATTGATGCCACTAACATACGGGGCATTTGAAAAATCTGGTCGTATCGCGCCTTAAGCGATAAGATACGCGGATGAGTACGCAAGCACCTTTTGGTCGATTAATCACCGCGATGGTGACCCCCTTCAATAAAGATGGGGCAATCGATTGGGATGGCGTCGCCAAACTCGCTCAACATCTGGTTGATACCGGACATGATGGCATCGCCGTTAATGGAACCACTGGCGAGGCGCCAACAACTAAATCTTCTGAAAAACTTGAGATCATCAAAGTCGTAAAGAGCGTTGTGGGAACTAAAATTCAAGTTCTCTCTGGCGCCGGTGATAACGAGACTTCATACACTGTCGAGCAAGCAAAGCGATCTCAAGAAGCAGGCGCTGATGGAATTCTTATCGTTACGCCGTATTACAACAAGCCACCGCAAGCTGGCATCGAGGCACATTTTCGTGCAGTAGCGGCAGCAACAGATTTGCCCATCATGATGTATGACATTCCTGGTCGCACAGGTGTGGAGATTGAATCTGACACCATCGTCAAGCTCTTTGAAACTGTCGACAACATCGTGGCTCTCAAAGATGCGAAGGGAAATATTGCAGCAACTTCTTGGGTAATTAAGCGTTGCGGAATACCCGTCTACTCTGGTGATGACATTCTCAATTTGCCGTTCTTATCTGTTGGCGCAGTGGGATTTGTATCTGTCTGCGGACATACCGTTGGATTACAACTCAAAGCGATGCTGGAAGCTTGGTTTGCGGGGAATGCCACACGCGCACTTGAGATTCATCAGCAGCTCCTCCCAGTCTTTACTGGAACATTCCGCACTCAAGGTGCAATTTTGACCAAGGCAGCGATGTCACTTATGGGCCTACCAGGTGGAACTACACGCTTGCCACTCGTTGATGCAACCGAAGCACAGATCGAGCAATTGCGTAAAGATCTCACTGCTGGTGGCGTCGTTCTTAAGAATTAACCAATAACTCACCGCATGACACAACATCCCCATCCGAATCTCGGCACACCAAGCAAATTAGTTGCTGGTGGCCTTCGCATAGTTGCTCTGGGTGGTATTTCCGAAATTGGTCGAAATATGACCGTCTATGAGTTCAATAATAAGTTGTTGATAGTCGATTGTGGAGTTCTCTTCCCGGAAGATAATCAACCAGGAATTGATTTAATTTTGCCTGACTTTAGTTATATTCGAGATCGACTTTCAGATGTTGTGGGAATCTTTCTCACGCACGGACATGAAGACCATATTGGAGCAGTTCCTTATCTACTGCGCGAACGTGCCGATATTGCCGTCTATGGATCGCCATTGACTATTGCTTTGATTGCAGCAAAGTGTAAAGAGCATCGAATCTCACCTCTTACTCGAGAAGTGCGCGAGGGAGAAAAAGAAGATGTTGGACCATTCGAACTTGAATTTGTGGCCGTTAACCACTCGATACCTGATGCACTTGCGGTTGCAATACATACAAAGGCTGGGACAGTTCTTCACACTGGTGACTTTAAGATGGACCAATTACCTCTCGATGGGCGTATTACTGATCTGCGCACCTTCGCACGCCTTGGAGAAGAAGGCGTAGATCTCTTCCTCGTAGATTCAACAAATGCTGATGTTCCTGGATTTACACCATCTGAACGTGAAATTATGCCGGCGCTCAATCGCGTGATTGCTTCCACTAAGCGTCGTGTCATTGTTGCCTCGTTTAGTTCTCACGTGCACCGCGTGCAACAAGTTATCGATACCGCAGCGCTACATGATCGCAGAGTCGCTTTTATCGGTCGTTCCATGATTCGAAATATGAAGATTGCTTCAGATATGGGTTACCTCAACGTTCCCGCCGGAATTCTCTTTGATGCTCGTGAATTAGATAATTATGATGATCGAGTAGTGCTTATCTGCACAGGTTCACAAGGCGAGCCCATGGCAGCGTTGTCACGGATGGCAAATGGCGACCATCAGATTCGTGTTGGTGATGGCGACACAGTTATTTTGGCTTCATCGCTGATTCCAGGCAATGAGAATTCTGTCTTTAGAGTTATCAATGAGCTCACACGTTTTGGCGCCAAAGTAGTTCATAAAGCAAATGCCATGGTGCACGTTTCAGGCCATGCCGCAGCTGGCGAATTGCTCTATTGCTACAACATCGTTAAACCGAAATATGTAATGCCAGTGCACGGCGAGTGGAGGCATTTGAAAGCGAATGCTGAGTTGGCAATTGAGGCCGGCGTACCCAGAGAGAATACTTTTATTATTGAAAATGGCATTGTTGTGGATCTGGTTGATCATCATGCAGAGGTAGTGGGCTCAGTCCCATGCGGTTTTGTCTATGTTGATGGACAGAGCATCGGCGATATCACCGAATCTTCCTTAAAAGATCGACGGATATTAGGCGAAGAAGGTTTCATTTCGGTCATCGTTGTGATCGAATCACAGACAGGAAAAATAGTTGCAGGTCCAGATATTCATGCACGTGGATTTAATGAAGATGAAGCTCTCTTCGATGAAGTAAAAGGTCAGATAGAAAAAGCGCTGACAGCCGCTGTTGCAGAAGGAGTCAATGGAACTCATCAACTTTCACAAGTTGTTCGTAGAACTATTGGGGGATGGGTCGGACAAAAGCATCGTCGACGTCCGATGATTGTTCCGGTTGTCGTTGAGGTCTAGGACGGCGCGCCTACACACACGAAAAATACCCTCCACCTAAGATTGAATGTGTGGCCAAGAAGAAGAAAAGCAACTCTGCAGGCTCAGTACTCGCCTCTGTAGGTCGCGGGCTCACTGCATTTTGGCGATTCATTGCAAAGACTCTCGGAGCTGCAATTCGTTTTGTTGCACGAGGTGCACGAGATCTTGATCCAGAACATCATCGTGATGGTGCAGCGCTACTAGTTCTTCTGCTCTCACTTGCAGCGTTAGCGGGGACTTGGTTTAAAGCAGATAATTACGTTGGTCGAAATCTCTATTCACTTTTCTATGGTGCATTTGGAAGAGTCGGTTTATTAGCTCCGCTCATCTTGCTTTACTTTGCAGTTAGGCTATTTAGAAAACCTGATGACAGCCATGTAACAGGTCGTATCACGATTGGTACTTTGACGTTGCTGGTGAGCAGCACGGGATTAGCGCATCTACTCAACGGATCCCTCGGTTATGCAAATCCAACTGGTGCTACGGCAATTCGTACTGGTGGTGGACAACTGGGATATTGGGTTGCAAAGCCTCTTGTAGCGCTGATGACATCATTGCTCGCATACCCGCTTCTAGTTGCAGTTTTCTTATTTGGATTACTCATCATCTCTGCGACCCCCATCTCAAAGGTGGGAGCAAAATTAAAAGTAATCATTGTGTGGCTCTGGTCGAAGAAACCATCACGTAATCAATCTGATTTTGAAATCACAGATACTCCACCTTTTGAATCTCCTGTTGTTGCTTGGAATAGCGAGCAGGATGAGGAGATAGATGAAGAGGAGTTCGATGAAGAGTTCACCGTCGAGATTCCTCGCGTACCACTCGTCGCTCAGTTGGTGGAAGCTCCCAAGAGCGATAAACGACCTGAACAACTTCTACTCACCAGTGATATTAAGTATGAACTTCCTTCACAAGATTTACTAAAAATAGGACCCGCTGCCAAAGCTAAGAGCAAGGCAAATGAATCTGTTGTGGCAGCACTTACTGAAGTATTTAAGCAATTCGAGATTGATGCAGAAGTCACCGGCTTTATGCGCGGACCAACTGTGACGCGCTATGAAGTTGAGCTTGGTAATGCAGTAAAAGTTGAGCGCATTACAGCTCTGTCGAAGAATATTTCTTATGCTGTAGCAAGCAGTGAAGTCCGCATCCTCTCGCCAATTCCTGGAAAATCCGCAGTAGGTATTGAAATCCCCAACGCTGACCGTGAAATCGTCGCGCTCGGCGATGTCATGCGATCGAGCGTTGCTGGGCAAGATCATCACCCTATGCTTGTTGCACTCGGCAAAGATGTTGAAGGTAATTTTGTCTGTGCCAACTTAGCGAAAATGCCTCACTTACTCGTTGCTGGCGCAACAGGTGCTGGTAAATCTTCCATGATCAACGCGATGATTACCTCTATTTTAATGCGTGCAACTCCAGATGATGTTCGCTTAGTTCTTATTGATCCAAAGCGCGTTGAACTCACCGCATATGAAGGTATCCCGCATTTAATAACTCCGATTATTACAAACCCAAAGAAGGCAGCCGATGCACTGACCTGGGTTGTTCGAGAGATGGATCTTCGCTATGAAGATTTGGCTACCTTTGGATTTAGGCATATCGATGATTTTAATAAGGCAGTTCGTGCAGGAAAAGTTGTGGCGCCTCCGGGTTCTGACCGCGTTGTAGAGCCTTACCCATATCTTCTTGTAATCATCGATGAGCTAGCTGATTTAATGATGATTGCAGCTAGAGAAGTAGAAGAGTCTGTCGTGCGCATTACTCAACTCGCTCGCTCCGCTGGTATCCACTTAGTTCTTGCAACACAACGTCCCAGTGTTGATGTTGTTACTGGTCTTATCAAGGCTAACGTGCCTTCACGTCTCTCTTTTGCTACATCTTCACTTGCTGATAGCCGGGTAATTCTTGATAGCCCAGGAGCGGAGAAGTTGATAGGTCAAGGTGATGCTCTCTTCATTCCAATGGGAGCAAGTCGAGCAATAAGAATTCAAGGTGCCTATGTTTCAGAGCGAGAGATTGAAGCAGTAACCAGTCATGTGAAGAAGCAACTTTCACCTCGTTATCGCGAAGATGTCACACAAGTTGCGCAGAGTAATAAGAATCTTGATAAGGAAATTGGTGATGATTTAGAGATCCTCATTCAAGCTGTGGAACTTGTAGTTGGGACACAGTTTGGTTCGACTTCGATGTTGCAAAGAAAATTGCGAGTTGGTTTTGCAAAAGCTGGTCGACTGATGGATCTGATGGAATCTCGCGGCATCGTTGGTCCATCTGAAGGTTCCAAAGCACGAACGGTCATGGTCAAGGCTGACGAACTTGACTCTGTCCTTGCCACTCTTCGCGACTACTAAGTGTCTGGGGGAAACCCGAAGTATTTTTAGGGGTCATTTAACCTAAAATTCTTCTGCCCGTTCCTTTCGCTTCCTGGCTGGACTTATAATTAGGGCCCTTGATTCACTTTTCATTGGAGCCCCATGTCCACAGGTAGCGAACTACGCGATCGACGCGAAGACGCTGGCCTATCTATTGAAGTGTTGGCAAGTGCTACAAGTATTCGTGCCGGACTTCTTAGTGAGATGGAAGCGAATAATTTTAAACATTGTGGTGGCGATACCTACGCACGAGGTCACTTAAAAAATATTGCGCAGCGTCTTGGCTTAGACTCACAACATTTTGTTGTGATGTATAACGAAGAGCACTCGCTCGATCAGCGAGGGATACATGATTTATTGGTTGAAAATAACGTCGCCACGATTCCCCGAGAAAAGAAGACACTTTCTTGGAAAATTCCGGCAGCAGTTTCAGTTCTTATTCTTCTGATAGTGGGTTCAGTTCAAATAGTTTCCTCAAATCAAAAACCTGATGCTCAGCCAAAAGATGTTGTGGCTTCTGCAGAACCAACTCCTGCAGTAAAACCATCAGAGAGCGCGACTCCCACACCTGCTCCATCTCCAACTCCTTCAGTGATGGCATCGCAAGGAACTGGTGAAGTCACTCTTGCGCTCTCAGCGGTTCGAGGAAATTCATTTATCAATGTCGTAGTCGACGGGAAATCAGTCATTAAGGGATCGATCTTTCAAGGTGATGTAAAAACCTATAAAGGAAGTAAATCCATAAGCCTCTACCTCAGTAATCCTGCTGGAATTGATGTCACTTATAACGGAAAGTTGTTGCCGCCACTCGGAGAACAGAATCAGGAAGTAAGACGTACCTTTAAATAACAGTTTTTTTACCTGACCCTGTAGCATCACCTTCATGTCACGTACCGTTGCGATCGTAACTCTAGGCTGCGCCCGCAATGAGGTCGACTCCGAGGAACTTGCTGGACGCCTTGCCGCCGATGGTTGGACGCTTGTAGATGATGTTGAATCTGCTGAGGTTGCAGTGGTAAATACCTGCGGATTTATTGAGTCAGCAAAGAAAGATTCAGTTGATGCCCTTCTTGAGGCAAATTCCTTGAAAGGTCACGGCACTACCCGCGCCGTAGTGGCAGTTGGCTGCATGGCTGAGCGCTATGGAAAAGAGTTGGCAGAAGCGCTCCCTGAAGCTGATGCAATTTTAGGTTTTGATGATTACCAAGATATTTCAGAACGTTTGCAATCAATTATTAGCGGTAAGTCGCACACTTCGCATGTGCCGCGAGATCGTCGTGCACTCTTGCCAATTGCCCCTGTCGAGCGCGCCGCAGCGCGAGATGACCAGTACACATCAGCACTCGGCGCAGGCGGATCACTGTTCAGAAAGCGGCTTGGTAATGCACCATGGGCACCGCTGAAGATTGCATCTGGGTGCGATCGACGCTGTTCATTCTGTGCAATTCCTTATTTCAGAGGCTCCTTTATCTCTCGTCGCCCCACTGAAATATTGCAAGAAGGAAAGTGGCTCGCTGAAAACGGAGTCAGCGAACTCTTTCTGGTGAGTGAGAACACGACCAGTTACGGTAAAGATCTAGGCGACTTGCAATTGATGGAAAAGATTCTTCAAGAGTTTGCAGATATTCCAGGTGTTGAACGAGTTCGTCTTTCGTACCTGCAACCTGCCGAGATGCGTTCAAGTTTGCTGCAAGCGATGATTGAGACAGAGAAAGTTGCGCCGTATTTTGATCTCTCATTTCAGCACACCAGCCCAACAGTGCTGCGTCGTATGCGTCGCTTTGGTGATGCCGAAAAGTTCTTGCATCTGATTTCACAGATTCGCGCCCTATCACCCGAGGCAGGAATCCGTTCCAACTTTATTGTCGGTTTTCCAGGTGAGACCGAAGAAGATTACAACGGACTCGCTGACTTTATCTCTGCGGCAAAGCTCGATGCTGTTGGAATCTTTGGATATTCAGATGAAGATAATACAGAAGCACTTAATCTGGAAGATAAAGTTGCAGATGAAATCATTCAAGCTCGCGTCAGCGCCTTATCCTCATTGGCTGATGAAATGGTTACAGCTCGGGCAGCTTCTCGCATTGGTGAAGAGATTCGCGTGCTGATTGAAGATGAAGAGTTACAAGAGGGGCGCGCAGCGCATCAGGGGCCGGAAGTAGATGGCTCAACATCATTTATTGGAACATCCTTCAAGGTTGGTCAATATATCGATGCCGTTGTTATTGATTCGATGGGAGCAGATTTGGTGGCGGAAGCTCGATGAAAGTTCCATCATTCATCACACCTAATTCTCTGACTCTGACGCGCATCTTCTTTATTCCCTTTGGCGTCTATGTTCTCTTTCTTGATGGCGGCAACAATGCGAAGTATCAAATCCTGGCGTGGACAATATTTTTCGTATTAGGTCTAACCGATATCGTTGATGGAAAATGGGCCAGGCAAGCAAATCGAATAACCCCACTCGGAACTTTTCTAGATCCGGTAGCCGATAAAGCGCTCATAGGTTCGGCGATGATTTCGCTCTCTATTCAAAATCGATTCCCGTGGTGGATTACGATTCTCATCCTTACTCGCGAAATCGGAATTACAATTTTTAGAATCTTAGTAATCAAAGGTGGGGTCATTCCAGCAAGCAAAGGTGGGAAGTTAAAGACGTTCACTCAGGGGTTTGGTGTGGGGTTTTTTATGCTTCCATTTCCTTCGTGGCTCGAGTGGTTTCGCATAGGATTTATTTCGGTGGCTATCATCTTGACCATCTCAACGGGTTATGAATATCTTCGTAACTGGTATCGAAGGAGAGAGGCGTAACTTCGGCAATGCCTACTTCATCCCAAGCACATGAAATTGTGGAAATTCTTACTTCGCGCAATCAAACACTCTCGATTGCCGAATCCCTCACAGGTGGTGGGTTAGGTGCAGCCCTGACTGAAATTCCTGGTTCATCAAAAGTTTTTCTTGGTGGAATTATCTCTTACACAACGGAAGTTAAGGTGCGAGAGCTGAATGTAAGTCAATTAACAATTGATGCTTTCTCTGTCGTGAGCGAGGAAGTAGCAATCGAAATGGCAAACGGTGCGCGCAAGAAATTTGGAAGTACGTGGGCTATCGCCACAACTGGAGTCGCAGGTCCAGGGGATTACCAAGGAGTTCGCGAAGGCACAGTGTGGATTGCGATTCAGGGGCCGATCAATGAAAGTATCCTTCTTACGCTAGGTAGTGGGCGAGATGGCGTGCGCACAGGGGCTATATCCAGCGCGATTGCCACATTTGCGCGTATTCTTAAGGCCTGAACCGCGGTGATGGTTCACCTACTGAGTAGAAGAGAAGGGTGTTGTGATGGTTCTATTACGTGAAGCAGTTGGTCACACTCTTCGTGGCGCCCGCACATCGCAATCACGCACATTGCGCGATGTTGCGCGTGAAGCTCGCGTCTCACTCGGTTACCTTTCAGAGGTAGAACGTGGTCAGAAAGAGGCATCTTCTGAGCTACTCAATGCTATTTGTGACGCACTTGGTCTTACGCTCTCATCAGTCATGACCGGTGTTACTCACGAACTCGCATCTCGTGAAAGTGCAAAGCTCTCCGTTGTCGACGCAGCCTAAGTATTTACTTCAAGGTGGAATCCACCGTCGCACTGAAAGCGC
>RFSY01000101.1 GCA_009923805.1 Actinomycetota bacterium
GGACTTAAGGGCGCACGCGGTGAGTTCGAGGCGATGGCGGAAACCGAAGGTCGTCCACGATTGCGAAAATTGCTTAATGAGGTGCAATCAAATGGCTGGCTCGAAGCCGCTGTTGTCTATGGATATTTTCCGTGCGTCTCCGAAGGAAATGATTTGATAATTCTTCATCACGAAGGACCGGATAAAGGAAAAGAGAGAACGAGATTTTCTTTCCCACGCCAGTCACGTGATCGCAGATTGTGCCTTGCCGATTTCTTTGCTGCTAAAGATTGCGGCAAGACAGATGTCGTGGCATTTCACGTAGTGACTATGGGCAATACCGTGAGCAAGGCGGCCAATGAGCTCTTCGCTGCAAATGAATACCGGGAATACCTGGAATTGCATGGACTATCAGTGCAACTAACTGAAGCGCTGGCAGAGCATTGGCACGCACGAATCCGTGAGGAAATGTCAGTGCGTGATTTAGATTCTCCGGATTTGCAAGGAATCTTAGATCAAGGCTATCGAGGCTCTCGCTATTCATTTGGATATCCCGCCTGTCCGGATATCGAACAACAGACTCAACTCTGCGAATTATTGGAACCAGGTCGCATAGGTGTCGAATTATCCGAAGAATTCCAATTACATCCCGAGCAATCGACTTCCGCAATTATTGTTCACCATCCTGAAGCGAAGTATTTCAACGCAAATTAACTGCTATTTCTGATGTGCCGGGCAGATACTTTTGAAGAAACACCAGTCACATAACCGTGATTTCTTAGTAGGAAAATCTGAACTCTCGATTGCACTAAGAATCTCTTGACCGATATTCGTCAAAATCTTTTCAGTTGATTTCAACTCAGCTTCAGTGGGTGAACTTTCCAGGACCTTGTTATTGCCCATATAAATGATTTTCAGCAGCCGGGGGAGTACGCCTTCGTTCTGCCAGTATAGAAGTGCATAGACGCGTAACTGAAAGAAAGCTTTTGCCTCCCATCCTGGCTTGGGTGATTTACCGGTTTTGTAGTCGACGATACGTACTTCGCCAGTGGGCGCTATATCCAAGCGATCAACATATCCGTGCAGATACATCTCATCCGAAATGGTTCGCTCTAAATGCAATTCTCGAAAAGACGACTCGAATGAGGCAGGTTGCTCGAGCGTGAAATAGTTTGTCAGCAATGAATTAGCCCGGTCCATCCACTCTTTCTCATCTAGTACCAAAGTTGCCAACTCGGGTTGTCCGGATAACTGTTCTAGCCATTTCTTCGGAAGGAGTTCACTAGCAGTGTGAATTGTTCGCATCGCCGCTGGGAATTCAAAGAGATCCTCGAGGACTGCATGCACCAATTTTCCGCGTTCGGCATCGATGCTGGGCGGTTCTGGCAATTGGTCAATGGCTCGGTATTTATATAGCTGTGGACAGTTCGTGAAGTCATTTAAGCGACTAGGGGAGAGTCTCAGCATTTCCATTGCGCCGACGATACAGCGCAGTGCCGACAGAACCACCTTCCTCACCTAAGATGCGCTTGTGTCGAAATCAGGATATTTCAAAGCGGGCGATCGCATCCAACTCACCGACCCAAAGGGAAAGCTGTATAGCTTCACAATTACCCCGGGTAAGGAATGGCACACACACAAAGGATGGATCACCCACGACGATCTCATCGGTCTACCTGAAGGATCGGTTGTCAGCACTACCGCTGGCTTGAAATTCACCGCCTTCATTCCGTTGCTCGCCGATTACGTTTTATCGATGCCACGCGGTGCAACCATTGTTTATCCCAAAGACGCCGCCATGATTGTTGGCGTAGCTGATATTTATCCCGGTGCCCGCGTCCTTGAAGCCGGCGTTGGCAGTGGCGCACTCACTCTCTCCCTTTTACGAGCAGTTGGTACAGAAGGTTTTGTACATTCAGTTGAACGTCGACAAGATTTTGCAGATAACGCAACAGCAAATATTTCAAATTACTTCGGTGATGCTCCACATAACTGGAAGCTCGATGTTGGTTCTGTGCAAGATCAAGAGTTCGCCCAAGAATTTGATCGCGTAATTCTTGACATGCTCGCTCCATGGGAGTGTGTTGCTATGGCTGCCAAGGTTCTTCGTCCGGGTGGCGTATTTCTCGCCTACGTCGCCACAACTACGCAGTTATCTGCAACAGCTGAGGCGCTAAAAGAAGATGGACATTTCACTGAGCCAGAGAGCTCGGAAACGATAGTTCGCGGGTGGCATCACGAAGGATTAGCTGTTCGTCCGCAGCAAAGAATGATTGGTCACACTGGATTTCTTATTCAAAGTCGGAGAATGGCGCCCGGAGTAGATGTTTTAGCTCGGCGCAGGCGCCCGGCGAAAGGAGCATACGGTGTCACGGAAGAGTGAGCGATTAGTAAATCTCACTATCGCACTTCTCGCTACTGAACGATGGATCACTAAATCTGAAATTTATAGAACAGTTGATGGTTACAGTGGTGAAGTCGATGCAAAAGAACGTATGTTTGAACGAGATAAAGAAGATTTACGCAATTTAGGTATCGATATTGAGGTAGGAACGTTTGATCCACTCTTCGAAGATGAAGTCGGTTATAAAATCCGCCCTGAGAAATATCAATTGCATCTCGAAACTCTCTCTCCAGCACAGCTTGCGCTGCTAGCTAGCGCAACACAAGCCTGGCACGGTGCAGTGTTGAACTCTCAAGCATCTTCTGCCTTAGCAAAATTGCAATCACTTGGAATTAAATCAGATGCGGATGGAATACCAACTCTGGAAAATCCGCTCAGAATTTCAGATACCAATCTTGTGAAGGTTATTGATTCCATCGCTGACAGGCGCACAATTTCATTCGGTTATCGAAATGCTGAAAACCAAAGTGAGCAAAGAGTCCTGGAACCTTTTGGGGTTGGAACGAAGAATGGCCATTGGTATGTGGCAGGCCGTGACTTGGATAAATCTTCCGTACGCCTCTTTAGGTTAGATCGAATAGATGCAGAAGTTAAGGAACAGGGGAAAGCCAATAGCTTCACTATTCCTCCTGATTTCGCTATGAACTCCTTATTAGCGTCAAAGCGCAAGGATAAGACAGCAATCGTTGATATTCGGGTGAATAAAGGATTCAAATTACGTAAGCATGGCAAGGTACTTTCATCGGATACCGAGTGGGACCGATGCGAAATCTCGTTCTCGGATTTTAGCGAGTTTATAGCTGACGTTTTGTGGCATAGAGATGATGCCAAGATTGTCGAACCACAGAGCGCCATCGATCTACTCCTTGAAAACCTTTCCACAATTG
>RFSY01000102.1 GCA_009923805.1 Actinomycetota bacterium
CCACCTTAGCAATTGCTGTCGGAGAAGAAACAGAGACAGTTGAATCAGTTGCAGAGCCTTTCTTGGTCAGAAATGGCTTTATGGCGAGAACTCCTCGTGGTCGTATCGCAACAGCACTGGGATGGGAGCATGTGGGACGAACGCCACCTGCGGGCATCGCCACTCTTTTCGACACGCCCGCGCCTGACGCCTAGACTCTCCTCTTATGTCCACACCTACAAATAATGGCAAGACCACAATCAAGAGTTCAGGTCGCCCAGTACGCGCCTTGGCCATATTGGCGGTCATTATCGTCGGCCTTCTCGGAACTGCTCTGATTCAAGGTGCCACTTCCGTCAAACTTGGCCTAGACCTTCGTGGAGGCACCAGCGTTACCTTGCAACCACGTGCTTCAAATGATTCCAATAAAATAACATCAGAGGCGATTGATCAAGCAGTTTCAATTATTCGCCAACGCGTTAACTCACTTGGTGTTGCTGAATCGGAAGTAACTGCGCAAGGAAGCGGAACAAATCGCCAGATTGTTATCTCTGTTCCAGGTGACTCAGGTCGACGTGTGGTCGATCTTGTTGGTCAAACTGCCGAACTTCGATTCCGACAGGTGCTTGCTGAATCATCAGCTCTCGCTGGCGCAGGCACCGATACCGCAACTCCCTCTGCAGGTGTATCTGCTGCAGTAAATGCACAATTTGCGGCACTTGATTGCACGAAGCAGGCAAGTCTCCAAGGAACAGGTGCAGATGCACCAACTGACACAATCGTCGCGTGTTCACGAACAGGTGCTGCAAAGTACATTCTTGCTCCCGCAGAAGTTCTTGGTCGTCAAGTTTCTAAGGCATCTGCTGGCATCGATCAGCAAGGCGCTGCCTCTTGGTATGTACTACTTACCTTTAATGGTGAAGGAACTAAAGCATTCGGTGCACTTACTTCACGAGTGACAACTCTGGCATCCCCACAAAATCAAGTTGCAATTGTTCTCGACGGTTTAGTTGTATCGGCGCCGTCAATTAATGAAGCAATACCATCAGGTAATGCGCAGATCACGGGATCATTTACACAGGTTGAAGCGCAAGATTTAGCAAATGTTCTTAAGTACGGTGCGCTCCCACTTGCATTTGATCGTGGTGAAGTGCAGCAAGTTTCTCCAACACTCGGTTCTGACCAATTGCATGCTGGCCTTCTCGCCGGTGCGCTTGGACTCTTGCTCGTTGTGATTTTCTCACTTCTCTATTACCGAGCACTTGGTTTAGTCACCGTCGGCTCCTTAGTTGTAGCAGGAGCGCTGGTTTACCTGCTCTTCCTAGTTCTTGGTAAAGCGATTGGATTCACTCTGACATTGGCAGGTATCGCCGGTGCGATTGTCGCCATTGGTATTACTGCTGACTCGTTTATCGTCTACTTCGAACGTGTGCGAGATGAAGCTCGTGAAGGTCGCTCACTTCGCTCGGCTGTTGAAAGCGGATGGCTGCGGGCACGTCACACAATCATCGTTGCCGATATGGTCTCGATTCTGGCTGCAATTCTTCTCTACTTCTTCGCAGTCGGAGGAGTACGAGGATTCGCATTCACACTGGGCTTAACAACTCTCGTCGATCTCTTTGTGGTATTCATCTTTACTAAACCTATTGTCACAGTGATATCGCGAATGAACTTCTTCTCTTCAGGGCATCGCTTCTCAGGATTCTCTGCGAGAAGTGTTGGGCTCAAGAGCGCATCAGCTCAATCAACTTCAGTAGTGGAGGCATAAGAAGATGGCAAAGATTTCCGGTCTCGGTGGTCGCCTCTATTCAGGTGAGACATCATTTAATATTGTTGAAAATCGCAAGCGTTGGTATTCAATCTCTGCAGTATTCATCCTTGCTTCGATTGCAGCCCTTGTTATTCAAGGTCTTCATCTAGGTCTTGAGTTCAAGGGTGGCGCTTCCTATACCGTCAATAAGCCAAGTGTCACAATCGAACAAGCACGTGCATCAGTTGAGAATCTTGGTATTCCTGGTGAAGTCATAGTTCAGAAAATTGGAACTTCTAAGGTTCGTATTCAGACAGGTGCAGTAACTCCGGCACAGTCACAATCCATTGAGACCGCTCTGACAACTACATTCGGTGTGGCTGCGGAGTCAATCGATACCCAACTCGTTGGACCATCATGGGGTAAAGAAATTACCAAGAAGGCGCTCTACGGTTTAATCGCCTTTCTTATAGTCGTCATGCTCTTCTTGGCGATGGCCTTTGAGCCGAAGATGGCAATCTCTGCAATCGTGGCAGTTGTTCACGACGTCTTTATTACAGTTGGAATTTACGCACTTGTTGGATTCGACGTCACGCCGGCCACGGTGATCGGCTTCCTTACCATTTTGGGATATTCGCTCTATGACACCGTTGTTGTATTCGACAAGGTGCGCGAAAATACAAAGTCAGTTGCGGCGACGAGCAAGATGACATATTCACAGGCTGCTAATTTGGCTGTCAATCAGACACTTGTGCGCTCTGCCAATACTTCGATCATTGCGCTTTTGCCAGTAGCTTCCATTCTCTTTGTCGGCGCGGGTTTACTTGGAGCCGGAACGCTCAAGGATCTCTCCCTCGCTCTCTTCATTGGCTTGGCAGTTGGTACATATTCCTCAATCTTTATCGCTCCACCATTCCTAGCGTCACTTCGTGAAAAAGAGCCTGCAATGCAAGCTCTCGCTAAGCGCGTGGCAGCTCGTGGAGGAAGCGTTGCAGTAGCAGAAGTAGCAGCTTCACGACCTTCCAATGGCAGCGGACCTCGCAATCAACCAAAGCGCAGAGGTCGCAAATAACTTTCTAAGTTATGGATACTCAAACCTTGATTGCGCCTCTCATCGGTGCGCTCAAGGAGCACCATCCCAGCGCTGATCTGGCAGTGATTGAGCGAGCGTTTGAAGTAGCTCGAACTGCTCATGATGGGCAATTACGAAAATCTGGCGAAAATTACATAACGCATCCAGTTGCGGTGACATTGATTCTGGCAGAACTAGGCTTGAATGAAACAACTCTTGTCGCATCTTTACTGCATGACACTGTTGAAGATACGCCGTACTCACTTGCACAACTCCGCATTGATTTCGGGGATGAGATAGCGAATTTGGTTGACGGGGTTACCAAATTGGACAAGTTGACTTATGGTCCGACTGCCGAGGCTGAAACTGTACGCAAGATGGTTATCGCAATGTCCCGCGATATTCGCGTTCTTGTTATCAAACTTGCGGATCGACTTCA
>RFSY01000103.1 GCA_009923805.1 Actinomycetota bacterium
TGCCTCATTAGCTGCGCGTTGTGCTTCACGGACAGCTTCTAACTCTTCCGGTGAGCAATAACAATGATAAGCATCGCCTTGATCTAGAAACTTCTGCGCCCATTCGGCATAAATACCAAGACGTTGAGATTGAAGATAAGGACCATTAGGTCCGCCAACTTCTGGACCTTCATCCCATTGCAGACCTAGCCATTTCAGAGTGTCTATTGCCGCCTGAATATATTCATCGGTAACACGAGTTGTGTCGGTATCTTCAATACGGAAAAGAAAAGTTCCACCGGTGTGACGCGCGTACGCCCAATCAAAGAGTGCGGTGCGGATATTTCCCACATGCAAGTCCCCCGTTGGAGATGGTGCAAAGCGAACTTTTACTTTTTTAGTACTCATGGACGAGCGCTCACTTTATTAGTTAATTGGCCAAGGCCATCGATAGAGATAACAATCGTTGATTTTTCAGGCATAGGTCCAACTCCTGCTGGTGTGCCGGTAATAATGACATCACCCGGAAGTAAGGTCATTACCTGGGTAACAAAATGAACTATATCTTCGACTTTAAAAATCATATCTGAGAGCTTGCCATCTTGCTTCACTTCACCATTAAGCGTTGTCGTGATGCGCTGATTTCCTGGCACAAACTCAGTCTCGATCCATGGGCCTAGTGGACAGAAAGTATCGAATGACTTTGCCCGCATCCATTGACCATCACGCTTCTGTAATTCACGAGTAGTTACATCATTGGCAAGTGTGTATCCAAAGATCACATCTTTTACGCGCTCTTTTGGCACCTCTTTACATACACGACCAATAACAATGGCAAGTTCAGCTTCATAATCAATAGATGGCGCCATTGCAGGCCAGACAATAGTGTCGCCCGGACCAATGACAGATGTATTAGGTTTTAAGAAAAGAATTGGTTCTTCAGGGAGCGCACTACCCATCTCGGCTGCGTGGTCTGCATAGTTCTTTCCAACGCAGACAATCTTGGAGCGAGGAATAACAGGAGCAAGTAAGCGCACCTTAGTGAGCTCAACTTTTGCAGCAGTGCGCTGAATGCCGTGATAAATCGGGTCCCCCGAGATAATTGAAATCTGATTATCTTCTTCAAGGATTCCAAAGAGCGGATCAGTTCCTAGCCCGGCATCAGGCTGTGGTGAAAATCGAACGACGCGCATTGGTTAATCTTATCTTCGAGGCGGCTATAAGCCTAAAAAGAGATTATTTCTCCGTTAGATGCGATGAAAAAAACTGTCGCACTCGGTGTGAAATCCTTAATGACCTCGGCATCAGTTGGTTGTGATCCGGTTACTACAACACTTTCAATTCCTGTGATGCCGGAAGCCAGTGCAACTGTCAAAACTGCTTGCAGAGCATCAAGATGAAGAGATGGTGAGACCACATTGATTGCGACATATGTGCGACCAGTTGTATCGCGCAGCGCTGCTGCTTGAACTGATCCACTTCGCGCCAAGGTTGATTGGGCAAGAGTGACCAACTTTGTATCTTCTGGATTATTCATGCTCATCAACCTCCTGTTCTAAGCGCTCAATAATAACGGAACTAATTCTGCGACGACGCCCGACTGGACGCTCAGATGTAATTGAGAAACCATGCAAGTTGATCGTTGATCCAGCGATAGGAACGCGGCCTAACTTCTCAGCCATATATCCACCAATAGTGTCTACATCTTCAAATTCATCGCGATCAATATCAATCTTGAGCTCATCTGCTAAATCTTCGATGTGCATAGCTGCCTTTGCACGAGCTTTGGTCTCAGATATCCATGAGAAAGATTCGACGCCATCGTCATATTCATCAGCAATTTCGCCAACAATCTCTTCAATAATATCTTCAATCGTAATGATTCCTGCGGTTCCTCCGTATTCATCGACCACAATCGCCAAGTGAATCTGGTCGCGTTGCATCTCCTTTAACAATTCTGCAGCTTCTTTATTTTCTGGAACAAAGACTGCTGGACGTAGGTGCTGCTCCACCTTTTCGGTGGTCTCGGCTTCATGGTGATCTAGCGTGCGCCGTGCCAGATCTTTCACATAAGCGATGCCAATGATGTTATCGATGCTCTCACCAGCCACAGGAATTCGGGAATACCCTGAACGAAGTGCAAGTGATAAAGCTTGGCGCAGCGTCTTATCGCGTTCAATCCAGACCATATCTGTACGGTGAACCATCAATTCACGCACCAGGGTGTCACCTAAATCAAAAACATTATGAATCATCTCGTGTTCATCAGATTCAACGAGACCACGGTCATGAGCATGATCCATCAGCTCACGTAACTCGTTTTCATTGGTAAATAAGCCCCATTGGAAACCTTTATCAGGAGTAATTAAATTACCTAAGCCAATGACGCCTTTTGCTATTGGGGTGTAGATAAAAGCAAGTGTCAAGCTAATTGTTCTACTTATGCGGTTCACTTCTGTGACCACTCCTTAACAATCTTCTCTTGTAATGAAAACATAACTTTCTCTTCATCAGGATCTGCGTGGTCGTATCCCAAAATATGCAGTAGCCCATGGGTGGCAAGTATAAAGATTTCGTGTTCAGTGCTGTGGCCAGCATTGCGTGCCTGTTTTTCGGCTACCGCCGGTGAAATAACGATGTCGCCTAAAGTAACAGCGTCACCCTTTTCCTCTGGCATATCCATAGGAAATGAAAGAACATCTGTCGGTCCGGGTTCATTCATCCATTTGATGTGCAACTCTTCCATTTCGGTCACATCGACAAATGTGAGCGAGATAGCACATTCGGGGTTGAGCTCCATATATTCGATGCCGAAATCAATGAGCGTATGCATCTGTTTTTCCGGCACCAAAGCGCCAGAACGATTAGTAAATTCAACTGTCATCGCGTGGGTTTAATTATTGCGAATAGTGCGGGGCACCGATTTGGCTGCATCATATTTATCGTACGCTTTAACGATATCGCCGATGAGTCGATGGCGAACAACGTCATCTGCAGTGAGTTCCATAAATGAGATGTCATCAACGCCATCGAGGATGTCGCGAATAATTGCCAGGCCTGAGCGCTGTCCATTAGGTAAATCGTTCTGTGTCACATCGCCAGTAATAACCATCTTCGAGCCAAAACCGAGACGAGTCAGGAACATCTTCATCTGCTCGGGTGTTGTGTTCTGCGCTTCATCCAAAATAATAAAAGCATCATTGAGCGTACGCCCACGCATAAAGGCAAGCGG
>RFSY01000104.1 GCA_009923805.1 Actinomycetota bacterium
TACAACTTTGATATTGATCCGGATGCGCTGATTCAGGATCTGCCGGTGGGATTGCAGCAGCGCGTTGAGATCATCCGAGCTCTTATTTATGATGCAAAGGTCCTTATTCTCGATGAGCCGACGGCAGTCCTTACTCCGCAAGAGACTGATGAGCTATTGCGAAATATGAAGAAGCTGAAAGAAAAAGGAACTTCTATCGTTTTTATTACGCACAAGCTTCGTGAAGTTAAGGAAGCGGCCGATAAAATTACAATCATCCGGCGCGGAAAAGTTGTAGGAACAGCTTCACCTGACGCCTCTCAAGAAGAGTTAGCCTCGCTCATGGTTGGACGCCCAGTATCTCTGGATGTTGATAAAGAGATACAACATCTTGGTGAAGTTACTTTGCAAGTGAAGAACTTGCATATCTCTGATCACACGGGCAGAACTCTGGTAAATGACGTCTCCTTTGAACTTCGCTCGGGTGAGATTCTGGCCGTTGCTGGCGTACAAGGAAATGGCCAATCTGAACTTGCCGAGGCGATTATCGGACTTCAAGAGCATGTGACTGGTTCTATCTTCCTAGAAGGTAAAGAGATTACTCGAATCGGTGTACGTGATGCCTTGCATTCGGGAATCGCCTTTGTGTTCCTGAGTCTCGCGAAGAAGATGGCGTGATTGGATCATTTAGTATCGAGGAGAATCTGATTTTGGACCTCCATGATTTACCACCTTACGCAAAGGGTGCAGTGATCTCTCAGCGAGTAGTCTCTGATGAAGCGCAGAAACGTATCGCTGAATTTGATATTCGTACTCAATCCTCGAAGGATTCTGTCTCTTCGCTCTCAGGTGGAAATAAACAGAAGGTGGTCTTAGCTCGCGAGTTATCGCGTCCAGTCAAGCTGGTTGTGGCATCCCAACCAACTCGTGGACTAGATGTTGGTTCCATCGAATTTGTGCATAAAAGAATTCTCGCTGAGCGTGATTCCGGACGTGCAGTGCTACTTTTTAGCACGGAACTTGATGAAGTTTCTGCGCTAGCAGACAGAATTGCTGTGATGTATCGCGGAGAATTTATTGCGATTGTTCCGGCGACAACATCTCGTGCAGATTTGGGTCTACTGATGGCTGGAGTTAAACCATGAAATTAAAGAAATTATTACTTCCGGCTCTCTCGCTATTGATGGCGCTCATTGTCAGTGGACTTCTTGTTGCCTTTTCTGATGCCAAAGTATTAGCTCTTAAAAATAACCCACTTTCGATGTTAGCAAAGGGTTTCTCAACTTCTGGTTCAGCCTATTGGGCTCTATTCAGAGGTTCGATATTTGATCCCAAGCTTGCGCATGGAAATTTCTGGGGTGGTTTCTACCCATTCTCTGAAACTCTGGTAATGGCGTCACCATTAATTCTTACTGGACTCTCTGTTGCTCTAGCATTTCGAGCTGGCCTCTTTAACATTGGAGCACAAGGTCAATTTATAGCTGGCGCAATCGGTGCCAGTTGGGTTGGGTTTAGCTTTCATCTTCCGATAGTCATTCACTCACTCGCTGCAATTCTTCGCTGGTTTATATGGTGGATTTGTCGGCTTCCTGAAATCACGCACAGGAGCCCATGAAGTCATTGTTACGATCATGCTCAATTATGTTGCGAGCTATTTCTTACTGTGGCTTTTAAGTACTACTGCATTTCTGCGTCCAGGAAGAAAAGATCCTCTCGCACCTGAAGTTCAACAGAACGCACGGCTTCCACACTTATTCAGTTCAGAGTTTCGCGCCAATTTAGGTTTTATTGTTGCACTCCTTGCAGCAGGGGCAGTGTGGTGGCTCCTTAATCGAAGCACATGGGGATTTAGATTTAGAGCAGTTGGTGCCAATGCTGCTGCTTCCAGAACTGCAGGTATCTCAGTTGCACGCGCAACAACTACCGTCATGTTTGTTGCTGGAGCACTTGCTGGCCTGGGCGGCGCAGTACAAATTCTTGGCTCTGAATACGCCATGACATCAGGAGTTGGCGGAAGTTTTGGATTCGATGCCATCACAGTTGCACTTCTGGGACGCGGCACACCTCTAGGTACAGTTTTCGCAGCGCTGTTATTCGGAGCCCTGCGTGCTGGTGGCCTCACTATGCAAGCCAGCACTGATACGCCATTGGAACTCGTTCTTGTCATCCAAGCTCTCGTAGTTCTATTTATTGCAGCGCCGGCACTCATCAAATCAATCTTTAGATTGAAGAATCTTGATAGTGGCCAGGCAGTTACATCTAAGGGATGGAATGGTTGATGAGTAGTCAAGAAGTTCGTGGATTATCAGCCCCAGAGCGTCGCCGCAAGCGCGGAGTTATCACGATGGCAAGCCTTGGAGCGTTTGCCCTTGCGATCTTTGGAATACTTCCAAAGACAGGACAACCTGTCACCTATAGCTTTGTGCTTGGTAACGAATGGGTACTTGCAAAAGAGATCATCGTTAATTCAAAGACAGGTGCTCTTATCTTTGCTGTGATTGCGCTGCTTGCAGTGGGCATTGCTGCGATGCAATTTCGTGCACGTAAAACTATTCGTGCTGCAAGTGCAATCTTTGGTGCATCATTTCTTATGTCCTTCCTCTGCTGGGCAGCGGCAGGAAAATTCATCCCCTTCACAGGGCTTCTGCAAGGTGCACTATTTCTCTCTGTGCCGCTGATTTTTGGAGCGATGGCAGGCGTGCTCTCAGAGCGCTCCGGTGTTATCAATATTGCAATTGAAGGCCAATTACTTGCTGGTGCATTTATGTCAGGAGTGATTGCCTCCCTTACACAGAATAAGATCGCCGGCCTTCTCATCGCACCATTTGCAGGCATGGCAATTGCTTGGCTGCTTGCAGTATTTGCTATTAAGTATGGAATCGATCAAGTTGTTCTTGGATTTGTGCTCAATGTTCTAGTGATCGGGCTTACCAACTTCCTCTATAAGAAGTTGCTCATTCCTTATCAAGCCACATGGAACTCAGGTGGAACTTTTGCACCGATTGAAATTCCAATCCTGTCTAAAATTCCAGTG
>RFSY01000105.1 GCA_009923805.1 Actinomycetota bacterium
GTTGAGGCAGAAAGCCCAATAGTTGCAGTGGTCAGCGACCAGAGAGGAATATCAATAGCAATGGCGTGAAAAGCATTATGTAGCTCGCGAATACCCAGGACTACCGCTGCGGTGATGAGTACGGCAAAGATGACTCTGTATGTGGAAAGCGAGAACCAGACAAGAAGAACTAGAAAGATACTAACTGCGATAGAGGGCAGTAATTTTCGACCAGCGCGCTTATTAATAGCCTCGTTAATCGAATGTAAGTCAGACACGGTAAGTGAACTTCAAGGAAGTCTTTAGACTTCGAGAAGTTCAGCCTCCTTATGCTTTAAGAGGTCATCAATCTTGGCGACATGATCTGAAGTGATCTTCTCGAGTTCTTTTTCACCGCGACTTAAATCATCTTTACCAATATCGCCATCTTTCTCTAACTTCTCCATCAATTCTTTAGCGGTACGGCGAATATTGCGCACTGAAATCTTTGAATCTTCAGCCTTGGTCTTTGCCACCTTGATGTAATCCTTACGGCGTTCTTCAGTGAGCTGCGGAAAGCTCACACGGATAACCGCGCCATCAGATGCTGGGTTAACTCCTAAATCTGATTCACGGATTGCTTTTTCAATAGAGGCACTTGCCCCCTTATCAAAGGGAGAGATGATTGCCATGCGTGATTCAGGAATCTGAATAGAAGCCAACTGTGAAAGTGGAGTGTAGGTACCGTAGTAATCGACCATGATTTTGTTAAACATGGCAGGGTGAGCGCGGCCTGTGCGAATTGCGCCGAAGTCATCTTTAGCAACGTCGACAGCCTTATTCATCTTCTCGGTTGCCTCTGAGAGTGCACTCGTTACATCAGCCATTTTTGCTCCTCTATTTCTTCAAAAATCCAGTTGACTCTCGTTTAAGAAACGAGAGTTCCAATCTTTTCACCACGTACTGCGCGGCCGATATTTCCGTTTGTCATCAAGTCAAAGACAACGATGGGTAGGTGGTTCTCGCGACAAAGGCTAAATGCGGCAGCATCTGCCACAGCAAGTGACTTCTGAAGAACTTCATCATAAGAAATAGTGTCAAACATTGTTGCGTTCTTATCTTTACGTGGATCTGCGTTGTAAACGCCATCGACTCCAGATTTTGCGAGCAAAAGCGCACCTGCTCCGATTTCAAGTGCGCGCTGTGCGGCAACGGTATCTGTTGTAAAGAACGGCATTCCGGCGCCCGCACCAAAGATCACAACGCGACCTTTTTCAAGGTGGCGAATAGCGCGGCGTGGAACATATGGCTCGGCAACTTGACCCATTGCAATTGCGGTTTGAACGCGAGTATCAACGCCCTCTTTTTCCAGAAAATCTTGCAGAGCTAAACAGTTCATGACTGTTCCGAGCATTCCCATGTAGTCAGCGCGTGAGCGCTCCATGCCGCGTTCTGAGAGTTCGGCGCCGCGGAAGAAATTACCGCCGCCAACAACAATGGCTACCTGAATTCCGCTTCGAACTACATCTGCGATTTGTTTTGCAACATCTGCTAAGACATCGGGATCAACACCAATGCCCTTTGAGCCTCCAAAAACTTCTCCGGAAAGCTTAAGGAGCACCCGCTGATACGTACCTCTTGTACCTGGCATTGGTGCTCCTTTCGCTCTACTTAGATTTTATCCTTGGCGTTAGTTTACTGACCTACGCGGAAACGGTGGAATGCCTTGACGGCGGTTCCTGCCTCATCGAGGATTTGTTTAACAGTCTTCTTCGCATCCTTAGCGAAAGCCTGCTCGATCAGTGAAACTTCCTTCACAAATCCAGTCACGCGGCCTTCGATAATCTTTGAAAGAGAAGCTTCTGGCTTACCTTCTGCGCGAGCTGTCTCTTCAGCTAAACGACGCTCGGTCTCAATCAGGTCTGCTGGAACGTCTTCACGATTAACAAAGCGTGGAGCAAATGCTGCGATGTGCTGTGCAACATCCTTACCAACTTCTGCAGCTTCCTTTGCAAGTGAGACCAGAACGCCAACTTGTGGAGGCAGATCTGGGCTTGTCTTGTGTAGGTAGAGTCCAACTGGACCATCAATCACGGCAACGTTGCGAATCTCAATCTTCTCACCAAGAGTTGCATTTCCTTCATCGATTACAGACTGAACGGTCTTGCCGTTAGCCATTGTTGAGGAAAGGAATGCTGCAACATCTGCTGACTTAGCTGAGAGAAGGTGCTCGATAAGTGCATCGCCAAGTGCGATAAAACGCTCGCCCTTTGCAACGAAGTCTGTCTCGCAGTTGAGTTCCAGCATGACACCTGCATCACCTGAAACTTTTGCAACTACCAAACCATTTGAAGTTAAACGACCTTCGCGCTTTGTAACGCCTTTTTGTCCCTTAACACGAATGATTTCAACAGCCTTGTCATAATCACCGTCTGCTTCATCAAGTGCCTTTTTGCAATCGAGCATTCCTGCTGCAGTTGCTTCACGAAGGCGCTTTACATCATCTGCTGAATAGTTAGCCAATTTACTTATGCCTCCACTGGTGCGTCGGTTGCTGGAGCTGATGCCTGAAGGATTTCTGTTTCAAGAGCTTCAGCAGCCGCAGCCTCTGCGGTCGCAACTGGAGCTGGCGCAGCTGCTGTGCGAGCTTTCATGCCCTCAACAATTGCATCAGTTATTACGCGAGTAAGTAATTCAATTGAACGGATTGCATCGTCATTGCCTGGGATCTTGAAATCAACTTCATCTGGATCACAGTTTGTATCAAGAATTGCAATTACAGGAATACCAAGCTTCTTAGCTTCGGCAACTGCAAGGTGCTCCTTCTTGGTATCGACAACCCAGATTGCTGAAGGCAACTTGGTCATGTGGCGAATACCGTCGAGGTTCTTA
>RFSY01000106.1 GCA_009923805.1 Actinomycetota bacterium
AACTAAAGGCCCACGTCTGGGTTCAGGCCCATCACACGAGCGCTTGATTCTTCGTACTCTTGCTGAGCAATTGTTCGAGCACGGAAAGATCACAACTACAGAAGCAAAGGCGAAGAGACTTCGTCCACTTGCTGAAAAGTTGATCACCTTCGGTAAGAAGGGCGATCTATCTGCTCGTCGTGAAGTAATGGCGCGTATTGCTAACAAGACCGTTGTTCACAACCTCTTTACAGTAATCGCACCAACTTTCGCTAACCGCGAAGGTGGCTACACACGTATTACAAAGATCGGTCCACGTAAGGGCGACAACGCTCCTATGGCAGTGATCGAACTTGTCACTGATAAGTAAAAACAAGTAACTCTTACAATGGCGCAGCCCACTCTCTATCCTGAGAGTGGGTTTCGTCGTTTAAGGATAGATATTGCATACGACGGAACCAATTTCTTTGGGTGGGGCGCACAACCAGATCGCAGAACTCTTCAGGATTTAGTAGAAGAAGCGATCTCTCGGATTTCTCGTACTGATACCGAGTCAATCGTTGCCGGCCGTACTGACGCCGGAGTCCATGCAACTGGGCAAGTTATTCATGTCGATGTCCCTGATGTGATGTTTGCGGGCGAACTTAATTACATAGATTTTCGCTACAAACTAAATCGCATTCTCGATGAAGATGTGCGCATCATGAATATCACCGATGCACCCGCAGGTTTCCACGCACGCTTTTCAGCGCTACGACGTCACTATGTCTATAAAATTCTGGATAATAACGATGTCATTACTCCGCTATCTCGTTTCGACGTTGCATCGTGGTATCGCCCACTCGATGTTGCTCGCATGAATGAGGCGAGCAAGCTCGTTTTGGGCCATCACGACTTTGCTGCCTTCTGTAAATTCCGGCAGGGCAGCACAACGATTCGCACTCTTGAAAAATATGAATGGCACCGCGGTGCTGATGGCTTTCTCGTTGCCGATGTTGTAGCGGACGCTTTCTGTTATTCGATGGTTCGCAATTTAGTGGGAGCAGTTGTCTGTGTTGCAGATGGGCGAAAAGATCCATCATGGATGAGTGAACTCTTGGCTAATAAGGAGCGGGTATCAGATTCTCTGGTTTTTCCAGCCCGCGGATTGACCTTGGTTCAGGTGGACTATCCCAGCGATGATCAGCTCCTAGAAAGGGTGAAAATCACTGTTTCTAAGCGTGGGTAATTGGGATTTTGCCCCTATTGGCCGATTTGGCTCAGGCTATGCGTGAGCGGTAAAGTTCATCCCCTGCGCCAGCAAGGCGCCGATGGAAAACCAAGTTCAAACGAAAAGAAGAAGGTAATAAAGCATGCGTACATATAGCCCCAAGGCAGGCGACGCCGACCGTAAGTGGCACGTTATTGATGCACAGGATGTTGTGCTCGGTCGTCTAGCTACACACGCAGCAGTACTTCTTCGTGGAAAGCACAAGGCAACATTTGCTCCACACATGGATATGGGCGACTTCGTCATCGTTATCAACGCAGAGAAGATTGCACTTTCTGGAAATAAGGCAACAACAAAGTTTGCACACCACCACTCTGGCTTCCCAGGTGGACTTACCTCAACTGTGTACGGCGAGCTCATTGAAAAGCACCCAACACGCGCTGTTGAAAAGGCGATCAAGGGAATGCTTCCTAAGAACCGTCTCGGTGCGCAGGTTGCATCAAAGCTCAAGGTCTATGCAGGTCCAGAGCATCCACATGCTGCACAAGCTCCAGTTCCATATGTATTCACTCAAGTTTCTCAAGTAGCGAAGTAAGGGATAAGTAAAAAATATGTCAGATACAACTTTCAACGAGATCGACGAGACAGAGACTCCTACTTCTTACTCTTCATCAACTCCAGCTGCTGCAACTAACCGCAAGGCAATCACAGCACCAGGTGCTGGAACAGGTCGCCGTAAAGAGGCAGTTGCTCGCGTTCGCCTAGTACCAGGTACAGGTCGTTGGGTTGTTAATGGCAAGACTCTCGAAGGATATTTCCCAAATAAGGTTCACCAACAACTTGTTTCAGAACCATTCCGCACAGTAGGTGCAGAGGGTACATACGATGTTTTTGCTCGCATCAACGGTGGTGGAGTTTCAGGTCAAGCTGGCGCACTTCGTCTTGGTGTTGCACGTTCACTCAATGAAATTGATACAGAGGCAAATCGTCCAGCACTTAAAAAGGCTGGCTTCCTCAAGCGCGATGCACGTGTTATCGAACGTAAGAAGTACGGCCTTAAGAAGGCACGTAAGCGTTCACAATACTCAAAGCGTTAATTCTTATTATCTCGATATCCCATTTGTTCCGCTAAAAAGGAGTTGCTATGGCTCTCTTTGGAACAGATGGGATTCGTGGTTTAGCAAACGGTGAAACTCTTACAGCTGAAATTGCAGTAGATGTTGCAGTTGCTGCAGCGCATATTCTCGTTGAATCCTCCAGTAACAAGGGCAAACGTCCTCGCGCAATAGTCGGCCAAGATTCACGTGCATCAGGTGAATTTCTAGAAGCAGCAGTAGCTGCAGGTCTGGCAAGTGCGGGTATCGATGTCTATCGCGTAGGAGTTCTACCAACTCCAGCGATTGCTTATCTTGTCGGTGAATCTGGCGCAGACCTTGGTGTCATGATCTCTGCATCTCACAATCCGATGCCCGATAATGGAATCAAATTGTTCTCTCGCGGTGGTGGAAAGCTCGATGATGCAATCGAGGCGGCTATTGAAAAGCGTATGGGCGAGCCCTGGACGCGTCCTACTGGTCGCGCAGTTGGCCGCATTACATTTGATGAGACTGCCAGCGCTCGCTACTTAACTCATCTGCTTGCATCAGTTTCAACACCCCTTA
>RFSY01000107.1 GCA_009923805.1 Actinomycetota bacterium
GCTGGACTGCTCTTTACTATCGGGGCAGTTGGCGTAGTTGTTCGCCGCAATGCAATTGTTGTATTTATGTGTGTCGAACTGATGCTCAACGCAGCAAATCTGACACTCGTTACTTTCTCACGTATTAACGGAACACTTGATGGACAGATTGCAGCGTTCTTCACCATGGTTGTTGCAGCATGCGAAGTTGTGGTCGGCCTAGCAATCATCGTCACTATCTACCGTTCACGTCGTTCAGCCTCTGTCGATGACGCAAGTTTGTTGAGACGATAACGATGACCACTTCTACTTCTTTGGTCTATTTGATTGCACTTCCTCTATTTGGAGCTGCAATCCTTCTGCTGGCTGGTCGTCGCGCCGATAGTTGGGGTCACATACTGGCAACTCTGCTCTCTGCCAGTTCATTTGGAGTCGGGCTATACCAACTCTCACAGATGCTTTCACGAGCAACAGAAGAGAGAGCGGTAACTCAGAAACTTTTTGCGTGGATAAATGTTGGCTCCTTTAATGTTGATGCTGGCTTACTTCTGGATCAACTCTCCATCTGTTTCGTCCTTCTCATTACTGGCGTTGGAACACTTATCCATATCTACTCAATTTCATATATGTCTCATGATGAAAATCGTCGTAGATTCTTTGCCTACCTCAACCTCTTTATCGCAGCCATGCTCTTATTAGTCCTTGGAAATTCATACCTCAACCTCTATGTGGGTTGGGAAGGTGTGGGTCTTGCTTCATACCTACTTATTGGTTTCTGGAATCAAAAGCCCGCATACGCAACTGCTTCTAAAAAAGCATTCGTGATGAACCGCATCGGTGACATGGGGCTGACATTTGCAATCATGATTGCTTTTGCAACTCTGGGAACAGTCTCATTTAGTGGGGTAGAAGCAGCGTCACATACCGCTTCTAAGGCAGCGCTTACCGGTATTGGAATTATGTTGTTAATTGCTGCCACCGGAAAATCTGCGCAATTCCCATTACAAGCATGGCTTGGCGATGCGATGGCTGGACCGACTCCGGTGTCGGCACTTATTCACGCCGCAACAATGGTGACGGCTGGTGTTTATCTCATTGTGCGCTCTAACTTCATCTTTGATGCTGCGCCAACTGCGCAACTGCTTGTGGTGATTGTTGGCGCAATTACTCTGACATTTGGTGCGCTAGTTGGTACTGCAAAAGATGATATTAAGAAAGCACTTGCTGCCTCAACAATGTCGCAGATTGGTTACATGATTTTGGGTGCGGGCCTTGGACCTGCAGGTTACGCATTTGCAATCATGCACTTACTGACACACGGATTCTTCAAAGCTGGAATGTTCCTAGGAGCAGGTTCAGTAATGCACGGTATGAATGATCAGGTAAATATGCGTCGCTACGGCGCCCTTCGTAAATTTATGCCGATTACATTTGCAACCTTTGGTCTTGGCTATCTCGCAATTATTGGAGTTCCACCATTCGCTGGCTTCTACTCCAAAGATGCGATTATTGAAGTAGCTTTCAATGCTGGTGGAGTTAAGGGAATCTTGCTCGGTTCAACTGCTCTTCTCGGTGCTGCCATCACAGCTTTCTACATGACTCGCGTCATGGTTCTGACATTTACTTCTCCTAAGCGCTGGGAAGATGATCAGCACCCACACGAGTCACCATGGCTCATGTGGATTCCAATGGCGATTCTTGCAATCGGTTCAGTGACAACCGGATATCTCTTCACTCGCGGCCACGCACTCGTTCATTGGCTAGCACCTGTTGTTGGAGAGCATGCTGAAACCGAAGAGATGTTGATCAAGCCAATTGTTGTTTCTGCTATGGCTCTAGTTGCTGTGGTGATTGGTGTGGCAATCGCACTTGCGAAGTATCAATTCTCTGAAGTTGATGAACTCGCACCAGAGAATGTTTCGCTATTTACAGAGATTGCACGCAAGGATTTGATGCAGGATTCATTTAACGAAGCAGTATTTATGCGTCCCGGGCAAGTGATTACCAGGGTTTTAGTTAAAGGCGATGAGAGCGTTGTCGATGGCACTGTTCGTACAGTCGCAAGGATAGTAATGGGCTCAGGTTCAACTCTTCGAAAGACTCAGACAGGTTTTGCTCGTAGCTATGCAGCACTCATTCTCATCGGAGCAGTTGTGCTAATTGCCGGAATTTGGGTGGTGACACAATGAACGCACTAACAACCATGATGGCTCTGCCGCTTATCGGGTCCCTACTGATCGCCATCATCCCTTCAGAGCAAGTTCTTCGAATCAAGCAAGCTGCCTTTATCACCACACTTCTTGTGGCGATTTCTGGAGTACTTACTTGGATCAAGTTTGACTCTGCAAACACCGCACTTCAATTTGTTGAATCAGCGAAATGGATTCCTTCATTTGGGATTAATTACGCAGTCGGTGTCGATGGATTAGCAATCGTTTTGATTTTGATGTCTGTACTTCTTGCGCCAATTGTTGTTCTCGCAGGCTGGAATGAATCTGAAGGCGGCCGTTGGTCACCAAAGGTTTTCTACATCCTCATTCTCGTACTTGAGACCATGATGATTGGCGTATTTGCTGCTACCGATCTCTTCTTGTTCTACGTCTTCTTTGAAGCGATGTTGATTCCTGTCTACTTCCTCATCGGCGGTTTTGGAAGCGGCGAACGCGCAGCAGCTGCAGTTAAGTTCCTGCTCTATAGCCTCTTTGGTGGGCTGCTGATGCTTGCTTCGATTATTGGGCTTTATGTAATCTCAGGTGCAAATGGCGGGCATACATTCGATATCACTCGTCTCTCTGAGTTGCACACATATATGAGTTCTACGAC
>RFSY01000108.1 GCA_009923805.1 Actinomycetota bacterium
CATCGATGCCTTTTGAAATCATGAGATCGGCAAGTTCTCGAACTGTGTGCTGTGCTTGCGCAACGGCGAGACCAAAACCAGGAACGATAACTACGCGACGTGCGTAGTTGAGAAGAATGGCAACGTCATCAGGTGAACCTGAACGAACTGGTCGCTCTTCTGCGGATGTAGATGCCGCTTGTGGCTTTGCAGTAAATGCACCGAAGAGAGTTCCAAAAAGTGATCGTCCCATCGCCTCCGCCATCAAGCGAGTAAGGATTGTTCCTGATGCACCGACGAGAGTTCCGGCGATGATAAGGAGTGTTGATGAAAGCACATAACCGCTTGCGGCAACTGTGAGACCAGTAAATGCATTCAGTAATGAGATAACGATTGGTACATCTGCGCCACCAACCGGGAGCACGAAGAGCACACCAAAGAGAAGTGAGAGAGCAGCTAAAACCAGTAGCGGAGTTGTACCGAGCGCTGAAACTACCCAGACTGATGTTCCAAGAACTGCAACAAGTGTTCCGGCGATGACAAATCGACCACCAGGAAATACCACGGGACGAGTTGTCATGAGTTCTTGCAACTTCATAAAGGTAATAATCGATCCACTGAAAGAGACGCAACCAACAACCACAGTAAATACTGTGAAGATAACTTCGGCAGTTGTTGCATCTGCGCCGAGGTTGAGATATTCAACAATTGCTACAAGTGCTGCTGCACCACCACCCACACCATTAAAGAGTGCGACAAGTTGAGGCATCTGAGTCATCTCAACTTTACGAGCTGCAGGAACACCAACAATCAGACCAACTGCAATCGCAGCAAGGATTAGACCAAGGTGATGTAAAGGCAATGAGTGTGCTGCTGTTCCATCATGAGATGGAGTGACATAGAGAAATACTGAAAGTGTTGCAACTGTTGCACCGGCAGCACCGATGAGATTTCCTCGGCGTGCAGTCTTAGGGTGTGACAAACCTTTGAGCGCGAGAATAAATGCGACGCCTGCGCCAAGACCAATCAAGCTATAGAGAGTGGTGTTCATTGTTTGCCACCTTTCTCATCTGCAACCGCTTTTGCTGCATCTTTCTTCGGCTTAAACATCTCAAGCATTCTGTCAGTAACTACAAAGCCACCTACCATATTGATTGTCGCCAATACGATTGCAGCAAGTGATAGCCCAAGTTCAAGATTGGTCTTGCTGTGATCAGCAACAATGATTGCACCGACGAGAATGACGCCGTGAATCGCATTTGCACCTGACATAAGTGGTGTGTGCAACGTGGATGAAACCTTAGAGACAACTTCAAATCCCACAAATACTGCGAGAACAAAGATGGAAATGATTGCGATTGCATCCATTAGTTTGCACCTCCCACTTTCTTGGCTTCTTCACTTGCACCCGGAGTGTGCTTGCTACCTGCATGTGTCAGCGCTGACTTATCAATAATTTCATCCGCGAAGTCAATATTGAGAGCAACTGGAGCGCCATCTTTGCTTGGCGTAGTCATCAAAGTTAAAAGATTAACCACGTTGCGTGAATATAAACTCGATGCGTGGAAAGGCAATTGGCTTGGAACATCTTTGCCGCCCCAAATCTGAACACCCTTTGCTGTCACAACAATTTCACCTGGCTTTGATCCTTCAACGTTTCCACCAGTTTCAGCAGCAAGGTCGACGATGATTGTTCCCGCCTCCATTGCATCCACCATCTGCGCTGTCATCAGACGAGGGGCTGTGCGTCCTGGAACTGCCGCAGTTGTAATAACAACATGAGATTTAGCAATGTAAGGAGTGAGAAGTTCACGCTGTTTAGCCGCGCGTTCTTCAGTCATCTCGCGCGCATAACCACCAGCGCCTTCGAGCGCTTCAAGTTCAAGATTAATAAATGTTGCGCCCATTGATTTCACTTCATCAGCAGATGATGGTCGAACATCGTATGCACTCACGACTCCACCAAGGCGACGTGCAGTTGCAATTGCTTGAAGGCCAGCAACGCCAGCGCCTAGTACGAGAACCTGCGCAGGTGTAACTGTTCCAGCTGCAGTCATGAGCATTGGAAAGAATCGTGGAGAAAGTTCGGCACCAACTAGCGCTGCGCGGTAACCAGCACAGAGTGCCTGCGAAGTCAGCGCATCCATCGATTGTGCGCGTGAGATACGTGGAACTAATTCGAGAGAGAAAGCTGTAACACCGGCAGTTACTGCTGCATCTATGGAGTCAACGGCAGTTACTGGTGAGAGGAAGGAAATTGTGACGGCGCCATTCTTGAGGCTGCCAATCTGTGCTGGAGTAAGGGATGAAACTGAGAGAACTACATCGGCATCGCTGATGACATTGCCACTTTTAACTGTGGCGCCAGCTGCGGTGAAGAGATCATCGGTTGCTTGGGCATGAACTCCAGCGCCAGATTCAATGACAACTTCATAACCAAGTCGAGTCAGTTTATTGATGACATCTGGCACAAGCGCCACGCGCTTTTCGCCATCTCTAATTTCTCTAGGAACAGCAATTCTCATGGGGCAAACCGTACCTTCTCGTGGGTTATGAGGCTACGCAAAAAGCTGATATTTCGCTGAGTGATTAACCTCAATTCACTTAATATCGAGTTAATTTCCCTTTACTTCACCGCGAGTTAAGTGATACAGCAAGGCCTGAATGGTTGTCCGGCGATGAAATGCTTCACGCCAGATGACAGATTTAGGGCCATCAATTACTGATGCCTCTACCTCTTCACCACGGTGGGCAGGAAGACAGTGCATAAAGATGGAATCTTTCTCTGTC
>RFSY01000109.1 GCA_009923805.1 Actinomycetota bacterium
CGGACGACGGGGTTCGAACCCGCGACCTGAACCTTGGCAAGGTTCCGCGCTACCAGCTGCGCTACGTCCGCATTTTGTGCAGGGGCAAATCTAGCGCAGGCGAGGCGTAAGTGCCAAAGCGCAAATTGGTAAAGGCTTTTTTACCCGAGTTATGCGTAGCCTTGGCCACATGTTCGCGGCCGATAATCAATTCTGGATGGGTTCTCGATTAGCGAGCCAATTGCAAGAGGTAAGCCACGATCCATCAGTTCTGAGCGATGGAAATTTCTGGGCAGTAGTTATTACCTTTGAAGGCGAGATGACTTTTGCAAGGTTTGGTCACGTTACTGAAAGCGAATTTGCACATCAGCCGTGGAAGAAACTAAATGCACCATGGCACAGTTCGATGAGCAAAGAGACCTACATTTCATATGTCCAAGGAATCAGAGAATCGATTGCCAATGGTTCTGTCTATCAAGTAAATGCTTGTCGTGAATTGAGAACCCAAATTTCAGATGCGGAATTGTCTCTGGAAGGACTCTTTAGTCAGTTATTGCTCGAAAACCCCGCTCCCTATGCGCAGTATTTAAAGATTCCAGGACTTGAGATTGCATCTGCCACCCCCGAAAGATTGCTGCGTCGAACCGGAGAAGTGATTACGACCTCACCTATCAAAGGAACGATGACAGCTAGCGCGGGGGAGTTTGGTGAGAAAGATAAAGCTGAAAACTTGATGATTGTGGATTTGATGCGCAATGACTTTGGTCGAATCTGCCTTCCGGGATCCGTAGAGGTTTCAGAGCTATTTAGAACGGAGGAACATCCTGGATTAAAACATTTGGTTTCAGATGTTGTGGGATCACTTGCGCCGAATGTTTCTTGGAGAGAAATTTTCGAGGCAATTATTCCTGCGGGCTCCGTAAGCGGTGCCCCTAAGAGCTCAGCAGTAGAGATTATTTCGCGGAATGAAAAGGTTGCGCGTGGCCCATATTGCGGAGCACTGGGTTGGGTCCAAGGTGATCAAGCAGAGATTGCAGTGGGGATTAGAACCTTTTGGAGTACTGGAGATCACTACTTACGATTCGGTACAGGTGCTGGCATCACATGGGGCAGTGATGCAGATGCTGAGTGGGAAGAGACTCAACTCAAGGCACGCAGACTTATTTCTATTGCGGGAGGAGAGCTAGCGTGAGCGTCGAATTAGATAGTTACGGTTTTCCTAAAGCGGCTGGACTCTTTGAGACTGTAAAAACTGTTGATGGAAAGTTAATTGCACTCAGTCGTCATATGCGCAGAGCTCTCGATTCAGCTCGCGAACTCGGCATCACAATGCCCAGTGAAGATGAAATCCGTCAAGAGATTAGCAAAGTTCTGAAAGAGAATCCCCATCCTGTGGGACGGTTGCGCTTATGTTTCGGTAAGAAATTATTCATTGTTTCACACGATGCCTACACCGAAAAGTCCGACCCTATGCGGGTCAATTTCTTTAGCGAGACCGTCATCGGCGCCATACATAAACAATTTCCATACGACTATCGCTTTTCGATTCTAGAGGCCGCGCACGATGAAGGCTTTGATGATTCCATCTTGTTTAATGCAAAGAATGAGATTACAGAGACTGCCGTTGCAAATGTGGTCTTGTTCATCGATGGACAATGGGTGACTCCACCAATTACTGCAGGGTTGCTTCCGGGGGTCATACGAGCCATCGCGGTAGAAAATTGCGGTGTGAAGGTGCGACCTATACATATCTCAGAGATCCCGGAAGTGAAATCGGCGTTAGTACTATCGAGTTTGAGAGTTGCGCAAGTGATCTCGCATATCGGTGAGATGAAACTGGAAATAGGAGATGCTTCACGCAAACTCGAGGCTGATATTCGCAGCTACTGCGAACCGCTTTCGGTAGGCTAACCCCATGTCTGATATCAAGGTCACCGTAGATGGAGCGCAGATTTCTGTAGCCAGTGACCAGCGTCCGACCCAGATATTTGCAGACAAGAAAGAGATTGTGGTCTGCAAAATCAATGGAGTCTTAAAGGATTTGTGGAGTGACCTCGCGGATGGCGATGTCATTGAAGGAATCTCAATCTCTTCACCTGATGGGCTCAATGTTCTACGACATTCAACTGCGCACGTTATGGCTCAGGCGGTGCAGCAAGTATTTGCACAGACTCGTCTCGGAATTGGTCCACCAATTACTGACGGCTTCTACTACGACTTTGATCCCACAGAGCCCTTCAATCCAGATGACTTGGAGAAGATTGAAAGCGCGATGCGCAAGATTGTTAAGGAAGGCCAACGATTTAAGCGCCGAGTAACAACTGAAAGCGATGCTCTCAAAGAACTTGCTCACGAGCCATATAAATGCGAATTAATTGGCATCAAGGGTGGCGGCACAGATGAAACTAACGTCGAAGTCGGTGGGGCAGAGCTCACGATTTACGACAATTTAGGTCGCGATGGTCAACCAGTTTGGTCCGATCTTTGTCGCGGACCGCACTTGCCATCCACAAAACATATTCCCGCATTTAAATTAATGCGCAGTGCAGCCGCTTACTGGCGAGGCTCAGAGAAGAATCCGATGCTGCAACGCATTTATGGAACAGCGTGGCCATCACAAGATGAACTCAACGCCTATCTTGAACTTCTGGCAGAGGCAGAGAAACGAGATCACAGACGACTCGGTCAAGAACTTGATCTCTTCTCTTTTCCAGAGGAAATTGGTTCAGGCCTGGCAGTCTTTCATCCCAAGGGCGGAATCATTCGCCGTGCGAT
>RFSY01000110.1 GCA_009923805.1 Actinomycetota bacterium
TGAGTATTTGGCGCGCAAAGGAGAACAGCAGTGAGCGTGTGGGTGTGCGGTGAGGTGCTCATTGATTTAATTCCTGATGCAACTGGCCAACGCATTCCACATGTGGGTGGCGGACCAGCGAACACAGCAAAAGCACTTGCGCGTTTAGGTCACGATGTTTACTTCATTGATGGAATCTCAACTGATGAATATGGCGTTGCGGCTCGCAAAGAGTTAGTTACCGATGAAGTAAAACTTGATTTAGCGCTCACCAGTGATAAGCCAACATGTTTAGCAATTGTTTCACTTGCTGCAAATGGCAGTGGGTCATATGAATTTAAAATTGATGGAACAGCCACCTTTGATTTCTCACTTGATTGGTTGCCAGATCCATCTCGCTATAAGCCAAGTGTGCTTCACATAGGTACTTTGGTCACCATTATTGAGCCAGGTTCTGATGTGCTCTACGACTGGGCGATGCGCGTTGCAGAATTTGCCCCGATTGTCTTTGATCCCAATATTCGCCCGTCAGTGATGAGTGATCGCGATAAGTATCAGGCAGTTGTTGAAAAGTGGGCGGCGCTTTCCTCTGTCATTAAAGTCAGTGATGACGATATGGATTGGTTATATCCAGATCAGAAATATGAAGATGTCTTTGCGCGCTGGATTAAAGATGGCGCAGCCCTGGTGGTTCTTACTCGCGGTATCAATGGACTAGTTGGTTATACCGAAGCTGGTTCGGTATCTGTTGAAGGAGTATCGATTACTGTGGCTGACACAGTGGGCGCAGGTGACACAGTGGGCGCAATCATTGTGGAAGCGATGATTGAAAAGGGAATTCTTGCACTCACCGGAGATGTATTACAGGCAACTCTGCACCGCGCAGCAGTTGCAGCTGGCATTACCTGTTCTCGCAAAGGTGCGCAGCCGCCATATAAGCACGAACTCAAAAACGTTTAGAAACGGTGCGCCATGCAATTTATCGATGATGCTGAATTCCAAGTCGCCATTGATCTCGATGGCGGTGGCAAAATCACTTCCATCAAATGGCGCGAGATGGAATTTGCTGTGCCCTTTCGGGGCAGCGTTTTATCAAGTGGTTGGTATCCCATGGCGCCGTGGGCTGGGCGAATTCGTGATGGCTTGATTACATCGGCATCCGGTGTCGAACATCAGCTACCAACAAATATTGATCCACCAAATGCCATTCATGGATTTGGATTTCTTTCATCATGGCAAGAAATTGGTCCGGGGCGTTCTTTATTGCATCTACCAAAGCCATATAACGGCGCCACTGTAGAACAGACAATTGAAGTTCTGGATGACGCCATTCGCTGGTCTCTTGAATACGATGACAACGGTTGCGATTTTCCATTCTGGTTGGGAATGCATCCTTGGTTTGCTCGCGATTTAGAGCGCGGTGGCAGTGCGGAAATTGAATTCGGTGCAGCCAAGATGCTCAAGCGCGGTTCAGATGGGTTACCAACTGGAGAATTTATCTCACCAACTCCTGCGCCTTGGGATGATGCATTTACTGAAATAAAAGGAACTCCTGCAGTTGTCTGGGAGGATGTTGCGCGGATTGATATTGAATCAGATGCGCCATGGTGGGTTGTTTATGATGAAGATCCAGATGGGGTCTGTATTGAACCGCAGACAGCGCCACCGGATGCTGCAAATCTTGGAATAAGTGGTGAGAACTACATTGAAGCTCTCTTCGTATTCTCTGAAGGCTAAATAGAATCACTTCCATGAGCACTCAGATTAATCGCCAGCACTTAAAGAGCCTTCGCGCAATTGAAGAGCAGCGCTTTCTAGATCTGCATAAGAAATCTGCAGCCGCCTTTGAAGATTCCAAAAAGGTGATGCACGAAGGTGTTCCAATGTCATGGATGGCTAAGTGGCCTGGTTCGCATCCGGTATTTGTAAAGGAAGCAAAAGGTGCGCGCTTTACCGATCTTGATGGACATACCTACGTTGATTTCTGTTTAGGTGATACAGGCTCAATGACTGGGCACTCACCCGATGCAACTGTCGCTGCAATTCGCGAACGAGTAGGTAAAGGCATTACAGCGATGTTGCCAACACAAGATGCTGCAATAGTTTCGCAGCTGTTAAAAGATCGTTTTGGTTTGCCTCTGTGGCAATTTACAGTTTCGGCAACTGATGCAAACCGCCACGTTATTCGTTATTCACGAATGATTACTGGGCGTAGCAAGATTATTGTTATCGACCGTTGTTATCACGGTTCTGTTGATGAAACATTTGCAACGTTAGATGATGCAGGATTTACCGTTAAACGTGAAGGAAATATTGGCGCGCCAGTTGATTTAGATGTGACAACCCGCGTTGTTGAATTTAATGATTTAGCTGCGATGGAGAAAGCACTCGCACATGGTGATGTGGCAGCAATTTTGATGGAACCTGCCATGACAAATATTGGAATCGTTCTGCCGCACGATGGCTATCTGCAAGGTGTTCAAGAACTTGCCAAGAAGTACGGCACCTATTTGATTATTGATGAGACCCACACAATCTCTGTGGGTCCTGGTGGAATGACTAAAGCACTTGGATTAACACCCGATTTTTTGACAATTGGTAAAGCACTTGCAGCTGGTATTCCAACTGGAACTTTTGGAATGACACAAGCGATTGCAGATGCGATTAAGAAGATGGTCGAGCTAGAGATTATTGACTTAGGTGGCATCGGTGGCACTCTGGCAGGAAATGCACTTTCACTGGCTGCGATGAAGGCAACACTGACCGATGTGTTA
>RFSY01000012.1 GCA_009923805.1 Actinomycetota bacterium
TGAGGATTTAGCACCGTTACTTGTGGGGCGCGATCCACGTGAAATTGAACGTAATTGGCAGATTCTCTATCGCCATCCATTCTTTAAAGGTGGAGCAGTGACTATGTCTGCAATCAGCGGAATAGATCAAGCGCTATGGGACATTTCAGCAAAAGATCTTAACGTTCCGCTCTGGCGCATTCTTGGCGGCTTAGCGCGCGATCGAGTTCGTATGTATGACCATCTTGGTGGTGGAAATTCTGATGCAGTCTATAACTCTGACACAGTGAGTTCTTTTGAAGAGAAGATGAAGCAAAGCATCAAAGATGGATTTACTGCAGTGAAGATTCTTGCCGTCCCACAATCTGCCCCACTTGGTGATGCCGCCAAACTGCGTCATGCAGGTGAACTAATGGCAACAGCAAGAAGAGCTGCAGGCCCCGATGTAGATATCATGATTGATTTTCATGGAAGAACAACTGCGGCAATGGCAATTCAATTTGCCGAAGTGTTAGCACCATATAAACCGCTCTTCCTTGAAGAAATTGTGCCGCCCGATCAACACGAAGCTCTGAAGCGAGCACGTGCAAAAATCACTGTTCCGCTTGCGACTGGTGAGCGTCTACTTCACCGCACAGAATTTCTGCCTCTTCTGGAAGATGGACTGATTGACGTTGCCCAGCCAGATGTCTGTCATGCAGGTGGAATTACTGAGTTACGTAAGATTTCAGCTCTCTGCGATACATATGGCGTGACCATGGCACCACATAACCCACTTGGCCCAATTGCAACGATGGTCAATGTGCACCTTGGTTTAACAACTCCAAACTTCCTCATCCAAGAAGTGATGCGTTCAGATGTTTCTTGGCGTTCAGAGGTCTTCTCGGGCGTTCCAGAAATCAAAGATGGACATATTTATCCTCCGACTTCGCCAGGTATCGGCGTTGAGATGGATGAAAAAGAAGCAGCAAAACACCCATTTGTATCCGGAAATCCGGTTCAATGGTTCCACAACGATGGCTCAGTAGCAGATTGGTGAAAATATGAAACTACAGAATGAACATGTATTCGTTACAGGCGGCGCAGCGGGTATTGGCGCGGCAATAGTTTTAGATGCTGTGCAACAAGGGGCTCGAGTCTCTTTCTGTGACATCGCAGTGCCGGCAGGTGAAGCCTATGCGGCTGAATTAACTGCCCAAGGTTTCAAGGTGATGTTCCACCAAGCAGATGTAGGTAAGTTTGATTCGCTCAAGGTAGCTCACGATGCAATCGTCAAAGAGTTGGGTCCCGTTACGTGTCTGGTTAATAATGCAGGAGTCAACTCAAATGTCGATGCAGTTGAGATGACTGACGAACAGTGGAATAAATTCTTTGATGTCGATCTCAAGAGCGTTTGGCATACAGCAAAGCTGGTATTGCCTTCAATGCGTGCAGCAAAGAAGGGTGCAATCGTCAATATTGCATCTATCCACGCGCGCATGACATACCCACAGTATTTTCCATATGCAGCTGCCAAGTCAGGTGTCATTGGTTTAACGCGAAACTTGGCACTTGATGAAGGTATCCATCAGATTCGCACAAACGCGGTTTCACCTGGATACACACTCACACCGTTACTTGAATCATGGTTTGAAATGCTTCCTGAAAAGAAAGCTGAATCAATGGCGGTACAACCAATGGCTCGTATGGCAAAGACATCAGAGATTGCAAAGGTGGTCACCTTCCTGCTTTCAGATGATGCCTCATTTGTGAACGGGGCAGATTGGATCGTTGATGGCGGCCTGAGCTGTCGTTTTGCGTAATAAGGGGTAAAACCCCAGTTCAGTAAGGAGAAAGCCATGTAGATGGCGGCGAATTTTCGTTGACATTAAATTCTTCATAAGAAAGTATCTATCCATGAATCTCACTAAAGGTGCTCTAGAAAACCTTCGCGTTATCGATGCCACACAAATGTTGGCTGGACCGATAGCCGGAACTCGACTTGGTGATCTTGGCGCTGATGTCATAAAAATTGAACCACCAGTAAATGGTGAATTTAATAGAACTCGCGGATTCGAAGATCGACAGAGTAATGGCGAGATGACAACTTTTCTTGCCGTTAATCGCAATAAGCGATCACTATCAATTGATCTTAAAAGCCAAGAAGGCAAAGAAGTTCTCTATGAGTTAGTCAAAAAGTCAGATGTCTTCTTGCAGAATTTTAGACATGGAACAGCTGATCGCCTAGGAATTGGCTATGCAGATCTGAAGAAAATTAACCCAAAAATTGTTTACTGTTCAATTTCTGGCTATGGCTCATTTGGTCCCTATCGTGATCGCCCCGGACAAGATCTCATTGTCCAGGGATATAGCGGTTCTATGTTTAGCGTTGGTGCTGTTGGGGATGATCCAACACCGAGTGCGCTTTGGGGTGCCGATGTTATGACTGGTTATCAAGCGGTCATTGGAATTCTCGCCGCAATCGAATCACGACATCAATCAGGCGCAGGTCAACATGTTGAAATCGATATGTTATCCGTTGTGATGGATTGCCAGTTGCAAGAGATTGTCACTTTCCTCAACACCGGGCGTATGCCCACCCGCATGGAAGAGCGAAGTGCTCATGCATCAATTCCAGCACCGTATGGTGTTTATAAGACTAAAGATGCATGGCTGACTTTAGCTATGGTGCCACTGACAATTCTTGGTGAGGTTCTCGATAATGATTTCCTGCGCACTCTTGATCACTATAACGATGGCCATAAACATCGCGATGAAATCTATAAATTGATTCGACATAGCTTTCAAGATAAGACCACCGCTGAATGGATTGAAATCTGTGATCGCGTCGGTGCTTGGTGTGGACCTGTCTATGACTACGAATCGCTCGTAAAAGATCCACATATTGTTGAAACGCAATACATCTGGGAACAACCACAGTTCCGCGGAGGAAGTGCAAAGACTGTTCGTCCTCCGGTACGTCTATCTGAAACCCCTCCAACTATTCGGCGTGGAGCACCTGCTTTTAGGTGAACATACAAAGGAAATTTTGATCGACCTTCTGGGAATGCCAGCTACGAAGGTGGAAGAGCTCATTAAATCTGGCGCCGTCGGAACAGTGAAGGAGTAAGAAATGGCTGCAGCGTTAACAGGACAGGTCGATTTTGAAGTGCATGGAAAAGTCGCGCACCTCATTCTTAATCGCCCAGAAAAAATCAATGCAATGACGGTAGTCATGGATGAGCAGATGAACAGCTACATCTACGAGATTAATAACAACCTCGACATACGCTCCGTTGTTTTGTATGGCAAAGGCGAAAAGGGATTCTGTGCAGGAAGTGATCTCACTGAATTGGATGAGTATGGAACCAATTGGCAATACCGAAACCGCTTTGATCGCAATCTTGACTACGCACGCGCCATCTGGCTGATCAAAAAACCAGTAGTGGCTTCCCTTCACGGCTGGGTAATCGGTGGAGGACTTGAGATGGCTTGCGCCTCAGATATTTGCGTTGCTTCTCCAGAAGCAAAGTTTTTGGCGGGTGAAATCCGATGGGGTTGGCACGGCGGTTCTGGCCAGACGCAATTACTTGCACACCGAGTTGGTCCGGGAAATGCAAATCTATTTCTTTTGCATGGCGAGCCTGTTTTAGCAGATGCCGCATTTCGCATGGGGTTAGTACAAGAGTTAGTGCCCCGAGAAGAAGTTCTCAATCGTGCACTTGTGATTGCAGAATCCATTGCAGAAAAAGCTCCAATTGCAGCTCAGATGACTAAACACATGGTGCGCATGTCTCAGAGCATTCCACTTGAAACTGCCTTGCTCTATGAGAATGATTCATTTGCATACTGCATGACAACAGAGGATGCAGCTGAAGGACAGAGAGCTTTTGCAGAAAAACGTAAACCAGAATTCAAGGGACGGTAAATATATGACTCAGGCACCAGTACTTCCATCACGCCAAGAAAGACTTGTACTCCTTGAAAAAGTTGGCAAGTCACTACTTGCAATGCCATATAAGAGTTGGAACTTTGGAGATTCAACTGGTTTTGAGGGAATTTTAGAAACTGGGCGATTGCTAAACGATCCGACCTATTTCTCCTTCGCCAATGGCTGGATACGTGCCTGGGCAAGTCGGCCAGAGCCATTTCGCCGCCTTGATTGCACTGCGCCAGGAGTAGCAATGGTTGAAGTTGCACATGAAACTAAAGATAAGAGCATTATCGATTCTCTTAATCTCTTAGCAACGTACTTGATGAGTCGCACAAAAGATCGCGGAATTTATGACACGTGGGAATCACTCTGTTTGATTCCGCCTTACGGTGGGGAAGAGCTTCCTAAAAATGAAGCTGATTGGCTCGCAAATCCACCAGGTGGAACATGCGTTGACTGCCTTCACTTTGACCCACCATTTTTTACTGCTCTTGGTAAAGAGACAAATAGAAAAGATCTCATTGATGTTGGGATTGAACAAGCACACGCTTACATCGATGCGCTGCAAAAGGAGAATGGAATCTTTGATCATTTCTTTATGAATGGCGTGGAAGGAACGTGGGCCCCAGGATGGGGTCGCGGTCAAGGTTGGGCGCTACTTGGGATGCTTGATGTTCTCAAAAATATTCCAGGAGATCACGCTGGCCGTAAGAAAATTCAAGATGCTGCTACAAAACTTATCTATGCAATGATCAAACTTCAGCGCGAAGATGGTCGCTGGTGGTGTGTTATTGATAGCGAGCGATCAGGTGAGGAGGGATCGACTGCAGGATTTATGGCAACTGGCTTTGCTCGCGCAATTAAGCTCGGCATAGTCGATGAATCAATCGTGAAACCAGCAATGATCAACGCACTTGCCGGAGTCATTGCAGATACAGATGCTGCAGGAGAACTGCAAAATGTGACTGCTGCGGTGATGGCATCGACACGAAAGTCACATTATGAATTTACTCCACGTGGCTTCTCTGTTCCTTGGGGACAAGGACCTGTTGCGCTAGCGATCTGTGAAACGGATTCCCTTCTATGAAAACTAAAATGGCGCGCAATTTGCCAACTCAGATAGTTATTTCACTAGGTAATCAAATTGTCTCAGGACAGGTTGCACCGGGATCAGTAATAACTTCAGATGTATTGGAAGCGCAATTTGGAGTCAGCCGGACTGTAGTCCGCGAAGCCCTGAAGGTCCTTCATGATAAGGGTTTAACGCGAGCCCGAACCAAGACCGGAACAATTGTCCTAGAGCGTCATGAGTGGAATCTGCTTGACCCAGATGTAATTTCTTGGTTGCAAGCATCTGGCCTTGGACGCGAATTAGTACGCGATCTTGAGGAAGTTCGGGCAAGTTATGAACCTTGGGTTGCACGTATTGCAGCAAAACGACGTGGAAGTAAAGATATTTCCACACTTAGTAATTCGCTGAAGAAGATGACAGATGCCTTTTATCAAGAGGGGCCACAATCTGATGCAATTGGCGAGGCGGATGCTGCTTTCCACCAGGCACTTTTAGATGCCACCCAGAACGAGCTGATGAAGCGAATTGGAAAGTTATTTATTCCACTTTTACGTATCAGAGATGACATGGTTCGCCACGTTGTTGATGATGGGGAGTTCCTTATCCAACATCAAGCAGTACTGGAAGAAGATGCTGATGCCGCAGAAGCTGCGATGAAGGCGCTGCTGAGCACCGCCATCCAAGCATCGACAGATGCTCGCAAGAAGGTGACCAAAAAATGAGAAGCGTGCCAGTTCTGCCAGATGAATTGCTCTATGCACACGATGGTGCAGTTGCCACAATTACGTTAAATCGTCCTGAAAAGCTCAACACCATGACTCCCGCAATGGGAAAAGCTCTCATGCAGTTAGTTACCTACATTAATAACGAGGAATCGATACGCGTTGTTATATTGACCGGAACCGGAAAGAAAGCTTTCTCCGCAGGAAGTGATGTGAAAGTTCTTGATGAATACGGATCAAATTGGCAATTACGAAATCGAATTGATTATGCGCGTGGAATCTGGAAAATTCGTAAGCCAGTGATATCAAAGATCCGTGGTTACTGTATTGGCGGAGGACTTGAGATGGCCCTGATGTCTGATATCCGTTATGCAACACCTGATTCAAAATTTGGTGCTGGAGAAATAAAACTGGGATGGCATGGTGGAGCAGGTAATACGCAACTTCTTCCACGAGTGATGTCATCAGGTAGGGCGCTAGAAATGTTGCTCACAGGCGACATGGTGAGTGCCAACGAAGCTCAGAATTGGGGCTTGGTAGACAGAATATTTGATGATTCTGAAATTGATGCGAAGGTAGCTGATCTGGCATCGCGCATCGCGGGCAACGCTCCGATAGCTGCAGAACTAGCAAAACATCTTGTGAGAGTTTCCATGTCAACTGCAGTTGATATTGGTCTGCAATACGAGAACGATACTTTTGCATATTGCTTTACAACAGAAGATAGCGATGAAGGCCGTGCTGCTTTTGCTGAAAAACGAACTCCACAATTTAAGGGAAGATAGGAGAAATAAAATGGAGATACTTCCAGGGTTACACCGCATCGAATGCCCGATAGGACCTCGCTATGTTGCGCTCTATGCCATAGTCGGTAAGGAGGGGATTCTCCTTGTTGATACAGGCTTCGATGACTCCATTCGCGAAACGTTAGTTCCATACTTTAAAGAACATAATCTTTCGTTGAACAAAGTTCGTTATGCAATTAACACACACTCGGATTATGACCATACCGGTGGCAATGGCGCGGTGAAAGAGTTGATGCCAAATGCCTTAATTTGTTGCGGTGAACGCGATCGTCCGATGATTGAAAATCTACAAATTATGATTGATGATCGTTATAACGAATTTGCTGATAATCATGATTTTGCGGAGTCACAAGAAGCTATCGATTTCATCCGCACGGTTGCATTTGAAAGTAAGATTGATATCGGATTTGCAGGCAACGAACGCATTGACTTAGGCGGGCGTATGGTTGAAATTCTCCACACACCAGGCCACTCATGGGGACATGTATCTGTCCTTGATGAACAGACTGGAGCAGTGATTATTGGCGATGCTGTTTTGGGTGAATCTGTTCTCCTGGCAGATGGCGCACCAGCTTTCCCACCTACCTATAGATTCGTTGAGGCATATCGCTCCTCAATTCGATTGCTCAAGGCTTATAAGCCAAGTGAAGTTCTCACATCTCACTATCCGCGCTATCAAGGTCAGCTCGGTCTTGATTTCCTTGATATATCACTTGCCTACACCGATCGAATCGAGAAAATTTGTTTCGAGACGATAACAGGAGCAGCAAAGCCAATTACCATGCTAGAACTCATTGAAATTGCACATGATCGAATGGGCCCATGGCCAGATCCTGTCTATAAGTATCTGGTGTACCCGGTTCTTGGACATCTTGAAGTCCTTGAATCTTATGGAAAAATCAAGAGAGGCAAGAACAGCAAAGGTATTGATACCTTCAGTATTTAATTAATTTTTTTAATTTGTATTAACAATTTTAAATGCTTCAGCGATACGACCTTCAGGGAGTTGACCCATAGCTGCATTTCGTTGACCCCACTCGCGCAACATCTCCTCGAGATTTTCCATGTGCTGTGTTTGTGATGCATGTTCTCTCAACGCAGCGAGCTTGAAGTGGAAAGTATCGGTGATATCAACGAAGTAATCGGGTTCTGCATGACCTTGCATCCAAATCTCTTTCACACGCCAAGGCTTAAGACCCTCGACTTCCAGCAAGTCGGTAAAGGCAAATGGATTGCGCGCATCGGGATAGACGGCTTGAATCGTTGCTTCTCCGGCAGCCAAGTGATCTGGATGGCTGGCACCAATGCGTTCCCAATTGCGTTCAGGTGATTGGCAGATCATGCGATCTGGTTGCACTCGGCGAATCTGTCGCACAATATCTTTGCGAAGAGCAATGGTTGGTTCAAGATGACCATCAACATAATTAAGAAAAGTAACATCAGTAATTCCAAGGGATGCGCATGCCGCACGTTGTTCACGTTGGCGCACTGCAGGCATTTCCTCTTTCGTGAAACCAGATTCTTCCCCACCTTGGTCACCATTGGTGCATAGGACGTAGGAAACTTCGATGCCTTGCTGTACCCACTGAGCGATAGTTCCGGATGCGCCAAAATCCGAATCATCGGGATGTGCATTGATAACTAAAACGCGCTTGATCTCTGAATCTGATAACGGCTCCATGACATGCAAGCCTAATAGACTCCCCGCCATGACGATGACCGACCCATTGCTCGACGGACTCAATCCGCAGCAACAGAAGGCGGTTGCCCATGCCGGTTCCCCTTTATTAGTCGTTGCAGGTGCTGGTTCTGGAAAGACGCGAGTGCTCACACGTCGAATCGCCTATTTAATGGCTCGGCGCGATGTTAAACCCTATGAAATATTAGCGATTACCTTCACAAATAAAGCTGCCGGCGAGATGAAAGAACGTGTTACTGAACTCGTGGGACCAGTTGCAAAATCAATGTGGGTCTCAACTTTTCACTCGTCCTGTGTTCGCATGCTTCGCCAAGAAGTTGAAAGGTTGGGCTACAGCAGCACCTTTAGTATCTACGACTCTGCAGATTCTCAGAAGTTGATTTCACGAGTGATGGAGACTCTCAATCTTGATCCCAAGAGATACCCCGCTCGCCAATTTCAAAATCTTATCTCTAACGCAAAAAATGAGTTGCAGACCCCTTATGAATATTTGAGTCACGCAACTAATCAATTTGAGACCATTGTGGCCGATGTTTACACGATGTATGAAAAGCGATTACAACAGGCTAACGCTATGGATTTTGATGATTTGATCATGAAGACAGTTCAAGTCCTGCAGAAATTCCCTGAAGCGAAAGCGCGCTTTCGTTCACGTTTTAGACATGTGCTAGTCGATGAATATCAGGATACAAACCACGCGCAGTATCAACTGATTAAAGAACTTACGGGTATTGAGGGTGATGGGTACCCACTTGCCGAGCTCTGCGTTGTTGGTGATGCCGACCAATCTATCTACGGATTCCGCGGGGCAACAATTAGAAATATTTTGCAATTCGAGGTTGATTACCCAAATGCTGCCACTGTTTTACTTGAACAAAATTATCGATCCACACAAAATATTCTGAATGCTGCAAATGCTGTGATCACCAAGAATGAATCACGGAAGGAGAAGAATCTCTGGTCTGACGCAGGATCTGGTGCACCACTTGTTGGATACGTCGCCGAATCTGAATATGACGAAGCTGAATTTATTAGAAGTGAGATTCGCTCGCTACAAGATATGGGCCATTCCAACCCGGGTGATACCGCAGTTTTCTATCGCACCAATGCCCAATCACGTATCTTTGAAGAAATCTTTATGAGGGCTGCCATTCCATACAAAGTTGTTGGTGGGCTTCGATTCTATGAACGTAAAGAGGTAAAGGATTTATTGGCCTATCTTCGAGTCTTGGCTAATCCCAACGATGAGGTTTCACTGCGCCGGATCATCAATTTTCCTAAACGTGGAATTGGAGATCGCGCACTTGAAGAGGTAGAAATATTTGGCGAAGCACAAGGTATATCTTTCTGGAACGCCCTGCTTCGGGTGTCTGAGGCGTCGGGAGTTCCCAATAAGGCGGCACAATCAATTGCATCTTTTACTTCGATGTTAATTGCACTACAAACACTTGTTGAAGCTAAGACAAAACCATCAACCATTATCGAAGCAGTCCTCGAGCAATCAGGGCTACTCACTGAACTTGAGGCAAGTAGTGATCCACAAGATGAGGTACGAGTTGAGAACCTAAAGGAACTTGTCTCAGCATCTATGGAGTACGAAGAAAGATCTTTGGACGAGCTTGGTGAAGATGAAGAGATTTCCTTAAGCGGTTTTCTCGAGAAAGTTTCTCTTGTTGCTGATGCAGATGAGATTCCTGATGGCGAAGATCATGGGGGAGTCGTAACCCTCATGACACTTCACACCGCAAAGGGTCTGGAATTTCCCACTGTCTTTCTCACTGGAATGGAAGATGGAATTTTTCCTCATGCACGCACCCTCGATGATCCGAAAGAAGTGGAAGAAGAGCGACGCCTTGCCTACGTTGGACTTACCCGCGCCGAAAAACGTCTCTACATCTCGCGCGCTGAATATCGGTTAACTTTTGGAACGCCGAAATACAACCCTGCTTCTCGTTTTCTTGATGAGATTCCACCTGAACTTATTCAATGGAAGAGTGAAGGTGAATCCACATTTAAATCGAGTGCTGTAAAGAAATCTCGTCTGCCATCTGGACCGCCACCACGTCCAACTGGAAAGAAATCAACGGCCTTGGTTCTTGAAGTTGGGCAACGTGTGTCTCATGACACATTCGGTCTCGGCACAGTTATCGCCTTATCAGGTGAGGGCGATAAGTCTGAAGCCACTGTCAACTTCGGTCAGTACGGAGATAAGCGTTTACTCCTGCGCTACGCCCCTGTCACAGCACTATAGATAAGCACTTAGGATTGGCCTCTATACAGCCTCACTCATAAGGAGCCTACGTGGATCTCTACGAATACCAAGCACGCGATCTTTTTGAAAAGCACACAGTTCCCGTATTACAAGGAGCAGTTGCAACAACACCCGAGCAAGCACGTGATGCAGCGGCAAAGATGGGTGGAAAAGTTGTTGTTAAAGCTCAAGTAAAAGTTGGTGGTCGCGGAAAAGCTGGCGGCGTGAAACTTGCTGTTGATGCTGACGATACTTTTGAAAAAGCTAAAGCAATTTTGGGTATGGATATCAAGGGCCACACAGTTCATAAGGTAATGATTGCTCAAGCAGCGCCGATTGCTGCTGAATATTATGTTTCTATTCTTCTCGATCGCTCTAACCGCACCTTTCTTGTCATGGCATCAGTTGCCGGCGGCATGGAGATTGAAGAAGTTGCACATACCGCTCCTGAAAAACTTGCAAAAGTTCCAGTCAGTGCAGTCGATGGAATCTCACTTGCAAAGGCGAAAGAAATTGTCGCCCAAGCGCAGTTCCCAGCAGATGTTGCTGATCAGGTAGCCGACGTACTTGTAAAGCTATGGGAAACTTTTCAATCAGAAGATGCAACTCTGGTTGAAGTCAATCCACTTGTTAAGACCGAAGATGGTCGTGTTGTTGCACTTGATGGCAAAGTAACTCTTGATGAGAATGCAGACTTCCGTCAGCCAGATCATGAGGCGCTTGTCGATCATGACAGCGCAAATGCGCTGGAAGCAGCAGCAAAAGAGAAGGGCCTGAATTACGTCAAGTTAGATAATGGCCAAGTAGGAATTATTGGAAATGGTGCTGGACTCGTGATGTCCACTCTCGATGTTGTTGCCTACGCCGGTGAAAAATTTGGTGGCATGCGACCTGCAAACTTCCTTGATATTGGAGGCGGAGCATCTGCGCAGGTAATGGCAGATGGACTCTCAATCATTCTTGGAGATCCAGATGTTAAAAGCGTCTTTGTTAATGTATTTGGTGGAATTACAGCTTGTGATGCTGTTGCCAATGGCATCGTGCAAGCACTTGAACTACTAGGCCCTAAGGCAACTAAACCAATTGTGGTTCGACTCGATGGCAATAACGTTCTTGAAGGACGCGCAATTCTCAACGCTGCAAACCACCCATTGGTGGAGCAAGCTGAAACTATGGATGGTGCAGCTTCTCGCGCTGCAGAATTGGCGGCAAAGTAATGTCAATATTTATTAACTCTTCAAGCAAGATCATCGTGCAAGGAATGACGGGCTCAGAAGGAACTAAACACACACGTCGTATGTTGGCATCAGGAAGCAAAGTTGTTGGTGGAGTTACACCTGGAAAAGGTGGTCAATCACTCGATATTGATGGAACTTCACTTCCGGTATTTAACACAGTAGCTGAAGCGATGGCTGCAACCGGTGCAAACGTTTCAGTTGTATTTGTGCCCCCTAAATTTGCAAAGGCTGCAGTCATTGATGCAATCGATGCAAAGATGCCGCTCGTTGTTGTCATCACTGAAGGAATTCCTGTCCATGACTCTGCATTCTTCTATGCATATTCAACTCAGATAATTGGACCGAACTGCCCAGGACTTATTAGTCCAGAGCAATCAAATGTTGGAATTATTCCTGCGGATATCACTCAGCGTGGACCAATTGGGCTAGTTTCAAAGTCCGGAACACTGACCTACCAAATGATGTATGAACTTCGCGATATCGGATTTTCTACAGCGGTAGGAATCGGTGGAGACCCCGTTATTGGAACTACTCATATTGATTGCTTGCGAGCATTCCAAGATGATCCTGAGACAACTGCAATCGTGATGATTGGTGAAATCGGTGGCGACGCCGAAGAACGCGCTGCAGCCTTTATCTCTGAATACGTTACTAAGCCAGTTGTTGGTTATGTCGCTGGATTTACAGCACCTGAAGGTAAGACAATGGGACATGCAGGTGCAATCGTCTCTGGATCTTCCGGAACGGCTCAAGCGAAGAAAGATGCACTAGAAGCAGCGGGAGTTAAAGTGGGTCAAACACCGAGTGAAACTGCGCAGTTAATGCGCACCATCTTAGGTCGCTAATACTTCGATGCAACGCGTCCTTGCGGTCTCGTTGTCTCATGTAATTCGCAGTATCGCTTTTCTCGTACTCCCATTCTCATTTATTGCCCTGATTGCGTGGGCAACAGCAGGAAGTGCAACTGGAAATACAACAGATCCCATTCGTGGAGCTATCTGGATTTTCTTAGGTGCCCACCACATTCCTTTTCAGTTAGCGCTACCGCCAACGGGCATCGCGGGTTATCTCACCTTTCTTCCCATCGGTGGAATTCTTCTTCCATTCTTTATCATTCGCAGTAGCTTCAATCGAATCCTTGAGAAACTCAAAGGCGACTATCACGATGTCAATGCAGTTCGTCTCTCTTTTTCAATTATCTATACCCTTATTGTTACCCTGCTAGCTTTTCTCAGCAGCTCAGTAGCGGTCACACCACAGTGGTATTTGGCGCCGCTCTCAACGTTCCTCATTTCATTATGTGCAACTATCTCTGTAGGGCAGCGCTTGGCACCATCGCGTGCTTTACGAGTGGCTACTCGAATCTTTGCAGTGCTTCTTGGGGCAGCATTTATTACACTTGCAATTTTAATATTAATTAATTTTGCACAAGTAAAAAATATTACGACATCGCTGCAACCAGGGATTTTCGGTGGATTACTATTACTCCTACTTAATATTCTCTATCTGCCCAATGCAGCCGTTGCAGTGGCAGCATATTTTTCAGGCACTGGTTTGGCAGTTGGAGCAGGAACTCTGATCTCACCTTTTTGGTATCACTTAGGTCAAATTCCTGCTTTGCCACTTCTTGGCGTTCTTCCAGTTAATCGACAACCGTTAGCGCTTATCGGCATAGTCTTCTTTGTAGCGCTTGGAGTTCTACTGGCAAGAATTACAGTGCAATATGGGATCCAAGCTGTGTTGCAGAGTTATCTTTTTACGGTTGTTGCCGCAACTCTCTGTGCATATTTCGCAAGCGGCTCACTCATTACATCTGAGATGGGCGCTATGGGAGTCTCAATTTGGAAGTTCGCGCTTTCATTGGCGCTCGAAATTGGGATTGGTCTTGCAGCCACTGTATTAATACTGAATAAGGCGCAGAAGTGATCCGGGTAGTCATTCTCGCTTCAGGAAGTGGAACTCTAGCTCAAGGGATATTCGATGCTCGCTCTTCTACTCTTGAGGGGATAGATATTGTTGCGTTGATCTCTGATCGCCCCGGTGCACAGGTCTTACTTCGAGCGCAGAATGCTCGCATCGAATCCTTCGTTATTCCGATGATGGCTGATCGTTCTGAATGGGATCGCGAGATTGAAACTTTGGTAGCTGCGCTCAAACCTGATTTAGTTATTAGCGCAGGATTTATGCGAATACTTTCTGCAAAATTCGTTGAGCGATTTAAGGTAATTAATAGTCACCCAGCTTTGTTGCCACTCTTTCCTGGGGCGCATGCGGTGCGCGATGCCTTGGCTGCAGGAGCAAAAGAGACTGGCACGACAATCCATTGGGTTGATGCCGGCATCGACTCGGGTGAAATCATTGCTCAAGAACGACTCGACATACTCGAGGGTGATACCGAGGAGTCACTGCACGAACGCATTAAGATTCTGGAACGAGGTCTCATTGTTGCGACCATTGCTTCGTTAATTAATACTATGGAGAAGAACAATGGCTAGCCACAAACCAATCAGACGAGCGCTAGTCAGCGTCTATGAAAAAAACCGCCTACTTGAACTTGGAAAGTGCCTTCATGAGGCGGGCGTTGAAATTCTTTCAACAGGATCCACTGCTAAAACTTTGCACGATGCTGGAATCGCAGTAACAGAAGTCAGCAGTTACACAGGATTCCCAGAGATTATGGGAGGCCGGGTCAAGACACTGCATCCAAGAATTCATTCAGGAATACTGGCCGACCAAAATAACCCTGAACACCTTGCGGCAATTTCAGATTTAAATATTGAGCCATTTGATTTGGTTGTTATCAATCTTTATCCATTTGCATCCACCATTGCATCAGGTGCGGATTTTGCTGAATGCATTGAACAAATTGATATCGGTGGGCCATCAATGTTACGTGGAGCAGCTAAGAATCATGGTTCTGTCGCTGTCGTCTGTAACGAATCTCAGTATGACCATGCCATTGCCTCTATTAAGGCAGGTGGATTTACTGATGAAGAACGCAAACTATTGGCGTTGGATGTCTTTCGAACAACTGCCGAATATGACCTCACCATCGCCAGTTGGTTAGGTTCAACCATCAGTTTCGATATGGAATCCCTTGATTGGCTTGGCCTTATTTGGAAGCGTGAAAATTCTTTACGGTATGGAGAAAATCCACATCAGAGAGCAGCAATCTATCGAGGCGGACCACCAGGAATTGTTAATGCAGTGCAATCACATGGCAAAGAGATGTCATTTAATAATTACACTGATGCCGATGCTGCCTGGCGAGCAGCACTTGATCATCTAGAACCTTGCGTTGCAATTATCAAGCATGCAAATCCATGTGGAATCGCAATCGGAGTAGATGTAGCTGCAGCATATGAAAAGGCTCATGCTTGCGATCCAGTATCTGCATTCGGGGGAGTTGTTGCTGCAAACCGTAAAGTTTCACTGGCCATGGCCGAGCAACTTTCACATATTTTTACCGAAGTCATTATTGCCCCAGAGTATGAACCCGCTGCACTTGAAATTCTCATGAAAAAACCTTCAATTCGAATTCTTACTTGTAACCTCTCTCATATTTCGCCGCTGGAAATTCGTCCAGTCTCGGGTGGAGTTTTAGTCCAAGAAACTGATCTCATCAATGCACCTGGTGATAATCCAAAGAATTGGAAGCAAGTAACTGGGTCGCCGCTTTCACATGAAGATATGCAGGATCTGGAATTTGCATGGCGTTCAGTGCGCGCAGTGAAAAGCAATGCAATTCTTCTTGCAAAAGATGGAGCATCAGTTGGAATCGGAATGGGCCAAGTAAATCGAGTGGACTCAGCAAAACTTGCAGTGGATCGCGCAGGTGATCGAGTTGCGGGAAGTGTTGCTGCATCGGATGCCTTCTTCCCATTTGCCGATGGCCTTGAAATTTTGACTGCTGCGGGAGTAAAAGCAATTGTGCAGCCAGGGGGTAGCGTGCGTGATGAAGAAGTCATCGCTGCTGCGACGAAGGCTGGAATAGCTATGTTCTTCACCGAAACTCGACATTTCTCGCATGCATAATTGAGCGAATAGGATGACTCTATGAGCGCACAGATTCTTGATGGCAAGGCACTTGCCGCAACTATCAAGAGCCAACTGGCCGCTCGCACAGTTGCACTGAAAGCTAAGGGAATTACTCCAGGACTAGGCACAGTTCTCGTCGGAGATGATCCAGGTTCACACTCATATGTATCAGGTAAACATCGTGATTGCCAAGAAGTTGGAATCACTTCTATTCGAATCGATCTGCCTGCATCGGCCTCGCAGGCAGATGTATTGGCTGCCATTAAAGATCTTAACGCTGCAAAAGAGTGCACTGGATATATCGTGCAGCTTCCACTTCCTCAGGGAATCAATACACAGAACATTCTTGAGGCAATCGATCCTGCAAAAGATGCTGATGGGTTACATCCAATTAATTTAGGTCGCCTAGTTGCCGGATATACAGCGCCTCTTCCTTGTACTCCACGTGGAATTGTTGAACTCATTAATCATTATAAAATTCCATTGCATGGCGCTGAAGTCGTTGTTATTGGTCGCGGACTAACGGTTGGACGCCCATTGGGGCTGCTCTTAACGCGTAAGCAAGAAAATGCCACAGTAACCCTGACTCATACTGGAACTAAAGATTTAGTTGCACATACCAAGCGCGCAGATATCGTAATCGCAGCTATCGGGCAGGCACATTTTCTTAAGGCTGAGATGATTAAGAAAGGTGCCGCAGTTCTCGATGTTGGAATTTCGCGCACCGATGCGGGGTTACTTGGCGATGTAGATCCCAGAGTCATGGATGTCGCAGCATTTGTTGCACCTATGCCTGGCGGAGTCGGACCCATGACTCGGGCGATGTTGCTCATGAATGTAGTTGATGCATGCGAGCGATAAGCGCCCTGCAACTTCGCATTGCATACATCGCAATTTCACTGGGAGTTCTCTTTGGCATTGCAGGATTTGTTCGCACCGGAGCCATCATGATTTCGCTGGGTACCGGTGTGATTGCCCTAACTCAGCGGAGTAAAGGAAAAATTGAGCGTTATTTTCCCCTTGCAATAGCGATCGTTCTCTTCGGGCTGGCGCTTGCGCTTCCTAAGGGGTTGTAGAATTCTCTCGACGTCAAGATAAATAACACGACACAGATAAAAGGATCAGGCCATGGCAAAGAAAGTCACCGTTGTAGGTGCAGGTTTCTACGGTTCAACAACAGCCCTTCGTTTAGCTGAGTACAACATCTTCGATGAAGTTGTTCTCACAGATATCCTCGAAGGAAAGCCAGAGGGCTTAGCTCTTGATATGAATCAATCTCGATCTATTGAAGGATTTGAAACAAAAATTATTGGTGCAACAACAACTGCCGAAGGTGGCGGTTATGAAAAGACTGCCAACTCAGATGTCGTAGTCATTACCGCTGGACTTCCACGCAAGCCCGGTATGAGTCGTATGGATCTCATCGGAGTCAACGCCGGAATCGTTCGTGGCGTTGCTGAAAATATTGCAAAGCATTCACCTAATGCAGTCATCATCGTTGTATCAAATCCACTCGATGAAATGACTGCTCTTGCTCAGCTTGCAACAAATTTTCCAAAGAACCGCGTGATGGGTCAGGCTGGAATGTTAGATACCGCTCGCTTTACTAACTTTGTTGCAGAAAAACTCGGAGTTGCAGTCGGTTCCGTAAAGACTCTGACACTTGGTTCACATGGCGACACGATGGTTCCCGTTCCAAGTCGATGCACAGTCGATGGCGTGCCACTTACAGAGAAGCTAACTCAAACTGAAATCGATGAATTAGTTGATCGCACTCGTAATGGTGGAGCAGAAGTAGTTGCACTACTAAAGACTGGTTCTGCATATTACGCACCTTCAGCTGCTGCAGCTCGAATGGCAAAAGCAGTGATTGAAGATTCAGGTGCAGTGATGCCAGTTTGCGCATGGGTCGATGGCCAATACGGAATTTCAGGTGTCTACCTCGGTGTTGAAGCTGAAATTGGAAAGACCGGTATTCGTAAAGTTGTAGAGAGTGCACTTACTGAATCAGAAGTTGCATCTCTGAAAGAAGCAGCAGAAGCAGTTCGTGCCAAGCAAGCAGATGTAAAGGATATGTAATGATGTCAAAGATCAAAGTAGAGGGAACTGTTGTTGAGCTAGATGGCGATGAGATGACTCGCATCATGTGGCAGTTCATTAAGGATTCGTTGATACTTCCATATCTGGATATCAATCTTGAGTACTACGACCTCGGTATGGAGCATCGCGATGCAACTGATGATCAGGTCACCATTGATTCAGCCAAAGCTATTCAGAAACATGGCGTAGGTATTAAGTGCGCAACCATTACTCCTGATGAAGCACGCGTGAAAGAGTTTGGGCTTAAAAAGATGTGGAAGTCTCCTAACGGAACTATCCGTAACATCTTGGGCGGCGTGATTTTCCGCGAGCCAATCATCATCAGCAATGTTCCCCGCCTCGTGCCACATTGGACTCAACCAATCGTGATTGGTCGCCATGCATTTGGTGATCAGTACCGCGCAACTGATTTCAAGGTGCCAGGTGCTGGAAAACTGACTCTCTCATTTGTTCCAGAAGATGGTTCTGCTCCACAAGAATTTGAAGTCTTCAAATTTGAATCATCTGGTGTAGCAATGGCGATGTATAACGTCGATGATTCAATCCGCGATTTCGCACGAGCATCACTGAACTATGGAATCTTGCGCAAATTCCCTGTCTATCTATCAACCAAGAACACAATTCTGAAAGCTTATGACGGTCGATTCAAGGATATCTTTGAAGAGATTTACCAAGCAGAATTCAAAACACAATTTGAGGCACTTGGTATTTGGTATGAGCACAGACTCATTGATGACATGGTTGCTATGTCACTTCGCATGGATGGCGGATATGTCTGGGCTTGTAAGAACTATGACGGCGATGTGCAATCAGATACCGTCGCACAAGGTTACGGTTCACTCGGTCTTATGACTTCCGTCTTGATGACACCAGATGGAAAGGTCTGTGAAGCAGAAGCTGCTCACGGAACAGTTACTCGCCACTATCGCGATCATCAAGCGGGAAAAGCGACATCTACAAATCCAATCGCCTCAATCTTTGCGTGGACTCAAGGTCTTGCACATCGCGCGAAGCTCGATAACAACCCAGAGCTTGCAAAGTTCTCAGCCACCCTTGAGCGTGTTTGTATTGAAACTGTTGAAGAAGGAAAGATGACAAAAGATCTTGCACTTCTTATCTCTAAGACAGCCCCATATCAAACTACGCAAGAGTTCCTGAATTCGATAGATGAGAACCTCAAGAAAGCCATGGCTTAACTAGATTGGTAAATCAGGGCTCTGGTGCAATCGCACTTGTGGGTTCTGGAGAATATTCTGTACAAATGCAGGAGCTGGAAACCCAGCTCCTGCATTTAGCAATATCTAGAGGTAAGAAGAATTCATTTGTTCAAATCCCTACAGCCTCGTCGCATGAAGGTGATTCAAGTCGTCAACGTTGGCAAAGACTGGGTAAAGAGCAATCAGATCGCATTGGTAGTGAATGCGTCTATCTACCGATACATGAGCGTGAAGATGCTTTTAACCCAGAATTTATCGCCCAGATTAAAGATGCTGGATTAATTTACTTTTCGGGCGGAGATCCACATCGCGTTGCAGAAATTTTTAGCGAATCCCCACTGTGGGAAGAGATTCTCAACCAATGGAAGAGTGGAACTTCGTTAGCTGGCTGCTCTGCAGGTGCGATGGCTTTTGGTGGCACCATCATGGGGCTGCGTCGTTCTCAACTCAGCAATGGGCTGAACTTGTTGCCAAAAATTGAAGTGATTCCTCATTACGACAAGATGTTGGGTTGGCTTCCCGATCGAGTTGCTGCATTCATCATTCGCACCGAGTCAGATTCGACGCTACTTGGTGTCGATGAAAATACGGCCTTGGTATTGACCGATTCCTGGAAGAGATTTGGACGTGGCAAAGTTCATGTCCTTCGTGGCTCATTAGAATTTGAGGATTAAAAAACCCACTACAGAAAACCTGTAGTGGGTTTTTTATTACTGCTTGTTAATTAATGCGCGCACCTGTTGTTGCATCAAATAGATGAACTGCATTAGGCAGATTTGAAACAGTTACTGTTTGACCAGCCTTTGGTGGATTCTTAGGATCCCAGCGGATAATGACTTGTGCGCCTTCATCAACCACATTGGCAAACTTAACGTTTGAATCTGCTGGCTTTCCGTATACAAAGGCATCTGAGCCAAGTTCTTCAACAACTTCTACAAGAACATGGAAGCCTTTATCTGCAACAACCCATCCTTCTGGGCGGATTCCAACAGTTACTGATGAGCCAGCAGATGCTGGAACATCGATATTGAGATCGCCAAGTTGCGCTTTTCCGCCAGAGACAGGAGCCACAAGGAGGTTCATGGCAGGTGATCCGATAAAGCCGGCAACGAAAGCGTTATCTGGCTTATCGTAAAGATTGCGTGGTGTATCAACTTGCTGAAGTAGTCCATCTTTCAGAACTGCAACGCGGTCACCCATGGTCATAGCCTCGACCTGGTCGTGAGTTACGTAAACAGTTGTGATTCCAAGACGACGTTGCAATGCGGCAATCTGGGTGCGAGTTGCAACACGCAATTTTGCGTCAAGGTTTGAAAGTGGTTCATCCATTAAGAACACTTGTGGTTCGCGAACAATTGCACGACCCATTGCAACGCGCTGACGTTGACCACCAGAAAGAGCTTTTGGCTTGCGCTCTAGGTATGGTTCAAGGTCGAGCAACTTTGCTGCTTCAAGAACGCGACGATCACGTTCTCCTTTATCAATTCCAGCAATCTTAAGAGCGAAGCCCATATTTTCGGCAACGCTCATATGCGGATAGAGAGCATATGACTGGAAGACCATCGCGATATCGCGATCTTTTGGTGCAACGTTTGTTACGTCGCGGTCACCGATAAGAATTCGACCACCGTCAATTTCTTCGAGACCTGCCAACATACGAAGTGATGTTGACTTTCCGCAACCTGATGGTCCGACAAGAACGAGAAACTCTCCATCTGCGACGGTGAGATTGAGCTTGTCTACAGCAGGTGCTGTTGTGCCTGGGTAGATACGTGATGCATTTTCGAATACAACTGATGCCATTTTTTTCACTTTCCTTATCCGGGCAGGTACGTGCCCGACGATCCGAGGATTAAGGCGCTAGCCGGTTGGCCAACGGGTTTAAGGCTAGAGCACCCACGTGCCTTAGGGAAGTCGAGTCTGTAGACTTCTCACATCATGGAAAGTCACCCGAGCGGATCTATCTACTCTTCGATACTTCTAGTTGCCTGCCTGATAGTGGTGGCTGGCCTCTTTGTGGCTGCCGAGATTGCACTCATCTCTCTTCGCGAAAGCCAAGTAAAGCAATTGGCTCACCGCGGCAAAAGAGGCGCTCGCGTTGCAGCTCTTGCAAGTAATCCAAATCGTTTACTTGCAGCTCTTCAAGTCGGAGTGACTGTCACTGGTTTTCTATCCGCGGCCCTAGGCGCCGAAAAATTGGGCGTTTATGTCATTCCGTGGCTTGAAGGTTTTGGCCTTACCGAAAAGAGTGCCAATACAACTTCACTTATTGGCGTCACCCTTGTCATCGCTTACTTCTCATTGGTCTTTGGCGAACTAGTTCCTAAACGGCTGGCCTTGTATAGAACAGAAGAGATCGCTCTATTTTCTGCTGGGATTGTCGGAGTACTCACCAATTTATTCCGCCCAATCGTGTGGGTTCTCTCGCATTCCACAAACTTAGTACTTCGGATCTTTGGAATTGATCCGAAAGAACAGCGTGCTCAAATTTCTGAAGAAGAGCTACTTGATTTAGTAGCAGGGCATGCTGCACTTACCGATGAAGAGCGAGACATCGTTGAAGAAGTCTTTAATGCATCAGAGCGGCAA
>RFSY01000111.1 GCA_009923805.1 Actinomycetota bacterium
GTTGCATCGAGATCTTCATCTTGCACAAGTGCGTTAACACCAGGAACAAGGCGAGTATCGTCAAGGATGCTTGGAACAATCACACCAGGTGTGATGTCCTCAGGTTGAATGCGATCCATATAAGGAATGTGATCTGGTGCAAGAAGTGATTCGGGGCCAGGCAAAATAACAACATCACAAACAGTAGGTTCCGCTGACTCATCAACCTTTGCAACTGTGATGCACCAGCGCCATCCGCGATAACCAGCAATATCTGCTACAAATAAATATGTTGCTACGCGATTTTCATCATCGTAATCGACAGAGACAAAGTCGCCCACCTGTGTTGCAAATTCAGCATCTGCCAAAGCGGCATCGCGTGCAACGGATTGTGCATCAAATGTCTTCATGCATTAATCGTAAAGCAGAAGGCCCCCGAGACGTTAATCTCGAGGGCCTTCTGTAACTTTTACGCGGACTTTAGAACTCCATTCTTATCGGATTTCTAAGGCTTTAGAAATCCATATCTCCGCCGCCCTGTGGCATTGGGTTTGCACCCTTTGGCTCAGGCTTATCAGTGATAACTGCCTCTGTTGTAATAAAGAGTGCAGCAATGGATGCAGCATTTTGAAGTGCAGAACGTGTGACCTTAGCTGGATCGATGATGCCAGCTTTAATCATGTCTACATATTCTCCAGTTGCAGCGTTGAGTCCGAAACCTGCCTCCAAGTGACGTACTTTCTCAACTACGACTCCACCTTCAAGGCCAGCGTTAACTGCGATCTGCTTCAAAGGTGCCTCGATTGATACTTCAACAATCTTTGCACCAGTTGCTTCATCGCCTTCTAACTTAAGTTTCTTAAATGCTGCTGTTGCAGCCTGAAGAAGTGCGACGCCACCACCGGCAACGATTCCTTCTTCTACTGCAGCCTTTGCATTGCGCACTGCATCTTCAATGCGGTGCTTGCGCTCCTTGAGTTCAACTTCTGTTGCAGCTCCTGCTTTGATAACAGCAACTCCGCCAGCAAGCTTTGCTAAGCGCTCCTGAAGCTTCTCTTTGTCATAATCAGAATCTGACTTCTCGATCTCGGAGCGAATCTGTGCAACGCGTCCCTTGATCTGTGCGTCATCTCCGCCACCTTCAACGATTGTTGTCTCTTCCTTAGAGATAACAACCTTGCGAGCGCGTCCAAGAAGTTCTAGGCCAGCTGTTTCCAGCTTGAGACCAACTTCTTCTGAAATAACTGTTGCTCCTGTAAGGATTGCAATGTCTTGTAGCATCGCCTTGCGACGATCTCCAAAGCCTGGCGCCTTAACAGCAGCGGAACGGAATGTTCCCTTGATCTTATTAACTACGAGAGTTGCAAGTGCTTCGCCTTCAATATCTTCAGCGATGATTGCAAGTGGCTTACCTGATTGCATAACTTTTTCAAGTACAGGCACGAGATCTTTGATATTTGAAATCTTTGAGTTCACGATGAGCACGTAAGCATCTTCTAGAACTGCTTCCATGCGATCTGTATCAGTTACGAAATATGGTGAAACGTAACCCTTGTCGAAGCGCATACCTTCGGTAAGCTCGAGTTCGAGACCAAATGTATTTGACTCTTCAACAGTGATAACGCCTTCTTTGCCGACCTTATCCATTGCTTCAGCAATCATTTCACCGATTGTGGCATCGGCTGCAGAGATAGATGCAGTTGCTGCAATCTGCTCTTTTGAATCAACGCTCTTTGCCATTGAACCAAGCTCTGCAACGATTGCTGCAACGGCCTTTTCAATTCCGCGCTTGAGTGCCATTGGGTTTGAGCCAGCTGCAACGTTGCGAAGTCCTTCGCGAACAAGTGCCTGTGCAAGAACGGTTGCAGTAGTAGTTCCATCGCCTGCGACATCATCTGTCTTCTTGGCAACTTCCTTTACTAACTCTGCGCCGATTTTCTCCCAAGGATCATCGAGTTCGATCTCCTTAGCGATGGAAACACCATCGTTAGTAATTGTTGGTGCGCCCCACTTCTTTTCAAGTACGACGTTACGTCCGCGGGGCCCAAGGGTTACCTTGACTGCATCAGCGAGTACGTTCATTCCGCGCTCTAATCCGCGACGGGCTTCTTCATTAAAGGCAATCTGCTTTGCCATAGTTGTTAGCTCCTATTAGATCGTGTGAATCCGGCCGAATTATCACTCTCGGCCTGTGAGTGCTAACGCCAAATCTAGAGGTTCTTAATCCAGGCTGCAAAACGAGGGGTGGCTAGCGGGCGGTGCGAGCGCTCATGCGGGCTTCGCGCAGGCGGCGAAGGCGCTTTACCAGCATCGGAGCCGCAGCAAGTGCATCCTCGCGATCGATGAGGTCATTCAAGAGTTGGTAATAACGAGGGGCGGTGAGGTCAAAGAGTTCTTTAATCGCGCTCTCTTTAGCACCAGCAAAGCGCCACCAATTACGTTCGAATTCCAAGATGCGCGTTTCGAGGTCGGTCAAAGTTGAACCAACGGCTTCGTTGTTTTCTAGCGCAGACATATCCCAAATCTTACGTGAGTGGAAGTAAAAAGTGTGGGATTTCGCCTAGCTAAGAATTACTGGCAGCTTTAACAATATTTTTAATCATGACAGGAAAAATAAAGAAGTGAAATGGCGCAACTACATACCAGTAGAGCTGACCACC
>RFSY01000112.1 GCA_009923805.1 Actinomycetota bacterium
AGACTAGGATTGTGTTTGCCTATGTTGTTCGTCGATTAACTTTTCCTGGTGGAGTTGACCAAAGAATTTATCCAATTTTGCAATTAATTCAGTCTGCAAGGTAACACTAAATTCAAATTCTGCTTTTTGGAAGTAATGCTCACGACGAGAAGACTTACTTACCCGTCATAACTATTCGGCGCATCTCTTTAATTTCAGCAGTTTGTCCAGAGACAATACTTTTAGCAAGTGCCGCTACTTCTGGATTCATTGACCTCATCAACGGAGTTGCCATCGCAATTGCTCCCTGGTGGTGCATTGTCATGTCTACCAAGTAGAGACCATCAAATTTCTTCCCACGAGCAGCTTTCAACTTCGCTAAATCTGAGGGAGTCACAATTCCTTGCATATGTGAATGCATCTCCATCCCCATCATCTCATCAGCCGGAATCCATTTCTGCATTTGAGCGATCTCGGGGCCCTGCTCGGCAATAATTCTTGCCGCAAGCTTTTTCACGGCAGAGTTGTTGCCCTGCTTGAGAGCCAATTTAGAGATCAGGACAGCCTGCTCATGATGAGGAATCATCATCTGCGCGAACATCACAGCCGAAGCATCGTAGGGACCCGATGCTTGAGCAGGCACATTTGAAGTGCTGCCGAGAAGTAGGGCGATTGAAAGAAAAATAGAAAGGCGTCTCATGGGAAAAGAATTTCATAATACGGGCCGTCCCGCCACTTCTGATCTTTAAGAGTAAAAGAAGAGTCTCGCTTTATGCCAATGAATTAGAAAATTTGAACGTATCGACTCTGTTGAAAACCACTTGCTGTGCATAGCAAAAAGGACCTGGTTTTCACCAAGTCCTAATTACTACCAAACATCTGTGTGGCAAGTATGACACACAATTCTAAGTGCAGCCTTAAAGCAAAAAGGACCTGGTTTTCACCAAGTCCTAATTACTACCAAACCACTGTAGTGAAAGTATTGCATAGTTGTGCGGTTACTCGCAGTAGCCGAGAATGTTTGAGGATAGTCGCTCTACACACCTGACCAGTGATCAACTTGAGGTGGGCTTGCGAAGTATTCACCGATAGCTGCTCGCCATTGGATAAATGCATCGCTCTGTCGAAATGCTACGGTGTGATCTTCGAGGGTTTCCCAGTGAATAAGCAATGTGTAAGTGTTGGCTCGCTCAATTCCCTTGTGTATTTCGAAATCGATAAAACCTTTCGACTTGGACAAGATTCCTGAGACTGCCTTCTTTACTGCAGCTTCAAATTTCAGATGGCTATCAGGTAAAACTTCCATAAAGGCGATTTCAAGGATCATGGATGAATTATATAGGGGCTAAGTAAATGGAAAAGGCCTCGATCTCTCGAGGTCCTCCCATGCAAATATGTGAAGATGTTTACTTCGCTTCAGCTGCTGCTTTGAGTCGAACTAAAGACTTCGCCACAGCAATCTGTGTCCAGGGGTATGCCTTGCGGAAGTTAAGCCATACTTGAGCTATTCCTGGGGCGAAAGTTCCATCAAATGTTTCAGTCACTTGGGTTGAGTCGTTGCCAAGATCCACTAATTCATAGCGCCATCTCCAGCGTCCAAGGTGGCGCCACGCAATCAATTCATTCTTCCTATATTCCACAACTGTATTGAGAATTCGATAATCGACCCCTAGATGCATCTTCATTCCGAACTTAGAGCCAAGCACTAATTCACCAGGACCGCTGATATTTTTGGTGATAGTTCCGCTTCCATCCACTTCCTTATGGCGGTTAGGGTTACTAAGGATAGAAAATATTGTTGATGGTTTTGAATTGATAACGATTCGAGCAGATTTAATCTTAGGGTTGCCAGTCTCTAGAATCTCAGAGCGAACTTTCTCTTCAGTCATGCATTAAGTATAAAGAAGAGTCGCCCTATAAGCCGGAGACTACATAGTTATGCGTGGATCTACGCATAAATCTATAATTTGCCTCCGGAATTGCCCCCAAATAATTCAATAGCTTTCGATTGTGCAATGTTACTTATGTGCGGGAATAAAACACATCTAATGAGGCCGAAGAAATCACTTTTCCAGTCATAGCTGTAAGCAAACTACTTTCGGTGGCTTCCGTGGCCGAAAGCGAAAGAGTTAACTTAGAGCTGAGTGCGTATAGATAAATTGAATACTTTTTCGCTCCTGGGCCTTGCGAGCATGGAGGTGTGTAACCTGGAGCTTTTCCCTGGAAATTTTGACCCAAGATTCCGATATTTGTTGCTCCTGAAGCAATCGAATTCACCGTCTTTGGAATATTAAAAATAGTTAGATAGAAGTGCTTTCCAGTATCCACTTCCCCCGGACGAAGTGGGCCAGGTTCTGTGTCCATAATCAGTACAAGTGATTGAGCATTGACTGGAACATTTGACCAACTAAATGAAGGTGAGATCCCCTTCCCGTCACAAGTGAAGTCTTTTGGGAGAGTTCCGCCATTCTTGAAGTCAGGGCTATTTAAGGTCAAGAGGTTTGTGGCCGAGACCGTAGTGGCTGCTTTTACTACTTTGCGTAGCAAGATGGCATTGTCTAATTTTAGATCTGAGGACCAGACCAACCTGGCAGATGGTGA
>RFSY01000113.1 GCA_009923805.1 Actinomycetota bacterium
AGGGGAATCGAACCCCTAACCTCTTCCATGCCATGGAAGCGCGCTACCAATTGCGCCATATCCCCATTCCTTATTCAAAAAACGCCAGATCGCCTTCGGCTTTTGTCGCTTTCACAAAGAAATGAACCTACTAGGTGCGAACTTTACCGCACTGAATCCGGGATAACTCCGCCAGATTCTTCGCCAAATACTGGCTCTGGAATAGATCCTGCGTTGTGTTCGACTAAAAGCCAACCTTTAGGTGACTCTTCAAGAATCGACCACTGTGCATTTGAAAGTCCACCAATGCGAGACCAATACGGAATTGGTAGATCAAGATAAGTTCCAATGATGGTGCGCGATGTGCCGCCGTGTGTTGCAACGACTAAACGCTGATTATCTTTGCCGGCAAGTGCTTCGGTAATTGCTGCGACTCCGCGCGCTCCAACTTCACTTCGACGTTCACCGATTCCGCCAGCAGGGTTATCGCCACCCATTGACCAAGCGCGCAAATTATCTAGATCCACTTTGCGAATTTCATCGCCGGTAAGACCTTCCCAATTTCCACAGTTGGTTTCACGTAATCTTGCATCGGTAAGTACTTCCAAACCAGTTAACTTCACTAATTCATGCGCTGTGCTCTGAGCACGCCCTAGGTCGCTGGCAATAATCATTGTTGGTGAAATTGCCGCCAACATAGGCGCGGCATGTTTAGCCTGAAACTGACCAACTTCATTGAGCGGAATATCTGTATGTCCTTGAAACTTATTGGCAACATTCCAATCGGTCTGACCGTGGCGCCAGAGAATAATTTGATTACCCACGCGCAGCTTCCTCTTTCACAATCTCAAGTTCAATCTTTGGACAGTCATTCCACAATCTATCGAGCATGTAGTAACGGCGAAGTTCACTAGATTGAATATGAACAACTAAATCTGAGTAATCCAAGAGAATCCATTCAACTGTGCCTTCGCGGCGAAGTGGTTTATCGCCAGCAAGGCGTAGTTGTTCTTCGACTTCATCGGCAATCGAATCAATCATCTTGGCATTGGATGCTGTGATGATCAGAAACACTTCGCTCAAGACAGTTTGTTCAGATAAATCGAGAGCAACGAGTTCTGTTCCAAATTTCTCAACGGCAGCGCGAGCGGCAATTTGAGTGCGTTCAACGCAGGCTTTACTTGCTGACATAGAGATTGTGCTCCTTTATATATGCAGCAACTGCCGCTGGTACTTCATTTGAGTTGTGTTCACGAATTTCTGTGGCCGATATATCAAGTGCGTTAATGCTGGTGTTATGTTCGCCAGCAAATCCAGGACGCTCAATAACAACAAATTCAACTTTGCTCTTGAGCTCTGCCGAGCGGTGCCAGTCATCAATTTTTTGATAGGCATCGGTTCCGACAATCAGCACGATTGCATCGCCTTCGTAGTTCTGTTCAACAGCTTCAACTGTATCAATTGTGTAACTTGGTCCCTCGCGCAGAATCTCAATCGGGTTGACCTCCACACGACTCTTTATCTCTGCAGGAAGTTCATTGATAGCTAATTGGCACATGGTGCGACGCTGGGCACCTGTAGCTCTAGGACTGTTCTCTCGAAGTAGCGGCTGCCCCGCTGGCACAACCAAAATATGGTCAACAATCTTTTGTGTAATGAGCTCTTTGATGACGTGTACATGACCGTTATGAATCGGATCAAAAGTCCCGCCGTAAAGCCCAACTCTCACTATTACTACTTATCTAGTCGAAGAACGACATACAAAAGGAGTGAAAAAATTCCAAATGCGATAAGACCAAAGACGTAAGGTTGAACAGGAAGTTGGCGTCCTGCTTCTGCAGCGAGATTAATCATGGCGAAAGATTACTACTTACCCTTGAGAAGTTCTAAAAAGCGCGCCTCATCGATGATTGTGACGCCTAACTCTTCTGCCTTTGCCAGCTTTGATCCCGGCTCACTTCCGACCAAAACATAATCTGTTTTCTTTGAGACAGATGATGATGGTTTTCCACCATGTGCCGTAATAGTTTCAGCGATGGAATCTCGGGTGAAACTTTCAAGTCCGCCAGTTACTACAAAAGTTAACCCGGCAAGTGTTTGCGGCAGCTCTTCTGCCTTCTGATTAATCATGGCAACACCAGCTGTGCTCCACTGTGTGATGATGTTTCGATGCCAATCGATGGTGAACCATTCAACGATTGATTGAGCAATAATTTCTCCGACACCAGCAACACCGGCCAGTTCTTCAACTGATGCTTTGGAGATTGCATCCATGCTGCCAAATTGTGTGGCTAACGCTTGTGCTGATGTTGGCCCAACATGGCGAATAGAGAGAGCGACAAGTGTGCGCCAGAGTGGTCTGGTCTTAGCTTGCGCTAATGCTTCCAATAACTTCTCAAGATTCTTACCTTTGCCGCCATCTTTCTTAGTAAAGAAAGGTGATTTCATCAATTTCTTTTCAGTCAGTGAGAAAATATCTGCTTCATCGGTAATGATCTTGTCGTTGAGCAGAGCAAC
>RFSY01000114.1 GCA_009923805.1 Actinomycetota bacterium
TGCAATTGCTGCAATCAATAAACAACTTGAGGCAGATGGACTTGGAAAGAGTGCACGTAATTATCGTCTGCGCGATTGGCTTGTTTCTCGCCAGCGTTATTGGGGCACACCTATTCCAATCGTTCACTGCGAAAAGTGCGGCGAAGTAGCTGTTCCAGATTCAGAACTTCCCCTACTTCTTCCTGATGCAAAGGGGTTAGACCTCAAGCCAAAGGGTCAATCACCGCTTGCTGCAGCAACCGAGTGGGTAAATACCAAGTGTCCTAAATGTGCAGGTCCTGCGCTGCGTGATACCGACACCATGGATACCTTCGTTGATTCCTCTTGGTACTACCTGCGTTATCCATCTTCTACAAATACAACTGAACCATTTAATCGTGGTGATATTGATACCTGGCTTCCTGTTGATCAATATGTTGGTGGCGTAACACATGCCATCTTGCACTTGCTCTATTCGCGATTCTTTACCAAAGTACTTTTTGATATGAAGATGCTTTCCTTTACCGAACCATTTACGCGTCTGCTCAACCAAGGAATGGTTGTCATGGATGGCTCTGCGATGTCTAAATCTCGCGGCAACCTTGTGCGACTTTCTGATGAACTGGAAAACCATGGCGTCGATGCCATTCGTTTATCTATGGTCTTCTCAGGTCCGCCTGAAGATGACGTTGATTGGTCAGATGTTTCACCATCGGGATCCGTCAAGTTCTTAAGCCGTGCTTGGCGTTTATCTGGTGATGTCACATCAGCACCTGGCATTGATTTCACAACAGGTGAAATTAGCCTTCGCAAAGCTACTCATAAAGCTCTTAACGATGCCGCATTTGCTGTTGAGTCATTTAGATTTAACGTAGCTATTGCTCGTGTGATGGAGCTTGTAAATGCAACGCGTAAAGCAATTGATTCTGGATGTGGTCCTGCAGATGCTGCAGTGCGCGAAGCAACGGAAGCAATTGCAATCATGCTCTCACTTGTTGCACCCTTTACTGCAGAAGAAATGTGGGAACGTCTTGGCCACAAGCCAGCAATTGCAACTGCCGGATGGCCAGTTGTGGATCCTGCACTTCTTGTCGCAGATGAAGTAGAAGCTGTTATTCAAATAAACGGCAAGATTGTTGATCGAATGAACGTCGCGCCATCGATTACAGATGCTGATTTTGAGGCTGCTGCCTTGGCACTTCCTGGTGTTATTGCTGCTTTGGCTGGTGGAACGCCTAAGAAAGTCATCGCACGAGCCCCCAAGCTCGTCAACATCGTTCTTTAATCAACAGTTCGAGTATTCCTAGCCTGTTCTGCTGAATAACTACACCACCATCCGCGGATGGACAATTCATATGGCAAGGAATATTTAAGCAAGATAAGTAATTGGTGGAGTGATCTCCACTATTCAACAGTTCAAAAGCGCGGCTTGGCCATCATCGCACTTTTGGTTCTCGCCTTATCGGCGCTCTTCGTAACGCGGGGTTCTTCTCAAGAAGTTGTAGAACAACTCCCGGCAGTCACAATGGATGTAATGGATGCTATGCCACAACTTCTCGTTGTTGATGTTGCCGGCGCAGTTGCAAACCCAGGTGTGTATTCCCTTCCCTTGAATTCACGTGTGGTTGAAGCAATCAAAGCTGCAGGTGGACTAAAGAAGGGCGCTGATACATCAGATATTAATCAAGCTCGCATTCTTAAAGATGGTGAGCAGATATATGTATATCCAGCTGCTTCCAAGGTAGTTGGTACACGACCAGCAATGCGCAAGAACGGCCCCATCATGATTAATCGAGCAACGATGAAAGATTTTGAGTCACTCGATGGAATAGGACCAGTACTTGCCAATCGCATCATGACATATCGAAAGATTGAAGATCTCTTGAAAGTTCCTGGTATCGGACAGAGCAAATTCGCTCAATTCAAAGAGAAGCTGCGCGTGTAATAGATAGCCGCGCCCTTGCACTGGGTGGCGCGGTCTGGATTGGCGCACTTGTACAAAGTTGGAGCGCACCATGGATTGTTTCTATGGCTGCACTCCTTTCTGCGCTCTTACTAAGAAGTAAGAAACGTTTTGCAGTTTTGGTCATTGCACTTCTGCTGGGTGCAACGATTATGTCTATTCGAATTGCTGCGCTGCAATCAAGTGCGATAACGAGGTATACCGGATCACTTACTAGCGTTGAATTACAAGTCACAACTGACCCTAATCGCGTGGTCCCAAAGGTCTTCGGCACTTCATTTGCGCCGACCTCATATTCATTTATGGGCCAAGCCTTATTAGTTGATAATAAATATCGAATGCGTATTCCTGTCAGAGTGATTGTCTCGAATAGGAGCGTAGAAGGATTATTGCCGGGGCAGAAGATTCGAGTTCAAGCAAAGGTCCTAGTCAGTAAAGAACGCAGAGTCGCAGCGCTGTTGATTGTGAGTAAACGAGTACAAGTAATGACTAGCGCTTCTAGCTGGGCGCGGGGTTTGGCAGATATTCGATTGGGTCTGCGCGGTGCA
>RFSY01000115.1 GCA_009923805.1 Actinomycetota bacterium
TCGTAAAGAGATTTACTGGGCCACGTATAAGGGCGGAAAGCGCATTGCAGGACCATCTGTCAGTAAGCCCGCAGAAGTTGATGGATTTATTATCGATGTATATCCAGATATAAAGAAATTGGTAGAGCTATCTCAATCACAGAACGTGAGGGAACCAATTTATTTGCGCAGACCGGATGCGGTCCCTACGGCAGAGCGATCATGATTACCTATCGCCAGCCCATCGCACTCGATATTCCAGTCCTTGTTGGATATGAAAAAGAGTTATTTCCGTATTCACCGTGGAGCTCTGCGCAATTTAAAGAGGAGTTTGCTGGGATACCAAGCACAAGATTTATGTTGGTAGCAGAATCTGATAATCGCATCGTTGGATATTGCGGAGTATTTGTGCCAGCACCAGGTGTAGAAGCAGATGTGCTCACTGTGGCTGTACTGCCTGAATTTCGCAGACAAGGAATAGCTAAAGAGTTCATGCGCCAGATAGAGCAGTGGTCAGCAGAACGTGGAGCCAGCGCCATGATGTTAGAAGTGGAACACACCAACGAATCTGCAATAGAACTCTATAAAAACCTTGGGTATATGAAGATTTCTGTGCGTATGAATTATTACGGCCTAGGTAATGACGCCTTCGTGATGCGAAAGGAGTTCGCATAATGCAGCCAATAGTTTTAGGCATTGAAACTTCCTGTGATGAGACCGCTATCGGCATTGTTCGTGGTCGCACTCTGCTTGCCAATGTCATTGCTTCCAGCGTTGAAGAACATGCCCGGTTTGGTGGAGTAGTTCCAGAGATTGCATCCCGTGCACATGTAGAGGCGATGCTTCCGAGCATCGAGCGGGCAATTAAAGATGCCAAGATTTCTCTGCGAGATATTGATGCTGTAGCCGTTACCGCTGGCCCTGGGTTAGTTGGCGCACTCCTTGTTGGAGTTGCATCAGCAAGCGGACTTGCACAAGGGCTGGGTCGTCCGCTCTATGGCGTTAACCATCTGGCTGCCCACGTCTGCGTTGATTACTTAACGCACGATAAACCAACAAATCCAACGATTGCGTTGCTGGTTAGTGGTGGCCATTCATCACTACTGCAAGTAGATGACATCACTAGATCGATTACAAAACTTGGTGCAACGATGGATGATGCTGCAGGTGAGGCCTTCGATAAAATTGCGCGCATTCTTGCTTTAGGTTTCCCGGGTGGTCCAGCAATCGACCGGGAAGCTGTGAATGGATCTGCGAGCGCCATTGATTTCCCACGTGGCCTGACAACATCTAATGATTGGGCAACTCGGCCATACGATTTTTCATTCTCAGGTCTTAAGACTGCAGTTGCTCGATATATCGAAAGCACCCCCGCATTTATTCGCGCAGATGTTGCGGCATCTTTTCAAGAGGCAATCGTTGATGTCCTTTTGCTCAAGGCACTTGCTGCATGTAAAGCAACAGGTATTGATTCATTAGTAATTGCAGGCGGTGTAGCTGCTAATTCACGACTTCGCGCAGTGGCAGCAGATCGCTGCGAAAAGGCGGGGGTAGAACTTCGCATCCCTAGCCCTGGCCTTTGCACCGATAACGGGGCGATGGTGGCCTCCCTTGGCAGCCTCATGGTCAGCGCCGGCAGGCCAGCGACCAAGGGCGCATTTGACGCTGATTCCAGCCTGCAGGTGGAGCAAGTCAGCCTCTAGTTCCTGGATTTGCGAGGCACGAGGCACTTGCATAGGCTTGGCGTTAGCACTCTCGGGTCGACACTGCTAACGCAGGTGAGCCCCGAATAAAGTGGAAATAAATCGAATCAAAACTCGAATAAGAAGGAGTACCACCATGGCAGTAGCCATTAAGCCGCTTGAAGATCGCATCGTTGTTAAGGCAAATGAAGCCGAGACAACAACTGCATCAGGTCTTGTTATCCCAGATACAGCGAAAGAGAAGCCACAAGAAGGCACAGTTGTTGCAGTCGGCCCAGGTCGATTCGATGATGGCGCTCGCGTACCAATGGATGTAAAAGTTGGCGACGTAGTTCTCTACAGCAAGTACGGCGGAACAGAAGTGAAGTACAACAACGAGGAGTACCTCGTACTCTCTGCTCGCGACATTCTCGCGATTATCGAGAAGTAATCCATGGGCGACGAGCATGCTCGTCGCGCAATGGAACGTGGAGTTAACCAACTCGCGGACACCGTCAAGGTAACGCTTGGTCCTAAGGGCCGTAATGTCGTTATCGCTAAGTCATTTGGCGCACCAACTATCACTAACGATGGTGTGACAATTGCTAAGGAGATCGAACTCTCAGATCCTGTTGAGAACATGGGCGCACAGCTCGTAAAGGAAGTTGCTACCAAGACCAACGATGTCGCAGGAGATGGAACAACTACTGCAACAGTCCTTGCTCAGGCAATGGTCAAGGAAGGTCTTCGTAACCTTGCAGCCGGTGCACA
>RFSY01000116.1 GCA_009923805.1 Actinomycetota bacterium
CCAGGTGAAGCAGATGACGAATACGTCAAGGCATTCTCAAAGATCAATGATGAGTTCAATAAGGGCCCAGATAAGCGCTGGGATAACAACGTTATGCAAGGAATGAACATTGGTTATCTCACTACTGCAGCTCTTATGGGTGCAGGTAAAGACCTCACACGTCCAGGAATCATTAAGTACATTGAAGGCAATGCATCGAAGCTTTCAAGCGCAGCTCTTGCTCCACTTGGATACTCCGCAAAGACGCATGAGGCATATACCGGTTTCTGGATTGGTAAGTATGATGCAACGGCAGTTCTGAAGCCAATCGATGGAACACGTAAATTATGGACTACCGATTCAGCTAATGGCTCAGTAACCGAACTCAACTACACACGTCCTGCAATTGCAGCCGATGCTCTACCAAAGGTTGGTTAATCAGATGAAACTATCAATCCGTAAATCGATTGCAACAATTGGAGCAGCAGTACTCGTTGCCTCAATCGCAGTTGTCACTGTTCCTTCAGCTCAGGCTGCAGCGCCAACATGTACAACTGTGAAAGATATTGAAACCTGTACCGGTACCTTGGCAAATGGCGCAGGCTATGTCTTTAAGATGCCTACCAACTTCCACGGAACTATGTTCTTTTGGGAGCACGGCTTCCGTCCGACATATCCAGGAGTATCTGCAGTTCCAACAGGAGTTGAAGAAACTTCTCCAGCGAGTGCAACGACCGGTACAGATATCACAAAGCAGATGTTGCTCGCTGGTTATGGGCTCGCTGCATATGACGGAACAGTCAAGGGCATGCGTGGTTGGAATAACACCTACCGCATTGAAATGCTTAAGGAAGTTATCGACACCGCAATGACAAAGTACGGCACAAAAATTCAACGCAAGGTTGTCTATGGATCATCACAAGCTGGAGCAATCATTACGCCATTCGTTGAGAAGTACCCAACCTATGCCGACTCAGTCGGAATCATGGCTGGAATTACTCCATCTGCGGCTAATGCACTTCAATCAGCATGCGACATGTTCTACATTCTTAGCGTCTTTGCAGACCCAACAATTAAGGGTTGCGCAGCGTTTGGAGTTAAAGGCGTGCCAGGACATTCGGCATCTGTGGGAGAACTTCTTAAAGTTGTTGCTCTTCTTACGGCATGGAAAGAAAATCTAGGTGCGCCAGGACTTCAATATCCTGCAGCACTTAAGGGTTCACCTATTCCACAACGATCAGCTCTTCTGCTTACTGGTTTGTTAACTGGTATCCCTACAAAGAGCGCTCATATGGATGGAATTTCAACCAGCGCCGCCATTCTGGAACAGAGCATCAACGCAACAGTTGCTGTTCTGGAAAACTTAGGAGAAGCACTTGCCACAGGCACACTTGCTGCGCAATCAGCTTCTGAAATCACAGGTCCGGGTTTCTACGACAACACAAAGACAGATTGGGCATCACTTCTTACCGAAGCCGATGCTGGTCGTTATAACCTAGGCCTTTCAGGTGATGAAGCAATCACAGCAATGCTGGGAGTTCTTGCAATGGCTCCTCGTGTTACAGGAGATCCTGATGCAATCGCTAAGTTCAAGGCGCTTGATAAATCAACATTCACATCTACCAAGCCAACAATTCTGATTTCAAATGAAGCAGATCGTTTGGTCTTTGCAGGTAACTCATCAGCCTATGTTGATAAGAAACGCGCTGTATACGATGCAGCTCTTGCAAAGTGGGAAGCAAAGAAGTCAGGTCCAAAGCCAGTTTGGAACACTCTTGCTCTCTATACAATGACTCCAGAGACCTACACCAAGTTCACTGCGACCGGACTCCCGGATCTCACTGCAGCTTCAGCCCCATCAGGTGTTGGTCACCAGTCCTTTACTACAAAGCAGATGAAGGCGTGGGTAGATATGCTCGCCGTCGCTGCTAGATCAGGAAAGGTTCCAAATGCGAAGTATGTTGAATACATCGCAACAAAGGTTCCTTACCTCAATGGCGATGTTGATTATCGCCCATCTGATCTGAAGTATCTGAAGTACAACTTCGGATAACAGTTCAACAGAGGAAAGGGCTCCGGGTGACCGGGGCCCTTTCGCTTTTCGTGAACTATCCTTCACGAGTGAGAATCGCTACCGCTTTAGATATGCATGCATTGGGCCGCACTATCGGCGCACAGTGCAAAGCCGGTGATCTCATACTTCTCAATGGTCCATTAGGTGCGGGAAAAACTGTGCTGGTTCAAGGCATCGGTGAAGCACTCGGAATTAGCGATGTTACATCTCCTACCTTTGTGATTTCACGGATTCATAACGCTCCACTTTCATTGATTCATGTTGATGCCTATCGCTTACTTGAAAGTGGCAATGCCGCTGCCTATCTGGATGACTTGGATTTAGATACACCTCGTGAAAGCGCTGTGACCGTAATTGAATGGGGCGGTGAAGAATCT
>RFSY01000117.1 GCA_009923805.1 Actinomycetota bacterium
GCCATCATTGGATGAAAGATCAACTTCCATGCGGCTTGTGATTTCAGAGTGACTTGGTGCCATAAAGACATCGTCATAGGTGAGGTCAAAAATAGGTTCCTTGATAAATCGCACGTATTAAAGCCTACCTAAAATGACGAAAGAAGGCGCCCGCGTGAGCAGACGCCTTCTTTCAATCGAGAGGCTGTCAGCCGACCTTCTTCACGCGCCCATCAAGGACTGGAAGCTTGGTGACTTTGCCAGCTGCCTTATCAGCCATAAGCGCATCTACGAATACATCGAGAAGCGCTCCATAGACCTTGGCTTTTGATGGCGAGAATACATTTACATAACCATCGCCACCATAAATGATGTAATCGAGAGTTGTAAGTGTGTACTCCTTGCCGTCCTTCGCAATTGCTGTTCCATCAGTCTTTGTCACATCAACAATTCTGCTGCCAACTGGCTTAGAAGAGTCGAATGAGAACTTAAGTCCTGAGACTTGTGGGAAACGTCCATCTGCTGGGTAGTTACCACCGACACCATTTTCAAGCGCCTTCCACAAGTTTTCACCTGTAACAACTGTTGTTGCTACCTGGTTACCGAATGGATAGACGGTGTACGCATCTCCAAGCGTTACATCGAGTGCACCAGTTCCAGTACGTACCAGCGTTGTATCTGCTGGGATGTACGTCTTTGCTGGGAAGGTATCGCGAATTCCGCCACCGTTAGAGAGTGCGAAATCTGTCTTGTACTTAGCACGTAACAGATCAGCGATGTAATCTCCCATTGGGTTTTCACCTGAGCGTTCAACCGCTGGTGTTCCACCACGTGGGAATACCTCTGAAACTTGACCAATCTTGACGTCAAGCTTTGTAGTGAGCTGATCCTTGTACTTCTTTACAAGTGCGGCACCGGCTGCATCCTGTGTTGTCACTGTGCTGACAACTCCAGTTGTAATTGTTGGTGCTGCTGCCTTCAAAACATGCTGCAATGATGTTCCAACAACTTTGCCGTTGCGAATACAGATCTGAGAACGTGTGTATTCAACTCCCCCATTGCGAACTTCTCCCAAGAGAACTGGGGCTTTGAACTTATCGCCTGGAATTACTGTTGAGAATGTCTGGTGGCTGTGACCGCCATAGATTGCGGTTGCGCCCTTAATGTTGCTTGCAAGGGAATTGTAGAGTCCCTTTGCAACACCATCGGCGTTCTCTGTCCATCCTTGGTGGAGTAGAACAACCACGACATCTGCGCCAGCTGCCTTTGCTTCCACAATGGCCTTATTGATTCCAGTGACGCCAGGATCAATTTGAATTGTCTGCTTCACGCCACTTGCATCTGTGTAATCCAAGTTTCCTGGGAATACTTGTTCGATTGTTTCTGGTGTGTTGGCACCGACTACGCCAACCTTGACTCCACCACGATCGATGATTGTGAATGACTTTGCAACCTTTGCTCCTGACTTAAGGACTGCTAATGAAGCATCTCCATAGTTGGCTGCAACCCACTGAAAATCTGATGCTCCAATAACTTTTTGCACATGTGCCAAATTGCGGTCATGCTCGTGGTTACCAAAGCCAGCTGCATCAAGTTTCATGAGGTTAAGAGATTCAATTGTTGGAAGTTCTTCAAACTGTGTTGAAATCGGAGGCGCTGCTCCAATGTTATCTCCTGAAGAAAATGAAACTGTTGCTGCAGAGGCCTTACGATCTGCATCCCAGTTACTCATCAAGAGCGCAGTACCGAATGATGATCCAGTTTCGATTGCACCATGTAGGTCGCTAAGCTGCAAAATCTGTACATTCTTATTTGTTGCATACCCAACTTGAGCAAGTTGCGCCGCTGTAAATGATGTAGCTGAGACACCAGGTGCAGAGAAACCGTAAGCATTAACTGCTTGAACGATTGGCGTTCCCGCCGGTTGTCCGACCACGACAGGCATAGTTACATTTGTATGGTTTGAAGCTGGTACGAAGATTGGACATGAGCCTGCACCAGCAGACACCACGTATCCGGTTACAGCAGGTGCAACATCTGCGCCTGGTGTCCAGCGAACAACTACGCCTTTTGAACCGATGTAAGAAGTTACACCTGTTGGAGCATTTGGTAGTGAATAGGTCACTGCCTCAGCTGTTGGCACTACGAAAGAGAGTGCGAGCGAAGCGACAACGGCGAATACGCCGAGGCCGGCAAGTCTAATTTTTACATTTTTCATCCCCAGATTGAATTCACAGGAAATGCTTTCTGAGGAAATTGTGAGTTAATCGGATGTGTACAGATGGTAAATAAAAATCAGTTATAAGGGTTAAATCCCACTCATGCGTAGTAGCTCTTCGCGATCGACCGCCTTCAGGCGCGGCTTTCCAAGCGGCTCACCCGCTGCAACTTCAGCCTCGTTTATCGCCTGCCAGTGCATCTGAGT
>RFSY01000118.1 GCA_009923805.1 Actinomycetota bacterium
ACGTCACTTGTTCAAGTAAATGAAAACTTTGGGTGGGGCGAAAATGCCAACGCTTTACTTCGCAACGTGACCAGCGAATTCATCATCATTATGGACCCATCAACAACTTTCACTGGAGATGCGATTACTCCAGTACTTGAAGAATTGCAGAAGCGTGAATTCGTTGCTGTGGGTTGGCGCGGGGGACTAGTCAATCTAGAAGATGATTGGCGCAGTACTGACGATAAGGGCGCTGGCGAAGTTGATGTGCTCTTTAGTTACTTCTTCGCAATGCATCGAGAAGATGCACTTGCAACACGGGGATTCAGCAACCGGGCAATCTTCTACCGCTGTGCTGATATTGAATTCTCACTTGCACTGCGCCATGCCAACGGTCGATTGCTGCAGATGGATCTACCTCTGGAACAGGGTCGCCATCATGGTTATCACGATAGTGAACCTGAATATCGCGAGATTCAATCGAAGAAGAATTACGACCGCATTCTTGAGCGCTTCAGAGGCAAGACTGCGATATTGAGTCCGCGCAGGTAGCCTAAGCACATGGCCGATTTACGAGATTACACATCATTGCGTGTAGGTGGGCCTGCCAAAAATTTCGTTGAAGTAGGTACGGAATCTGAAATTGTTGCAGCAATCGAAGCTGCTGGAGATTCACCCATATTAATTATTGGTGGAGGTACAAATATTCTGGTAGCCGACAGTGGTTTCCAAGGAACTGTTATTCGAATTGTTAATCATTCTCTGCAGGCTGAAGTAGATGCATGCAGCGGAGCCACCTTAACTATTGGCGCTGGCGAGAACTGGGACGAATTTGTAAAGACCACTATTGATCGTGGTTTTGCCGGACTTGAAACCCTCAGCGGCATTCCAGGAACTGTCGGGGCATCCCCGATTCAAAACATTGGTGCATATGGCCATGAAGTTTCAGAGTTCATCACACGAGTGCGCACCTATGATCGCCAAAAGAAGGCAATCAAAACTTTTACCAATGCCGAATGCGAATTCTCGTATCGCAACTCGCACTTTAAAGCCCACCCAGGTCGTTATGTTGTCCTCGATGTGCAGTTCAACTTACGCAGTGGGGAAATAAGCACACCTATTACTTATGCAGAACTTGCGAAGAAATTGGAAATTTCAGTAGGGGATAAAGCACCCATCGTTGCCACAAGAAAAGCTGTGCTCGAACTTCGGGCAGTTAAAGGAATGCTGCTTAACCCCAATGATCGCGATTCGTGGTCAGCAGGCTCCTTCTTTACCAATCCAATAGTTTCCCCAGAGATTGCTGCACAACTACCTGAAGCTGCACCTAAGTGGCCAACTGCAGATGGTCGCGTAAAGACAAGTGCGGCATGGCTAATTGAAAATTCTGGAGTTCACAAAGGCGACAAACATGGTGGCGCACGTGTTTCGACAAAACATGTACTTGCGCTCACAAATGCCGGAAATGCAACTGCTACAGATATTGCAGAGTTAGCAAAAGAAGCTCAGCAAAGCGTCATGGATAAGTTTGGAATTACTCTTGAAACAGAAGTGAATTTAGTCGGCTTAAGCCTTTAATAATTACTCTGTAAGAAGTTTTTTAATGCGTCCGATACCTTCAACGATATCTTCATCACTTGTGGCGTAAGAGAATCGCAAGTATCCAGATGGGCCGAACGCTTCACCTGGAACTGCAGCAACTTCAACTTCTTCAAGAATGATTGTGGCAAGTTCAGCAGAGGTATTAGCAACTTTCCCGCGAATAGTTTTACCCAGTACACCCTTTACAGATGGATACACATAGAAAGCACCTTGAGGTGTTGGACATACAAATCCTGGAATCTCATTGAGCAGGCCAACAATGAGCGCACGACGTCGATTAAACGCCTCACCCATCTTGTGAACTGCATCGAGGTTTCCACTTACTGCAGCAATAGCAGCGCGTTGTGAAACATTGGAAACATTTGAAGTCAGATGTGATTGCAGGTTGGTAGTTGCCTTAATGACATCCTTAGGCCCAATCATCCAGCCAACGCGCCAACCTGTCATGGCATATGTCTTGGCAACGCCGTTAATAATGATGCAGGTATCGGCAAGTCCTGGGACTAGTACTGGAAGTGAAGGCGCAGTTGCACCGTCATAGAGCAAGTGTTCATAGATCTCATCTGAAATGACCCAAACATTATTCTTCAGCGCCCACTCGCCAATAGCTTTCGCTTGTTCAGCAGAGTAAACAGAACCTGTTGGGTTAGATGGAGAACAGAAGAGCAAGGCTTTAGTCTTTGGTGTGCGAGCAGCTTCAAGTTGTTCAACAGTGACTAAGTAATTCTGTGATTCATCAGCAAATACTTCCACGCTCTTTCCGCCGGCAAGTTTGA
>RFSY01000119.1 GCA_009923805.1 Actinomycetota bacterium
ACAATTGATGAGGATAAAAATGAGTGAGTAGGCGAGGTAGCCATAAACATTGTTTCAACACCCGATGCCTGTGTATGCACCTGTGCCATTTGAAGTTCATAATCAAAGTCTGTTACTGCTCGTAGCCCCTTAACGATTGCTTGAACTGAATTCTTCTTGCAGTATTCGACTAGTAATCCGTCACCAGAATCAACTCTTACATTCTTAAACTTTGAGACATTTTCCTGGATCATCTCCATGCGCTCTTCGATGGTGAAGAGGCCAGATTTCTTGCGATTTACGAATACGGCAACAATAAGCTCATCAAATTGGTTGCTGGCACGCTCAATGATGTCGAGATGCCCAAATGTAATGGGATCAAATGAGCCAGGACATACAGCGCGCTTCATGGTGCAAACGCTAGCAATGATTCGAGTTGTTATCCATTTTCCGCATCTTTAAGCGTGGGAGAACCATAGAAAATAGTTGCCTGACCATAATTCTTTTCTCGTACTTGCTCTAAGCCATCTGGCCATGAAATCTCTCGCACTCTGCTATTTCGCTCTACTGCAATCAGAGCTTGCGGATGAAGAAAGCCGCCAGTATTGAGTTGTATAAGAGTTTCGATTACATCAAGATCGTCAACATCGTAAGGCGGATCTATATATATGAAGTGATATTGCAATTGAGCTTTATCCTGCAGAAATCTATGAACACCCATCGTGTAGAGATGGAAAGTTCCTGGGCATTGGGTGGCCTTAATTTTTTCGTAGTTACTTGTAATAGCACGAGCTGCGGCCTCATCTTTTTCAACTGCGTGGACAATCGATGCACCTCGAGAGAGAGCTTCAAGTGCAATCGCCCCAGTTCCAGCGTAAAGGTCTAAAACATTGAGCCCATCTAACTCTCCAAATTCTGATGCCAAAGTTGAGAAGAGCGCTTCACGAGCGCGGTCTGATGTTGGTCTCGTTGCCGATGCAACTGCATCAATAGAACGACCTTTTGCTATGCCTGCAATGATTCTCATTCTTATGCCTTATCTATAAATTCTGCAGCGGCATCAGCTTGAATATGTGCAAGCTCAGCCTCGAGAAGCGAATATCTCTTGATATCTCCATCGAGAATTGTAGATGCATCGATACGCGCTTCTTCAATCATTGATTCATCACGAAGAACTCGCAGAAGTCGCAGATGCGAACGAGACCCCGACTGGCTTGCCCCCAGTACATCGCCTTCGCGACGTTGCTCTAAATCTATTCGTGAAAGTTCAAACCCATCGACAGTACCAGCGACTGCTACTAATCGCTCACGAGCAGAGGTCTCAGCAAGAGCGGAGGTGACTAGTAAACATAACCCGGGAGAAGTTCCTCGCCCCACACGACCGCGTAGTTGGTGCAACTGTGAAACTCCAAAACGATCAGCATCCATAATCACCATGACTGTTGCATTGGGTACATCTACACCAACTTCAATAACTGTGGTTGAGATCAATACGTCAATCTCTTTATTTGCAAAAGCTTTCATCGTCGAATCTTTGAGTTCTGCAGGCTGCTTACCGTGCAATGGAGCAACGCGTAGCCCTTTTAAGGCTCCTCCATGAAGAAGTGGCCCAAGCTCTTCAACAGATGCCAGGGTGGATGAGCTTTCTCCCATAAGAAAATCAATGTCGGCATCCTCAGAAGTTCCTGCGGATATACGAGGTGCAACTACATATGCCTGATGTCCCTGGCTTACTTCTTCGCGAATTCTCTCCCAGGCACGTTCTAGAAAACCGGGTTTTTCAAGAACCGGGATTACATGTGTAGTAATTGGTTGACGACCTAATGGAAGTTCACGCAACGTTGAGACATCAAGATCTCCAAATACTGTCATCGCGACAGTTCTTGGAATTGGGGTTGCTGTCATAACAAGCAAATGCGGCGGAGTAACTGCTTTACCTTTGAGAGCATCGCGTTGCTCTACGCCAAATCGATGTTGTTCATCTACAACAATTAAACCTAAATCGTGAAAATCAACGCTCTCACCAAGTAATGCGTGAGTACCGATAACAATTCCTGCACCGCCAGATGCGGCAAGTGCGAGTGCTTCTTTACGTGCAGCAGCGTTCTGGGAACCAGTTATCAAAGTTACTTGTGTTGATTTTTCAGAACCACCCAACATTCCACCTTGGGCAAGTGGACCGAGCAATTTCTCGATGGTCCGTAAATGTTGCGCTGCGAGCACTTCTGTCGGTGCGAGTAGCGCTGCTTGTCCCCCATTATCAATAACTGCCAGCATTGCGCGAAGTGCAACTACTGTTTTTCCAGAACCAACTTCTCCTTGTAGCAATCTATTCATCGGGTGCGGTTGCGCTAAATCGCT
>RFSY01000120.1 GCA_009923805.1 Actinomycetota bacterium
TTGAGATAAGCATCGGGATGAGGTTTGGTACGTTCAACATCATCGCTAGAAATGGAAAAAGGAAAGAGTTCGGGTCCAATATTGTCCAAAACAGCATCAACGATGATTCGTGGACTCGCAGAGACTAATCCAGTCTTAACTCCATTTCGTTGGAGATCTTTTACTAGCTCAAACGCCCCTGGCATAAATGGGGTGTGAGAGCGCATCTTCTCTGATTGCACTTCTACTAGTTTGGTCGTAAAAAACTCTGGTGTTTCTGCCTGATTGCACTTGTCGTGCATGTATTGGCCAACGCGAGATAGAGGTCCGCCCAAGCAAGCAACCTGATCCTGGGATGTCCACTGATATCCGTATGCAGCGGTAATTTCACTCTCAGATTTGAGCCATTCAGGTTCAGAATCAACCAGTAAGCCATCCATATCGAAGAAGACTGCGTCAAAAAAACTTCTCACCCGTCTCCTTCATGATTTCTATCTAGCAGAACTCTGCAAGATTACCCTAAGGTTTAGTCCTATGGAGATACATCACATCCCAGCCCTTCGCAATCCAATAATGGTGATGGCCTTTTCTGGATGGAACGATGCAGGCGAAGCTGCAACTGGTGCTGTTGAGCATCTACTTTCTGCTTGGCAAAACGAACCTAATGATGTTGTCCCAGAGTTGATTGCAGATATTGAATCTGAAGAATTCTACGATTTCCAAGTAAATCGTCCACATATCTATGTCGATGAGTCTCAGATACGAAATATCACTTGGCCAACAACTGAAATCTTTGGAGTTGTTCTGCCTGAATTTGATCGTGATTTAGTCATCGTTAAAGGCACAGAACCTTCGATGCGTTGGAAGAGCTTCACTCGTGAATTACTTGATTTGGCTGATGATCTTGAAGTCTCATTAGTCATAACACTGGGTTCAATGTTGGCTGATGTTCCCCATTCACGTCCCATCACAGTTAGTGGAAGTAGTGCTCATCCAGATTTGGCAACCCGTCTTGGTGTTGAAGTATCTAGCTATGAAGGACCAACTGGGATTATTGGAATCATCGCTGATGGTTGCATGCGACGCGGGATAGATGCGGTTTCTCTCTGGGCAGCTATCCCCCACTACGCATCAAACTCACCTTCGCCTAAGGCAACCCTTTCTCTCGTTAACGCTATTGAAGATTTCCTAGAAATCACAATTCCACCCGCAGATCTCTCTGAAGCTGCTGATGAATGGGAGAAAGATGTAACAGAGATGGCAAAAGAAGATAGCGATGTTGCCGAATATGTGAAGGCGCTAGAAGATTCTAAGGATGCTGCTGAACTTCCAGATATCTCTGGAGATTCGATTGCAAAAGAATTTGAGCGCTACTTAAGACGTCGAACTAAAGACTAAAGCGCCAAGCCAAGCAAGGCATCTAGCGCTGTGCTCAGCTCTTTAGAGTCCCCACCGCTAACTCCTTGAACAGTCTCTAATGCCCACATATCCAATTGCGCTAGAACTGTTGGTGTATCCAAATCATTGCTCAAAGCAACAACTATTTTCTCAATCAACGGTCTTGTTGGTGCAGCATTCGAAGAAGCAAATGCCAGACGAATTTTTGCAACCCGCGCATTCGAATCTGCTAGTAGTTCATCTGTCCACATGCGATCCAAGCGGTAGTGCTCTGACATCAAAGCAAATCGAATAACCATTGGGTCTGTACCTGAGTTGATGAGCTTCGACACAAAAACCAGATTGCCTTTGCTCTTGCTCATTTTTTCGCCATCAAGACCAATCATGGCCGCGTGCACATATGTTGCCGCTAAGTCTTTACCTGTTAACACCTGAGCTTGTGAAGCACACATCTCGTGGTGAGGAAAAATCAAATCACTTCCACCACCTTGAATATCTGTCGCCTCAGATTCAATCAGAGCGAGGTATTTCAACGCGATGGCTGTGCACTCGATATGCCAGCCTGGTCGGCCAACTCCATGAACTGAGGGCCACCCTGGTTCGTTCTCACGCTTTTGCATCCACACTAAACAGTCCAGAGGATCAATCTTTCCGGCCAGAGTTGGATTTCCTCCGCGTTGGGCGAAAATTTCTTTCATAGTTTCTTTATCAAGATGTGAAAGTGAACCAAAACCTGGTGATGAATAGTTCTTAAAGAAAAGATCCTGCTCAATGGCATAAATAGAACCAGCGGCTTGCAGGGCTGTGACTGAATCACTTACGAGATCTATCGCCTCCACTGCCCCGATGTAGTAAGCGGGTGGAATAACTCGC
>RFSY01000013.1 GCA_009923805.1 Actinomycetota bacterium
GAATCGATTAGAAAGTTCACCATTCTTCCAAAAGATTTCACTATCGCTGGCGGACAGCTGACTGCGAAACTATCGCTCAAGCGCCATGTGATTGCCCAGCAATATGCTGCCGAAATCACTGCACTCTTTTCAAAGTAACGGGCATGGTAGCCACTCCTGAAAGGCTGAAAGTAGCGCAGGAGTTACACGATGGGATTGCGCAAGATCTCGTTGGGCTTGGGTACTCCCTCGATTTGTTGTTAGCCGACTCGACTCTTCCACACTCATCACGCGCCCAGTTGCGCTCGACTAGATTCCAGGTCGATTCTCTTATTTCAAAAGTGCGTGAAGAAATTTTTATCCTAAGACGAGAATCCTCACAACCTTTTCATGAACTACTCACCGACCTCATCGAAGAAGAATCTAAAAATTTTACAGTCAAGATGGATATTCAAGAGGTGCTACTCAACCAAGAGCAATCCACTCAATTACTCATTATTGCGAAGGAGATCCTGCGTAATATCCAACTTCACTCTGGGGCTACCCACATTGAAATCACTCTCTATCCCATCAATAATCGCTCTCGGTTAGAGGTTTTTGATAACGGGGTTGGGGGTGCACAGATGAAAGATGGCCATTTTGGAATACTTGGTATCACTGAGAAAGTTGATTCGCTTCACGGAACAATTCAGATAGTTGAATCTGGAGGCACACGCATCACCATCCTGATATGAACACTCGTAAGAAAGTTCTCATCATCGATGATCACGAAGTTGTCAGAAACGGAATCAAGAGTGTTTTAGAGCTACGCAATACCTTTGAACTCTTCGAAGCAGCATCAAAATTGGAAGCTCAAGCACAGATTGCAAAAATAAATCCAGATGCAATCGTGGTGGATCTCAACCTACCCGACGGAAATGGATTAGAAATAGTCTCCTGGGCACGCTCTATCTCCTCAATTCTGGCGATAGTCGTCCTCACCTTCAACGAAAATGATGAGTTCGTACTTGCCTCTTTACAAGCCGGTGCAAGTGCTTTTGTAAATAAGTCTGCGCCTATCACTGATCTGATCGCAGCCCTTGATCATGCCCTCATCGCACCTACGGCTTTTTCTGCTAAAGAGTTAGCTGGTGCGATCTCCCGTAAACACGAACGTTTCGGTTTATCGCAGCGCGAACTCCAAATTTTATCTGTGTTGCATCGAGGTGACCCAACTAAGTCACTCGCAGCGTCGCTCTTTATCTCAGAGACGACTCTTAAAACTCATCTCTCAACTATTTATAGAAAATTGCAAGTCAAGAATCGCGTACAGGCAATTGCTAAAGCAAGGGCTGCCGGACTTACTTAAGTAACTCGTTAAATTTGGTGGCCCACAATTCCCATCGCCAGTCGCGAATAATCCAATCACGCCCAGCGTGGCCCATTGATTGCGCTAATTGGGGATTACTGAGGATCTTTACTGCGGCATCCGCAACACCGTTCGCTGATTTTCCATCTACTGCAAATCCGGTGACGCCTTCAATTAGAGCATCAGGTGCTCCCCCAGAAATTCCACCAATTACTGGCAGACCACAAGCACTCGCCTCGAGATAAACAATTCCTAACCCTTCAACTTCTAATCCGGCTAAACGTGAGCGCGAAGGCATCGCAAAGAGATCACCCACACAAATATATTGCGGCAATTGCGAGTATTGAATTCTTCCCAGGAAAGTCACGCTCTCTTGAATCCCCAGCACAGCAGCTCTTTTCTGCAAATGTTTTAGATATGGTCCTTCACCGATAAAGAGAAGGTGAACGTTAGGAATCGCAACTGCAATCTGTGGGAGAGCTTCAATAAGAGTGTCTTGTCCTTTGCGATGGACAAGGCGGCCAACACTGACAATTACTTTCTTCTCACCTAGCCCCAGTGATTTCTTGAGTTCTTGTGCATCCGAGCGAGGAGAAAAGTGTTCGGTATCTATGCCAGGTGCGATTTTGACCATCGCACTTTTTGCCCGCGCACTGAGCGCCTTTGATATCTCTGTGCGAGTAAATTCTCCAAGATAGGTAAGGACATCAACGCTGTTACCGATACGTTTAAGCAGAACCTTAAATGGCCAAAGTTTTGCCCACCACACTTCATGTCCATGTGTGAGCGCCACAATTCGCTTCGCACCCGCTCTGCGTAAACCTTGAGCAAGTAATCCAAGTGGAGCACCCGCCCCAAAGAAAACAGTTGTGATTCCGCGTGAACTTACTATTTTGCGAACATTTCGACCGACGCGAAGAGATGGCAACAAGATAGTTGCACGATCCCGAATGACTTCTACTCCAAAGTTATCCAGCCAAGCAGCATCGAAGCTCTCAGAATCGTGTTGTGATGAGGTATATACAACGACTGAATTCTTCGGTGCTCTTTCGATGAGCCCGATAATAAATGTCTCAATTCCACCTGCACGCGGTCCAAAATCATTGGTGATGCAGAGAACTTTGGGAGAATTTGAATTATTTGCTGACGATGCCGCTGACATTAGAACCGGCGTATCGCAACCAAAGGTTTGCGGCCTAGAGAACCCGCTTCCGCAACCTTAACGCGAGATCCTGAACGCGGCGCGTGAACCATTTTGCCGCCACCTAAATAGATTCCCACATGCGATACCGGACGACCGAAGAACATTAAATCTCCCGGCATCTTCTTATTAAATGCAATGGACTTACCCATACGCGCTTGAGCGGCGGATGAGTGTGGAAGTGAAACTCCAGCGGATTGATACGCGCGCATAGTAAGACCAGAACAATCCCAATAGACCATGCCATCAGCACCAAAGACGTACCTATCGCCAATCTGCTTGAGAGCAAATTTCAAGGCTAAGCCGGCGCGACCTGATACTCCTGCTGCGCTCTTTGCAGCTGCCAGTGATGATGCTTGGTCAGCATCTTCTTGTTGCTGAGCTAATTTTGCTAATCGTTCGCGGTCTTCTTTCTTTAATTGGGCAAGAAGTGATTCAGCTTCGGCCAATTTCGCTGAAGCAAGTGCACTACGTTCGGCCAACTTTTTTTGTAAAGATTTAACTTGTGCTAAACGATCGCTCACCGTGAGGGAAGTTGCATTAAGAGCTTGAGCAGCAGATTGAAATTTGCGAAGTTGCACACCCTTCTGTCGCGTTATCGCTTCAAGTGATCCAGCTGAGGATAGGTACAGCGAGGGGTTTGATGAAAAAAGTAACTCCAAACTTTGGCTAAGCGTTCCGGATTTATATTGATCTACCGCTATTGCTCCGAGGGTCTTAGATATTGCATCAACTGTTTTGCCCTGCAACGCTGCCTGCGCCTGAATTCCGGCAAGACTTCGAGTGAGAGAGGCTAATTTCACTTTCGCTTCTTGGGCGCCTTCGGCGGCAGATGTAGCTTCTTCTTCCAAAAACGTAACTCGCGCCTGCACTTGAGCAAGTGTTTGCGCAGCAGGTGCTGCCGGTGCAAAAAATATTGAGAGGAGAATCGCACATGCCGAAGCCGTAGCTACAGCAACCATCCCTTTTCTCATGTTTTAAGGCTAACGCTGACTTCATATGAAATTCAATTTTGAACGTGAAAATGTCCTGATAATCCAGTGTGAAAATCAATATTCTTGCGCTATGGCCGTTATTGCAACACTCGTCACGGGGAGAGATGGCTCGACATCAAAAGATGGAACTTCTGCTGGTGTTTCAAGCGCTGCTGATCGTCAATCATTTCTCACGCGTCGTAGGGATGCTGATTGCATTCTTATAGGTGGCAATACAGCGCGAATTGAGCCGTATCATCGAACTCCAGTTCCAGTTGTGGTGATTTCAAAGAGTTTGATAAACCCTCTGGCGGATAACCGTTTAGCTCATTGCTGGAATTTGGCCCCAGAGCCGGCCCTTGATCGCGCAATCCAAACTTTCGGATCACGCATTCATATCGAAGCTGGCCGCACAATCCTGACTCAACTCATAGCAGCAGGCAGAGTTGACCAACTTGAATTGAGTATTACTGAGGTTGTAGATGGCCAAAACAAAATTGATCTTACGACACTACTTTCTCATTTCACTATCGATAGCGAAAGAATCCTCGACGGTACTCGGATGATAAGCGCCAGCAGGAAGCTAGAAAGCTGAGATAACTGCTACTCCAATAACTGCGAATGCAATTCCGACGTATTGCACGCGTTGTAATCTCTCGTGAAGAAACTTGAAAGCTAAAACTACGGTTGCGATTGGGTAGAGAGATCCTAAAACCATTGCCAGAGAGACCAGTCCCTTTGTAGTGGCAACACCCAGCAATAGATTTGCGGCGAAATCTGCCACACCGATGAAAATTAAAATCGGGAGTTGTGCTTTTCCTAGCCCACCGACATTGCGGTAACGAATAAATAATCCAAGACTGAAGACGAGCGTTGTTGCGCGCATCGTTGTCATGGTCATCAATGCACTGCTCTGTGATCCAATTGCCATACAAATGAGTGCGCTTCCAAAGAAGAAGGCGGCGCTGAGTGCAAGCAGGACTGGCTTCAGTGGTAATCCTTGCGAAATTTCTGGACCACTTGCTAAGAACCCACCCAAAATTGCGACTATGACGCCAAACCAGAGAATTGCAGAGAGTTGATCTCCTTTAAAGATAATCGCGTAACCAAGTGGCAAGAGCGCGCTTAACGAACTAATGGGTGAGACAACGCCCATACGACCAGTAGAAAGTCCAGCATACAAACTGATCAGACCTGCGTAGCCAGCCACTCCAGCGATAATTCCTGGAATCAAATATCCGCCGTCACCAAAAGCATTGACATGCCATGCACCAGAGATAATGACTAGAAAGAACCCTGCGATAAACCCAAAAGCTTGATTAACGGCCAGTACTGCAATGGCGGGAAATCTTTTACTCAAGTTTCCTGCATGATAATCGGCGCTACCCCACAAGAGGCTCGAGAACAGTGCGAGCAAGCTAGCCATGTGGCCAGACTCTACCGGCAAACCTGGCAGCCTCCCACGCAACTAGCTATCTAAACTTTAGAATCAACCAGTGAAGTCTCCATTTTCCTTTGATGAAATGATTGAACTTCTTCGCACCTTCACACCTCGTGCTGAAATTATTCTTGAGGAAGTCCCTGCTCCGCAAAAGTTAGCTACTTACTCATTCGCATTTACTGCAGATATCTCAAATGGATTACAGGCAGATGCTGAAGAAGAAGTTGCTTCAGGTAGGTTCGTCATCTTGCACGAACCCGGCGGGCAGGAGACTTGGGATGGCGACTTTAGGTGCGTCAGTTTTATGCGCGCCGATGTAGATAGCGCAATGCAAGAAGATCCACTCTTGCCTGAAGTTGGCTGGAACTGGTTGCTTGATTCACTCACTGCAACCGGTGCGCTATATAACGCACCCAGCGGAACTGTGACTCGAGTATCAAGTGCATCATTTGGAAAGCTATCTCCACGCAATGATGACTCCGAGATAGAAATTCGTGCTTCGTGGAGTCCACTCATCTCACAACCTTCTGAAATTTTTTCTCATGTCCAAGCTTGGTGCAATCTCATGACCGAAGTTGCGGGACTTCCGCCTATTCCAGATGGTGTTGCCTCTATTGGCTCTGCAAAACGACGTGTCTGAAGAAGAGATAGCTGCTGAAATCGAAGAGGTTGCTACTCCTCTCTTAGTTCCAGCCGATGGCGTACCGCCAATCATTGATACAGAAATCGCCTTTGATGGCGCACTCGCACAGTTGGCTGCCGGAACCGGCCCTTATGCATTCGATGCCGAACGCGCATCTGGATTTAAATATAGCGCCCGTGCGTATCTCATTCAGATTAAGCGCCAAGGTGGCGGTCTACATCTCATCGATCCAATTGCATTTGGTCCATATCATCGTTGCTTCATCCAACTCAACGAATTAATACAAGACGAAGAAGTTATTTTGCACGCAAGTACTCAAGATCTGCCATGTCTTCGTGAAGTTGGGCTACATCCAAAGATTCTCTTTGATACAGAACTCGGTGGTCGAATAGCAGGGCTAGCTCGTGTTGGACTTGGCCCACTATTGGAATCGCTTATGGGCGTATCACTTGCCAAAGAGCACTCTGCCGCAGATTGGTCCAAGCGGCCACTGCCCCAAGAGTGGCTTAATTACGCTGCACTTGATGTGGAGCTTCTCGTTGAACTTCGCGACAAGGTTTATCAAATTTTGGTTGATGCAAAGAAGTGGGAGTGGGCGCAAGAAGATTTTGCAGCAATTATCGATGCTCCCCCACCTGCCCCGCGTATTGATCCATGGCGACGCACATCAGGAATGCATAAGATTAAAAAGCGCAATCAGATGGCTGTCATCAGACAACTCTGGCAAGATAGAAATGAAATTGCGCAAGAGCTAGATATCTCACCAAGCAGGTTACTCTCTGATGCAGCTATTACTGAGATTGCACTCTCGTCGGAAAAATCTCCCATCACCAATCGCAAACATCTTGAGAAAATTTTGAGGCCACTCGGATTGCGAGCGCGTTGGTTAGAAAATGCACCGATGTGGATTAGCGGTATTGCAACGGCTCTGGCACTCACGGAAGAGCAATGGCCAGAAGCGAAATCAAAGACCGATTCATTGCCGCCAATTAAATTATGGCGCGAGCGCTTTCCTGAAAAGTACGCACCGTTATCTCATGCCCGTTTTAACCTTGCCCTTCGCGCGCAAGAGCTCTCCATTCCACTTGAAAATCTCATCAGCCCTGAGCTCGTGCGTCGTATTTGTTGGTCTCCACCTTCCACATCCGTCTCAGAAGCCCTCATCGCGCTAGGCGCCCGGCGCTGGCAGGCTCAGATCGCCGCTCCCATCCTTGAATTAGCGCTCACCCAGACCGAGCCCCTTGAAATGCCCGAGGCTGAAAATGAGCCTGCTGCAGAGTGATGAATTACGCAACATTCAAGTTGCGTAAATAAAGAGGGTCTATTACCCTCAGAATATGTTCAGTACATTCGTCATCGCACTTCGTGAAGGGCTCGAAGCAGCCCTCATCATTGGAATCCTCGTTGCCTACCTTGTAAAGACAGAACGCTCGCACCACCTACGCGCACTCTGGATTGGTGTGAGCCTTGCGATTGCTGCCAGCCTCGGATTAGGCGCCTTTCTGAGCTACACCTCAACTGAACTCACACCCCGTGGTGAAGAACTATTTGCTGGAACAACTTCTTTTGTAGCTGTCGGCCTTGTTACCTGGATGGTCTTTTGGATGAAGCGCACTGCTCGTAGTTTGCGCGATGATCTTCATGGGAAGGCCGAAGTTGCAGTATCAACCGGGGCGCTCTCACTTGGAGTTCTTGCATTTTTTGCAGTGGCACGTGAAGGACTTGAAACATCACTCTTTCTCTATACAAACTTTAAAACTGTTGGCGCTTTCTCGACCGCAACTTTAGGGCTAATCCTCGGCCTTGCCGCAGCGATTGCCCTCGGAGTTGGCATCTACCGACGCTCTGTCAAAATAAATCTTTCAAAGTTCTTTACATACTCAGGTGTAGCTCTCATCATCGTGGCTGGCGGAGTTCTCTCCTATGGCATCCATGAGTTCCAAGAATTCGGTCTTCTTCCAGGACCAGATGCTTTTGCATGGGATGTCACCTCGTGGATGGCTAAGGATTCATTTTTAGCAGCTCTGCTTGGCGGGACTATCGGATTTGATACGACTACATCATGGGTCCAACTCATCGGCTGGATAGCCTTCCTCGGACTTACGATCAGCGCCTATCTCGCTCCAGCGAAGAAGACAAAAACTCTCACAAACGCATAGCGCTTTTTCCTACTGGCGAGTAACCTAGAAACATACTCACCAGCAAAGGAAGTTCTATGTCCTCCCAAATTCGTAGCGTCGTACTCGTCGATGCCGTCCGTACCCCTTTTGGTAAAGCTGGAAGTCTTTACTCCGGAACTCGCGCCGATGATTTGATGGTTCGTGCCATGCGCGGATTACTCGAGCGCAATCCAAAGGTCTCCCCTGAATCCATTGACGATGTCGCAATTGCTGCGGCAACACAGACAGGTGATCAAGGTATGAATATCGGTCGCAGTGCAACTTTGCTCGCAGGCTTACCAAAAACTGTTCCAGGATATTCCATTGATCGTTGGTGCGCAGGTGCACTTACTGCAACAACAACTATTGCGGGAGCCATTGCAATGGGCGCAATTGATATTGCGATAGCTGGTGGAGTTGAACATATGGGAAATCATCCTATGGGCGAACTCATGGATCCCAATCCACGTTATCTCGCAGAGAAATTAGTTGAGCAAGATGCACTTGCCATGGGCGCAACTGCTGAGCGACTTCACGATCGCTTTCCACAACTGACAAAAGAACGCGCAGATCGTTACGCCCTCAATTCTCAGATGAAGACTGCACAAGCATATGCCGATGGAAAAATTCAACGCGATTTAATTCCTACTGCTGCGCGTAGTGCAGAATTTGGTTGGGGTATGGCTACAGTTGATGAAGCCCCACGTCCAACAACAACGATGGAAGGACTAGCAGGACTTAAAACTCCTTTCCGTCCCGCTGGCCGCGTCACAGCAGGAAATTCATCAGGACTTAATGACGGTGCAACAGCTGCCCTTCTTGCAAGTGAAGATAAGGCGAAAGAACTTGGTCTCACAATAAAAGCTCGCTTAGTAACTTTCGCTTTCGCAGGTGTTGAACCAGAAGTCATGGGTTACGGACCTGTGCCAGCAACTATCAAAGCGCTCAGCAAAGCAGGACTTAAGATTGAAGACATTGGCGCATTTGAAGTCAATGAAGCATTCGCCGTACAAGTTCTCGCATTTCTTGATCACTTTGGAATTGCAGATGATGACGCCCGCGTTAATCCTTATGGTGGCGCTATCGCTGTTGGTCATCCCCTTGCATCTTCTGGTGTTCGATTAATGCTCAACTTGGCACGTACCTTCGAAGAGAAGCCTGATGTTCGTTACGGAATCACAACGATGTGCATTGGACTCGGCATGGGCGGAACTGTTGTCTGGGAGAACCCACACTTCACTGGAGGTTCAAAGTAATGACTACAGCTATCGGACTTCCAGATGGTGCTCCCGAAGAAGTTATCACCAACGCACTCGTGCGCGATGTTGATCTCACACCCTTTGGCTTTGCCGGCACCTTAGCTCTCATTACCCTCGATAACGGCCTCGATCACACACGCCCCAATACCTTTGGCCCGCAATCACTTGCCGCACTCGATGCTGCAATTACAGATTCGGCATCACGTAAACCTGCAGCTATTGCGATTACTGGCAAGCCATTTATCTTTGCAGCGGGAGCCGATCTCTCTGGCCTAGCATTTCTTAATAAGCGTGAACAAGCACTTGCTATTGGAAAACTCGGCCATGATGTCTTTCGTCGGTTAGATGAAATTGGAATTCCTACCTTCGCATTTATTAACGGCTTGGCACTGGGTGGTGGATTAGAAGTTGGCTTACATTGCAACTACCGAACATTGGCAACAACGGCATTTACCGCTCTGCCTGAAGTATTTCTTGGGCTAGTTCCCGGATGGGGCGGTGCAACAATCGTTCCCAAGCTCATCGGTCCAGAACGCGCAGTACAGGTAATTATCGCAAACTCACTCAATAACAACACCATGATGAAATCAAAAGATGCACTTGCGCTCGGCATCGTTGATGCAGTCTATGAACCATCAGACTTCCTTGAAAAATCTGTCGGTTTTGCAGCATCAGTGCTCAATGGTTCACGAAAGATTGAGCGTAAAGATTATTCCAATGATCCTGCGTGGGATGCTGCTCTTGCTGCTGGTCGCGCTGCAGCGCTGAAGAAATATGGCGGAGCAGAGTTAGCTTCCCCAACGAAGGCGCTAGAACTTATCGCCGCAGCTAAAAGCAATACACGTGGTGCAGGTTTTGATGCCGAAGATCTCGCGCTAGCTGATCTCACGATGTCTGATCCTTTGCGTGCCTCACTCTATGCCTTTAACGTGATTCAGAAGAAGCGCAAGAAAGTTGAAGGTGCACCTAAACCAGCACTTGGTCGCAAAGTTGCACGTGTTGGAGTTGTTGGCGCAGGGCTGATGGCCTCACAACTCGCTCTGCTTCTTCTTCGTAATCTCAAATGTCCCGTAGTCATGACTGATATCGATCAAGAACGCGCAGACAAGGGCGTTGCCTGGGTTAAGAATGAGTTAAATAAGTTAGTTGAGAAGAAGCGTATGAACGCTGAGTCAGCTGCTCGTTTAGCGCTTCTTATCAGTGGCTCTTCTGATCAAAGCGTCTTTGCTGGATGCGATTTCATTATCGAGGCAATCTTTGAAGAACTCTCATTAAAGCAAGAGCTCTTCAAAAAGCTCGAGAAGATTGTTGGTCCTGAGTGCGTGCTCGCCACGAATACCTCATCACTTTCGGTTGAACGTATGAGCGAAGGTCTGGAACATCCAGAACGCGTAGTTGGTTTCCACTTCTTTAATCCAGTTGCCATCATGCCGCTCTTGGAAGTTGCTCGCACATCAAAGACTGACGATGCAACGACTGCAACAGCTGTCAATATTGGCAAAGAACTCAAGAAGACGATGATCATCTGTAAGGATGCGCCAGGTTTTGTCGTCAATCGACTCCTGACTCGTTTCATGGGCGAAATCACTGATGCAGTAGATGAAGGCACAGATCCATCAGTTGCCGATAATGCAATGCGAAGTATTGGTTTCCCAATGTCGCCATTTGAATTATTAGGTCTTGTTGGTCCAGGTGTTGCACTACATGTTTCTGAGACTCTGCATAACAATCTGGGACCGCGCTATCGCATCTCACCAACTATGCAGGCGATGGTGAAAGCTGGAGTAAAGAGTTTCTATATCAAGAACGCTGATGGAAGTTACAGTGCAAACCCCGAAGCGGTTGCGCTGATTCACAAAGGCAGTACACCATCAACTTCCGAGCAAGTTCGGCTACGTGCGCTCAAGGCACTTGCAGAAGAAGCGCGGATGATGCTCGATGAAGGTGTTGTCTCAACACCTGCTGAAATTGATCTGTGTATGTTGATGGGCGCCGGTTGGCCGATGCACCTCGGTGGAATCTTGCCTTACTTAGATCGCGAAGGAATTAGCGATTCTGTTTGCGGTCAACGTTTTCATGCTCCGGGAATTGCATCTCTTCCACAGTAGAGTTCCACGACACGATATCGCGTGAAATCTTCTGTGCCGTAATTCCTAGATCTTCAAGAATTTCAGTGCGCTTAGAATGTTCAATAAATTCAAGTGGCACTCCGATGCTATGAATAGCAACGTTTAGTCCTGCCTCTCGGAATAGCTCTGAGATAGAACTTGCGATCCCACCATGTTTGATTCCATCTTCTAGGACCACCACGCTCTTGTAGCGTTGCGCCATAGTTATCAGAGAAGTTGGTAAGGGCTTTACCCAACGAGGATCAATGACAGTAACGCCAACTCCTTCACGATAAGCCTGAGACGCTGCCTCAACTGCAATCGCAGCAAGTGCTCCAATGCTGATCAGTAGTACATCAGCGCTCTCACCGCGGTAGAGAACATCGATTCCATCGCGACGTTCGAATGCTGGAATATCTGCCTGTACTGCACCTTTTGGAAAACGAACGGCAGTGGGTGCATCGTTTACCTCTAGGGCTTCGCGCAATGTTTCACGTAACCGCGCACCATCGCGAGGTGCTGCAACGCGCATGGTTGGAACAATTCCTGTCAGAGCCAAATCCCAAATTCCATGATGCGAAGGACCGTCATCACCAGTGATGCCAGCACGATCGAGAACAAAGGTGACTCCAGCTTTGTGTAGCGCAACATCAAGTAATACTTGATCGATTGCACGGTTTAGGAAAGTTGAATACAAACCAACAACTGGATGTAACCCAGCAAATGCCAGACCAGCCGCACTTGTCACCGCATGTTGTTCTGCAATACCAACATCTATGGTGCGCTCAGGAAATTCTGCTTGGAATTTATCTAGCCCTGTTGGGCCAAGCATCGCAGCGGTTATAGCCACAATATCTTTACGTTCGCGACCCACGGCCAGTAATTCTTCTGAGAAAATATTGGTCCAATTTGTCGAAGATTTAGATAGTGGTGTTCCAGTTTCAGGATCGACAACGCCTACCGCGTGGAATTTCTCTGCTTCATCTGCAACAGCAGGAAGATGTCCTCTACCTTTTTCGGTAATGACGTGAACTAGAACCGGTTCGCCAAATTCCTTCGCCTGCTCAAGTGCTCGCTCCATCGCCACTACATCGTGACCATCGATTGGCCCAACGCACTTAAGTCCAAGATCTTCAAACATTCCTTGCGGAGCGACAATATCTTTGATGCCCTTCTTCATTCCATGCAGGGTCTCATAAATGGGAGTTCCAACTATAGGAGTGTGGGCAAGAATTTCTTTACCCCAGTCGAGGAAGCGCTCATAACCTCGAGTGACGCGAAGGGTTGCAAGATATGTGGCAAGTCCGCCAATTGTTGGAGAGTATGAACGCTCGTTGTCATTAACGACGATAACTAAATTGCGATTTTTAGCTGAAGCAATATTGTTGAGAGCTTCCCAAGACATTCCACCAGTGAGGGCGCCATCTCCAACTACTACAACAACATGGCGCTCTGATTGTTCTGTAATGGAAAACCCACGTGAGATTCCATCTCCCCAAGAGAGCGCAGTTGATGCATGCGAATTCTCAATCACATCATGTTCACTTTCGCCCCGGTTTGGATATCCAGCAATTCCATCGCGTTGGCGAAGTCGATCAAATTTATCTGCTCGCCCCGTTAAAATTTTATGAACGTATGATTGATGTCCGGTATCAAATAAAATGACATCCTTTGGAGAATCAAAAGTTCGGTGGATTGCAATCGTGAGTTCAACGACTCCCAAGTTTGGGCCAAGATGTCCACCTGTTTGAGAAACTTTTGTAATAAGAAACTGTCGAATCTCAGAGGAGAGCTCAGTGAGCTGCTCGATAGTAAGCCCCTGCAAATCCTTGGGGCTCTTGATTGATTCAAGCATTGGCTCAGTCTAGATTAGCCACGAAGTTGGCGCAGTACGTACTGCATGATTCCGCCGTGACGATAGTAATCAGCCTCGCCTGGCGTATCGATACGTACCTGTGCCGAGAAGGTTTTAGCCCCTGCGGTCACAGTGACCACTTTAGGAACTCCCCCACTATTCAGGGCAGTTATTCCAGTGATTGCAAATGTCTCATCGCCCTTGATTCCCAGTGACTGTGCATTTTCTCCGTTGATGAATTGCAGCGGAAGCACACCCATACCGATCAGATTGGAACGGTGAATTCGTTCAAAACTTTCAGCGATAACGGCGCGGACACCGAGCAGCGCCGTGCCCTTTGCGGCCCAGTCACGAGATGAACCAGATCCATACTCTTTGCCTGCAAGAATTACTAAACCAACTCCCGCAGCTTGGTATGCAACGGATGCATCATAAATTGTTGATTGCGCGCCATCGGCTAGGAAGTTACGAGTAAATCCACCTTCCACGCCGTCGAGCAATAAATTCTTGAGTCGAATATTTGCAAACGTTCCGCGAATCATTACCTCATGATTGCCGCGACGCGATCCGTAGGAGTTGAAATCTTTGCGATCCACATTATGTTCTTCAAGATACTTACCTGCAGGTGAATCTGCTTTGATATTTCCTGCTGGTGAGATGTGGTCTGTTGTTACTGAATCACCCAGAATTGCTAATACTCGAGCACTTGAAATATCCGTGACCGGTTTCGGTTCAGCTGGCATGCCATCGAAGTACGGAGGTTTACGAACATATGTCGATAGCGGATCCCACTCAAACGTCTTTCCCTTAGGGGTGTCAAGTGACTTCCAACGATGATCACCTTCAAATACTGTTGCATAATCTTTCTTAAACATTTCCGATGAAATTGCAGAATCAATCACAGTTTGAATTTCCTGCGCACTTGGCCAGATATCTTTGAGAAGGACTGGATTACCCTCTTTGTCTTCACCTAGTGAATCATTCTCGAAATCATGATCCATCGTTCCGGCAAGTGCATAAGCCACTACCAACGGCGGAGATGCCAAGTAGTTCATCTTTACATCAGGACTAATGCGGCCTTCAAAGTTTCTATTTCCAGAGAGAACCGCTGTTACTGCTAAATCATGTTCATTAACAGCCTTACTAATTTCGATAGGTAGTGGTCCGGAATTTCCAATACATGTCACGCAGCCATAGCCGACGAGGTGAAAACCAAGTGCCTCCATATATTTGGTGAGATCTGCGCGGTCATAGTAATCAGTGACAACTTTTGAACCGGGTGCAAGAGTGGTCTTTACCCAAGGCTTCGATGTGAGGCCTTTTTCAACTGCCTTCTTTGCAAGAAGAGCCGCCCCAATCATTACTGACGGATTCGATGTATTGGTGCATGAAGTAATGGAGGCGATAACAACATCGCCATTTTTAATTGTCGTAGCTTTTGCTCCAACGCTCACTGGATACGAATCTTTACCGGTCTTATCTGAGAAATACGATGGTAATACTTTCTCGAAAGCTCCCTTTGATCCTGAAAGTGAGATGCGATCTTGCGGACGCTTTGGTCCAGCAATTGATGAAACAACTGTCGAGAGATCAAGTTCGATATGTTCTGAGAATCGTGGTGATACTGATGGGTCGTGCCACATGCCCTGGGCTTTGGCATACTGTTCAACAAGTGCAATTTGCTCATCACTGCGACCAGTAAGTCGCAAGTATCGAAGAGTCTCTTCATCAATCGGAAAGATCGCACATGTAGATCCGTATTCGGGAGACATATTTCCAATGGTTGTACGGTTAGCCATTGGAACTGAAACAACGCCTGGCCCATAAAATTCAACAAACTTTCCAACTACTCCGTGCTTACGCAACATTTCAGTGATAGTTAGTGCCATATCGGTTGCAGTAGTTCCAACCGGTAGTTGGCCGGAAAGCTTGAAACCAACTACGCGAGGGATCAGCATTGATACAGGCTGTCCCAGCAGAGCTGCTTCTGCTTCGATTCCTCCGACGCCCCAGCCAAGTACACCGAGTCCGTTGACCATCGTTGTGTGTGAATCTGTACCAACGACGGTATCTGGATAAGCGCGCAGAACGCCATCAATCACACGTGTCATAACAACGCGTGCTAAATATTCAATATTTACCTGATGAACGATGCCAGTTCCTGGTGGCACAACTTTGAACTCATCAAAGGCTCCTTGGCCCCAACGCAAGAAGCGATATCGTTCACGATTGCGCTCATATTCAATATCTGTGTTCTTCTCGAATGAATCTTTGGTGCCAAATACATCGGCAATAACAGAGTGATCAATAACTAATTCGGCAGGAGCAAGTGGGTTCACCTTTGCTGGGTCTCCACCGAGCTCAACAATTGCTTCTCGCATCGTTGCAAGATCGACAATGCAGGGAACACCGGTGAAATCTTGCATCACTACGCGAGCTGGTGTGAATTGAATTTCAGTATCTGGCTCTATCGATGGATCCCACTGTGCCAGCGCCTTGATGTGCTCAGCGGTGATATTTGCACCATCTTCGGTGCGCAATAGATTCTCTAGCAATACCTTCAATGAAAATGGAAGATTATGCGCACCTTCGACTGCGGAAATATCGAATATCTCGAAATCTTTTCCTGCAACGTTGAGATTTTTCTTGGTGCCCAGTGAATTTTTGCTCATCGCGAAACTTCTTTCAGTGTATTTATCTTGACGTCAAGATACCTTACTTGGGACAAATTTGGCAACACATTCGATGTGATGTGTCATGGGAAAGAGGTCAAAAGCTCTTACCTCGGCGAGTTTGTAGCCTTGCGCCAGAAGATAGCCAGTATCTCGAGCAAGTGCGGCTGGGTCGCACGCTACGTAAATAATTGCACGGGCTGCAATACGAGATAAATTCTCGACCACTTCCTTTCCGGCACCCTCTCGCGGTGGATCGAGAATAACTACGTCAGCATGTGAAAATCTGGTGATGATTTTCTCAACGTCTCCAGTAATTACATTGACGTTGGTGCGATCCTGAAAGTTTCTCCGCGCATCGGCAGTGGCAGATTTGCTTCCTTCAACGATATCGACTGAGCCTGCTTCACCAATCAGTGGCAGAACTGCGGCAGTAAATAGGCCAACTCCCCCATATAAATCAAGGACGTGATCGCCTTCCCGAAGTCCTGCGAAGGCGAGCACGCACTCACTGAGCACGCGTGGTGCATCCTTATGGCTCTGCCAAAAAGATTTCTGGCTTACTTCGAATTCATTCTCACCAACTTTGTAATAAGAAACTTCTGGACCTTCCGTCAATCTCATGGGCGCTTCATCGCGAGCGTTTCCTGTAGCGATATTTCTCTCACCGGTACTAGAAATCGTGATCTCTACCCTTTGATCGCCTTTAAATCCTCGCCGCGCTAATTCTGAATATTTCATCTCAGGTACAAGAATCCTGCAATCATCGACCGGAATCACTTTATGAGATCGTGCTTGATAGAAGCCTAGCTCTCCCTTTTTATTTGAAACAGCCGAACACCGTGTCCGCCAACCTAGAGGAGCACTTACCTCTTCAACTGCGACTCGCAATTCCATCTTTGCAATCCTAGAAAATTGCTCCGTTATGACATCGGATTTCAATGTGCGCTGACGTTCGAGTGAGACATGCTGAAAGTCGCACCCTCCGCATCCTGATCTATGCGCATACCGACATGGTGCTGAGACTCGATCGTCTGAAGGCGAGATAACCTCAACTACATCCCCACGATTAAAACTTGATCCCACACTTGTAATTTCAACGATAACTTCTTCGCTAGGAATTGCATGTCTGACAAAAATTACCGCGCCTTCGTGGCGAGCAATAAAATGGCCACCGTGGGCCACCTTTTCGATGGTTACCCTTACTTTTTGCCCAACTTCTAGCGTTGTTCTCGGTAAGGATGACATGTCAGTAAGCCTAGTCGAGAGAAACTCTACAAACGTAGTAAGTTAATCCCGTGCACGTAGTCATCATGGGTTGCGGTCGAGTAGGTTCTTCTTTGGCGACCGAACTTGAAGCTTCAGGTCATTCCGTTGCGATTATTGATCAATCTAAGGAAGCCTTTAGACGCCTGGGACCGGACTTTAAAGGGCGCACCGTTGTTGGAGTCGGATTCGATAGAGATACCCTTCTTGAAGCCGGCATCGAGGGCGCTGACGCATTTGCCGCGGTCAGCAATGGTGATAATTCAAATATTCTTGCTGCACGTGTTGCTCGCGAAAGTTACGGTGTCACAAATGTTGTTGCGCGAATCTATGACCCAGGTCGCGCGGAAATTTATCAGCGCCTTGGTATTCCTACAGTTGCAACAGTTATTTGGGCAAGTGATCAAATCTTGCGTCGTATTGCCCCAGGTGGAGCACGTTCGGAATGGCGTGATGCAACCGGAACAGTGCAGTTACTCGAGGTACATCCACATCTGGAATGGTATGGCCGTCCTATCTCAGAGCTCGAAAAAGCAACAGAATCACGCGTCGCATTTCTTACCCGCCTCGGTGAGGGTCTTATTCCAGAACCACAGACCGTTCTTCAAGATGGAGACCTTGTCCATATGACTATTCGCGATGACAAACTTGCGATCGCCGAGCGCGTTCTTACAGAAGGTCCTGGTAAATAAAGAATGAAGATTGCAATCGCAGGAGCGGGAAATGTTGGTCGTGCTATCGCGCGCGAACTTCTAGATAATGGCCATCAAGTCTTGTTAATTGATCGCGATCCAAAAGCACTCAAAATTGATTCTGTGCCAGATGCACAATGGCTCATGGCAGATGCCTGCGAAATTGCCTCTCTCGATAATGCCCAACTCAATACCTGCCAAGTTCTTGTTGCAGCCACCGGCGATGACAAGGTAAACCTGGTGGCTTCACTTCTCGGAAAAACTGAGTACGGGGTCCCCCGCGTTGTGGCACGCATTAATCATCCGAAGAATGAGTGGCTCTTCGACACATCATGGGGTGTCGATGTCGCAGTATCAACGCCTCGAATCATTGCCGCTCTCGTTGAAGAGGCTGTTAGCGTTGGAGATGTTGTTCGCTTATTCTCATTTAGAAAAGGCCAAGCAAACTTAGTTGAACTCACACTTCCAGATTCTTCAACATGCATCGGCAAAACTGTTGAAGAGGTATCACTTCCTGAGGATGTATCCCTTGCCGCAATAGTCCGCGACGGTCGAGTTATTTCTCCATCGTCAAGTGATATTTTCATAGCTGGAGATGAACTTCTCTTTGTTGCATCAACTGCGGCTGAAGATCTTATTAGAGATTGCTTTATAGCCCGTTCTTAGGCTTTAACAGTAGGGACTCTTCGGATAATTAACCACGTTCCGTATGCGGTAGCCAGAAAAAACGGATATCCCATCGCTAAATTAACGGTACCCAAGAGATTTATATTGCCACTTCGATAGATCGGGTATTGCACAGCAAGTCGAGAGAAGAACATGGCCACCCATAACCATCCTGCTTGGATATATACGCGTTTGCGTTCCGGATGATTACGCCACAATAGATTTTCTCCAAGTATCGGCCCCAGCATTAACCCAAGAACTGGCCAGCCAACAAGATTTGCAATCAGGTACACCGTTCCGTAACCCAAATTTGTCAGCAATTTTGGAATGTAGAGGTCTGAGGCATTACCTGTGCGATTGGCAAACCAGGCACAAATAAGTACACCTACAAATCCACTGAGAGCATGTTGCAAGGTATCTCGCTTGATGAGGCGAATCACTGTAAACAAAGCAGATGTAGCTATAGATGCGATAAGTGCAGTGTGCAAATTATCTGCAACATTAAATGTCACGAGAAATATGATTGATGGAATCCCGGAGTCGATTAACCCTTTCTTGCCACCGAATGCATTAATAACTGTGTCTCTATCAGCGTTATCTCTATCTGGGCGTTCCACGTTCATGCTCTCCCCGTTGATCCAAAGCCACCAGTGCCACGTCCTGATCCAGGTAGCTCGTCTACTTCAATAAATTCTGCTCTCTCAACTTTTTGAAAGACAAGTTGAGCGATTCGCTCGCCACGTTTAAAGGTTACCGACACTTTCGGATCATGATTAATCATGATGCACTGGAGCTCGCCACGAAATCCAGCGTCAACAGTTCCGGGTGCATTGACCATCGTCACTCCATGTTTGATAGCTAACCCGGAACGCGGGTGCACAAGTGCGACATACCCATCTGGAAGTGCGATTGATATCCCAGTAGGAACTAGCGCACGTTCGCCAGGTGCAAGAGTGAAATCGATGCGTGAGACGATATCGGCTCCGGCATCACCACCTTTTGAATACTGTGGAAGCGGTAACTCTAAATCAAGTCGCTTGATAAGTACTTGAAAATCTCTCATGGATTGATATCAAACTCTGGATCAACGAAGGTAAGTAGGTGTGGATTCTTCTTGAGAGCTTCCATATATTCGGCAGGTGCGTTCTCTAGGAAATGTTTCATCGGCACGATTACAAAAAGTGCTGCGGCGCGGACGGCAATTTCTCCATCGGCACCGCCTATGCGTCCTACCGCCTCTGAATAGACCTTTCGACTTAATTGTCCTGTGATGCGGGCAGATATATGAAGTGTTGTTCCAATGGGCACCGGTTTGAGAAAATCTGTCTCCAATCGTGCTGTCACCGCAGGTGCACGAAGTAACCACATCAACTTACCGAGGGCTTCATCGAATGCAAGTGAAAGTAAACCGCCGTGGGCTAAGCCAGGTGCACCTTGATGGCTCTCTGTCACAGTGAATTCGGCGGTGATGTCTACGCCTTCTCCAACATGTGCAACTAAATGTAAACCTGTAGGGTGCAATTCTCCACAACCAAAACAATGTGCAAAGTGAGATGGGATCTGAGTTCCGGTCGCAGGTGATTGCGGATGGCGCTCTGGAATCAAAGCTCCTTCCGGCGGTGAAGTACTGGCCACGCGACTCATACCGTAAGGCTACTTGATGATTATCAAGATAGCCTAGACCTCATGCAGTTTAGAGAAGTGATGCGCCCCCCACTGTGGCTTCTTGCATTCATCTACTTCATGTTTCTCTCATTAATCGTAGCCGTGTGGGCAGCGCTGGGAACAGGCAGTGCAATTTTTGCAGGAGTCATACTTACTCTCCTGCTCCTAGTCATTGCAGTCATGGGTCGTAGTGAAATTTTGGTGGATGAGGAAGAACTCACAATCCAAGATGCACACATCAATCGTAGATTTATTGGCGAAGTGAAAGTTCTCAATGCGGCTGAGATGAAGTTAATAAGAACTCGAGATGCGGATCCGGCTGCCTACTTGGCCATCAAATTTTGGGTGACAACCGGAGTGAAGATCACGTTAAATGATCAACGCGATCCCACTCCTTACTGGTTAGTCAGTTGTAAGAAAACGGAAGAACTTAAGAACACTCTTTGCAAACAGCTTTAGCGCCTTCGCCTCGTGCCAGCTGCGTAATGTGATGTATCAAGAAACAGCGTGAACAAGTAAATTCATCTTCTTGTACAGGCACGACTCGCACTGCAAGTTTTTCTCCTGAGAGATCTGCACCTGGAAGTTCAAGGTTCTCTGCAGCATCTGCTTCGTCGACATCAATCTGTCCTGATTGTGCGTCAACTCGCTGCGCCTTGAGTTCTTCTAACGATTCCTCGTGAAGCTCCTCGTCGGTTTTTCTAGGTGTGTCGTAATCTGTTGCCACTGATCTCACCTCACTTCCATAAAATTATGAGCGGATGATGTACCCGCTACCTGCGCGAATAGTCGCGCATTACCTGCTTTATAGACCATACAACGGCCGGCGTGTCGCTTTTATTCCCTCACATCTGAGGAAGTTTCCACAGCTTTCCCTATGGCTGTGGCCAGTCCCCCATCAACGTAGGCATGAATGGCGGTGCCTTCGGCTAAATGCTCTTCGCTGAGAATTTCGCCATGTTCATGAATCGCAGAAACCAAATCTCCTCGACTGTATGGAATCACTGCAGTGATTTCAACACTGGGATGAGGTAGCGATTTCTCAATGGCGTGTACTAAGCCTGCAATTCCAAAACCAGATCGCACAGAAAATGCGTAACTATTTGGTTCTCTTCTTAAAATGTCCATCACTACGTCAGGGCTTGCGATATCTACCTTGTTAACGGCAATAATCTCCGGGATATCTCCCCCACCGATTTCTTTAATTACTTTACGCACGGCACGTATCTGCTCGAAAGGATCGCTATGTGAGCCATCTACAACGTGAACTATCAGATCGGCTTCAGATACTTCTTCCAAGGTTGATTTAAAGGCATCGATGAGTTGATGTGGAAGATGACGGACAAATCCAACAGTGTCTGAAAGGGTAAAGACACGACCTTCGGCTGTTTCGCTCTTGCGAACAGTTGGATCAAGGGTTGCAAAAAGAGCATTCTCAACTAATACCCCCGCGCCGGTGAGCGCATTGAGAAGCGATGATTTACCAGCATTTGTATATCCTGCTATCGCTACAGAAGGAATATTAAAGCGTCTGCGTTCTTGTCGTTTGGTATCGCGAGAGGTCTTCATCTCAGCTATTTCGCGACGCAGCTTGGCCATCTTGTCGCGAATTCGGCGCCGATCAGTTTCAATCTTGGTTTCACCAGGGCCACGACCACCGATACCGGCACCGCCTGCGGCGCGACCACC
>RFSY01000121.1 GCA_009923805.1 Actinomycetota bacterium
ATTTAATGCGTGGAAAAGTGCTGCAGATGATTTAGAGGCTGCAAAGGAGATGGCGGCAGAGGATGCATCTTTTGCATCGGAAATTCCAGCGATGGAGATTGCAGTTGAAGCAGCTGCCGAAAAGTTGGAAGAGCTACTTCTTCCGCGCGACCCTAACGATGATCGCGATGTCATTATTGAAGTCAAAGCCGGAGCGGGCGGAGATGAATCCGCGCTCTTTGCTGGAGATCTCGTTCGTATGTATCAGCGCTATGCCGAAAAGCGTGGCTGGAAAATTGAAATTATTGATATGACCGAATCAGAGCTCGGTGGGTTTAAAGATATTTCTATGGCGGTGAAATCAAAGGGAACTCCGGAACCTGGAACAACACCATATGCGCGACTTAAGTTTGAAGGCGGAGTCCATCGTGTACAGCGCGTTCCTGAGACTGAAAGCCAAGGGCGCATTCATACTTCTGCAGCCGGCGTACTTGTTCTGCCAGAAGCGGAAGAGGTAGATGTTGAATTAAATATGAATGATGTGCGCGTGGATGTATATCGCTCATCTGGTCCTGGTGGTCAGTCAGTAAATACAACTGACTCTGCCGTGCGCCTTACTCACGTGCCAACTGGAATTGTTGTTTCGTGTCAGAATGAAAAATCACAGCTGCAAAATAAGGAGTCTGCGCTACGTATTTTGCGCGCTCGACTACTGGCAGACGCACAAGAAAAGGCTGAAGCTGCTGCGATGGCTGAGCGAAAGAGCCAAGTGCGTACCGTTGATAGATCTGAGCGAATTCGTACATATAACTACCCGGAAAACCGCTTGAGTGATCACCGGGTCAATTACAAAGCCAATAACTTGGACGCGGTACTTAATGGCGAACTCGATGAAGTCGTGCAAGCTCTTTTAGATGCTGACCGAGCAGCAAAGCTCTCTTCTACCAACTAATTTACGATTATGGAACTTACCTTCAAAGAATTCTTGCGAGGCGGTAAGGAGCAATTAGCAAAAGCTGGATTTGCTGAAGTCGAAGCTGAACATCTACTTGCACATACTTTAGGTATTTCTCGTATGGATTTGCATAACCCACTCACAGTTGAAAACGCGCTTGCTGCAATTGGAGATATGTCAGTTGTGGAAGAGACTTTCTGGAAATTATTGGACCGACGCTGCACTCATGAACCACTGCAATACCTAACTGGCGTTGCTTACTTTCGCCATTTGGAAATAAAGGTTGGTCCAGGAGTTTTAGTGCCACGTCCTGAAAGTGAGCTTCTTGTTGAAGCGGCGCTCAATTACATTGAGAAGATAAATGGTCCGGTCAGCGTTGTTGATTTAGGTTCAGGTTCTGGTGCTCTTGCACTTTCAATCGCCACTGAAGCACCGAATACACATGTGATTGCAGTGGAGAAGAGTCCAGATGCAATTGTGTGGCTCAAAGAGAACGTCTCATTTATTGATGAGAAGGTCCGAATTCTTGAATCAGATGTGCAAGATGCCCTTGTTGGCGTGAAGTGCGATGTTGTCATTGCCAATCCTCCCTATGTTCCAGATTCACAGGAACTTCCACGTGATGTGCAGGGACATGAACCAGCAATTGCTCTCTTTGGAGGGATCGATGGCATGAAGGTCCCACGATTATTTATTACAACTGCGGCGCGCCTTCTTAAGAGTGGTGGCTTTCTTGCAATTGAGCACCATGAGCAGCAAGGTACTGAGATTGCAGCTGTGCTCTTGGAAGATTTTGCAGATATTATTCTTCATAACGACCTCACTGGTCGCCCTCGATTTACGACAGCTGTGAGGAGATAACAATGGCACCTCGCGTTGATCTTAAAAAAGGCGAATTCGCAAAGCATGTGACGCGCGCAGTTAAATCTATTCGTGATGGATATGTGATTGTGGCACCAGCTGAACATGGATATATCTATTTAACTGATGCATTCTCACCTTTTGCTGTTCGCGCGATGCATGTATTGCGCGGGGATGACGATGGAATCGCTGCACAAGTATTGGGTCATAGCGCACAAACTATTCAAGGTATCGCCAGAGATATTCCTGCCGAAGCCAAGGCGTTGATGGAAGAGTTTTGGCCAGGGTTACTTTCCATCACACTCAAACCAAATCGTTCATTGAATTGGGATTTAGGTGATAACAATTCACTCGATCGAATTAACGTGCGCGTTCCAAAATCGAGATTT
>RFSY01000122.1 GCA_009923805.1 Actinomycetota bacterium
TGGAATGTCGATGTGCGTCCTTGGAATGTCTGAAGAGTTCAAGCGCGACGGTATTGCCGTAAATGCGCTATGGCCACGCACTGCAATCGATACCGCAGCGTTGCAAATGATTCCTGGAATTGATACTGCGACGTGTCGTAAACCAGAGATTCTTTCAGATGCCGCTTACATAATTTTGAATCGTAATTCAAAGGAATGCACAGGCAATTTCTTTGTCGATGACGAAGTTCTGGCGTCAGAGGGAATTACTGATCTCGAAAAGTATTCTGTGGTGCCCGGTACAAAGGATTTCTTGCTCGACTTCTTCTTAGATTAAAGACGTCCTGCTTGATGCAAAGCGCCCAAGAAGTCTTTTAGCTCCTGCGTCTTGGGCGAATCAAAGATTTCAGCTGGTGTGCCACTTTCATGGACCTTTCCTTGGTGAAGAAATACCACGTTATCGGCTATCTTCTTGGCAAAACCCATCTCGTGCGTGGCAATAACCATCGTCATCCCATCGCGCTTGAGTTCAGCTATTAGAGAGAGAACTTCAGCAATCAGAACAGGATCTAGCGCACTCGTTACTTCATCGAGCAGAAGCAACTTCGGATTGGTAGCGATAGCGCGAATGATTGCGACGCGCTGCTGTTGACCACCACTTAAGAGATTTGGATATTCATCAGCCTTTTCAGATAGCCCAAAGCGAGCTAAGAGTTCCCGTGCAGATTTTTCAGCATCATTCTTGCTTTGGCCATGTACTAAACGCGGCGCTAAGGTAATGTTTTCAACGACAGTTAAATGCGGAAAGAGATTGAAGGCTTGGAAGACAGAACCAATTTGCCCTCGAACTGAATCAAGATCTATTCCATAGGCGCTGATATCACTGCCTGCCAAGAGAATCTGTCCATCGTTGAGTTCCTCAAGCAAGTTCATGCAGCGCATCAAAGTGCTTTTGCCCGATCCGCTTGCTCCGATAATCACGGTGGCTGATTGAGCCGGAAAATTTATCGAGACATCATCTAGCACCAGATTGCTAGCAAATGATTTACGAAGACTTTTGAGTTCTAGGAGTTGGTTCATAACTACCACTGTCCCTGAGCGCGCTGTTGCGCATCTTGTTTGCGAGTAAGCCAATCTGTGAAGCGAGTCAACGGAATAGTGAGCAATACGAAGAGAGCACCTGCAACTAAGTAGGGCGTGAAGTTAAATGATTGCGCTGTTTGAATACCTGCGGCTCTGATTGCATCTACCGCGCCAAGAACAGAAATCAACCCAGAATCCTTCTGCAGCGAGACTAGGTCATTGAGCAATGGGGGAGTGACGTTACGAAATGCTTGCGGAAGAACTACATGCTCCAAGGTCTGTGCTTGAGAAAGCCCCAGTGCGCGAGCTGCTTGTCGTTGTGTGGGGTTAACACCTTCAATGCCGGCGCGAATAACTTCTGCAACATAAGCTGAATATGTAAGTACCAATGCAACAGTTCCGAGAACTACTGCCGAATTCGGAATCCAGCTAATGCGAAGTCCTGGAATTCCAAGGCCCACCAAGAGCAGAACGAGTAAGAGTGGCAGACCACGGAAGAGATCGGTATAGATAGTTGCGATGAGTCGTAAGGGATAGAGAACTGGGGAGGTAGTTGTGCGAGCTATCGCAATCAGCAAGCCAATGAGTAGAACAAAAAATTCCGCCATGACAAGTACTCGTAAATTTAACAGTAAGCCATGTGCGACAGAGGGAAGTGCTTGTTTGGCATAGTGCCAGTTAAAAAATGATGCTTTTACTTGTTCAAAACCTTGAGCGCCAGTGATGACTAGGGTGATGAGGAATCCAAATGCAAGAGTGCTAGCAAGTGCAATGAGAGTAGAACGACGAGAGGCCCGACGCTTAGCTGCCTCGCGTTGCAACTGCAACGCAGATGGCTGGTAAGTCATCGGACCTCTCGACTCTCTAATTACTTAAGTACTGGAGCGCCAACGGTGCTTGCAAGCCATGTATCAGCAATCTTTGCAAGAGTCCCATCAGCACGAAGTGCATCTACTGCAGCACTGACATCTTTAGTCAGCTTGCTGCCCTTTGAAAGAACGAGTCCGAATTGCTCACCGCCCGCTTTCGCTGGGAATTGGCCAACAATGAGTCCATCCTTCAAATCAACTGCAGTGATATAGAAAGCAGTTGGTAGGTCGACAACTAGTCCATCAATCTG
>RFSY01000123.1 GCA_009923805.1 Actinomycetota bacterium
GAGATTACCGGCAAACCCTTCACTGCAAATTTGCCACGAGAAGATAGTTCTCGTTACCCAGATGCAATTCAATGCGGCTTAGTCATGGAACGTGAACATTTACGTGAGCGCATCGATGCCCGTGTTGATCGTATGTGGAGCGCGGGATTTGTATCCGAAGTTGACTCACTGATTGAAGCTGGAATTCTTGAGGGAAGTACGGCACAAAGAGCTTTGGGATATTCGCAGATTATTGCAATGCGTGCTGGCACCATGAGTGAAGACGAGGCGAAAGAGGAGACCAAGCGATCTAGCCGTCAATATGCGCGTAGACAAGAGACCTGGTTCTCGCGAGATGCACGTATTCAATGGGTAGCACCTCATCAACCGCGCCTTGAAACAATCCTTGAGAAGATAAACTCATAACGTTATGAATGAGCCAATCATTGCCACCTACGGACACGGAACTGAGAACGATTTTGTCCTCCTCTTTGATCCCGAGGATCACTATGTCATCAACTCCGGTCAGGTTTCGGCGATGTGTGACCGGGCAACTGGCATAGGCGCCGATGGATTTATCCGAATAACTAAGCGAGATAATCGTTGGTTCATGGATTATAGAAATGCGGATGGTTCGCTCGCTGAAATGTGTGGCAATGGAATTCGTGTTATGGCTAAATACTTAGTTGTTCATGGACATCAACCCGAAGGCATTTTTGCTATTGATACTCGTGATGGATTAAAGCATCTTCGTGTTCCACGCGATGGCGATATCTCAGTCAATATGGGCAAGGTCAGCGATGAGATGGAAGAAATTTCAGCAACGCAGAATGGACACACCTGGCACGGCTTTAATATCAACGTTGGTAATCCACACGCAGTCGTATTTCTCGATGATCTTGAGGAAGTTGGCTCACTTGATACTGCGCCGGCTGTAGCGCCATCTGATTCATATCCTGAAGGCGTCAATGTTGAGTTTGTTCAAATTCTTCCCAACCATGAAGCAAAGATGCGAGTACATGAACGGGGCAGTGGCGAAACTCGCTCCTGCGGAACCGGAACATGCGCCGTTGCACTTGCGGCAACGTTAAAGAGTGGGGAACAACTTCCCTCACGATGGACGATCTATCCTCCAGGAGGTCGCCTGATTGTTGATATTGATGGACATTCAAATGCAACGCTTATTGGTCCAGCAGAACTCATCAGTGAACACGATATCTCTGCGTATCTGAATTCATGACGACGCCTGAGGATGGATACGACAAACTCTTTGATGATTTGCTTAAAGAGAGCGCGAGAGCAGCTGCTGACTTCGATGCTGATGAGAGCGACTTTGAAGAGAACGCGCAACAAGAGCTCTCCGATAGAAATGCGCTCCGTCGTGTAAAAGGTTTCTCCACTGAACTCCAAGATATCTCTGAGGCTGAATATCGCCAGTTACAACTCGAGCGTGTTGTATTAGTTGGAGTCTGGACTGAGGGAAGTGCAGAGATGGCTGAGAATTCTTTAGCCGAACTCAAAGCACTCGCAGAAACTGCCGGCTCTGAAGTACTAGAAGGATTAATCCAACGCCGCGATAAACCAGATCCATCGACTTATATCGGGTCAGGAAAGTTAATTGAACTACGTCAAATAGTTATTGCCACAGGCGCTGACACGGTGGTCTGCGACGGTGAACTCTCACCTTCCCAGTTGCGCACACTAGAAGAAAAGTTAAAAGTCAAAGTTGTCGACCGAGTTGCACTCATTCTCGATATTTTTGCACAGCATGCAAAGAGCAAAGAGGGTAAAGCCCAAGTTGAGTTAGCTCAGATTGCATACCTCCTTCCCAGACTTCGCGGATGGGGAGATTCTCTTTCACGCCAAGTCGGTGGTCGCGCCGCAGGCGGTGCCGGTATCGGTGGTCGTGGCCCTGGTGAAACCAAGATTGAAACTGACCGGCGCAGAATTCGCGACAAGATGGCGAAGCTGCGTCGCGAAATAGCTGAGATGAAGACCTCTCGCGATACCAAACGACAAGAACGTAGACGATTCAATATTCCTTCAGTAGCAATTGCAGGATATACAAATGCCGGTAAATCATCACTTCTCAATGCGCTCACCGGCGCGGGGGTATTAGTTGAGAATGCTCTTTTTGCAACCCTTGATCCAACTGTTCGCAAGAGCGAAACAGCCGAAGG
>RFSY01000124.1 GCA_009923805.1 Actinomycetota bacterium
GCAACACCGCGGTGTTGCAATGGTCTTCGATCGCATCGAAGAATATTTGGAAGTTGCAGATGATCCAGATTTAGATGTAACTCCCGATACCGTGTTGGTTCTTCGCAACGCAGGACCAATGGGATATCCAGGATTTCCTGAAGTTGGAAATATGCCACTTCCTAAGAAGATTCTTGAGATGGGTATTACCGACATGGTGCGCGTCTCTGATGCTCGTATGAGCGGAACTGCTTACGGAACAGTTGTTCTTCACGTTTCACCAGAAGGAGCGGCTGGCGGCCCCCTTGCACTTGTTGAAAATGGAGACGAGATTGAACTCGATGTTCCAAACCGTTCGCTCACCTTGCACGTGACAGAAGAGGTACTGGCAGAACGTCGCGCTAAGTGGAGTAATCCAAATAAGCTTCCTGATCGCGGTTGGTCACGACTTTACGTGCAACACGTTCAGCAGGCACACCTGGGCGCAGACTTTGACTTCCTTGTTGGTGGAAGTGGTTCGGGAATTCCGCGTCACTCGCACTAGTTAAAACGGTTGAGCGAACTTCGTCTCTTCTGTTGCCTCTAACTCAAGCAAGCGATTCCACTTTGCGTTGCGCTCCGAGCCATGTGTTGAACCGACCTTAATTTGCTCGGCTTTCCATCCTGTTGCTAAATCTGCGAGCCAACTATCTTCAGTTTCACCTGAACGCGCTGAAACCACTGTCTTAAAGCCTGCTGCATGTGCACTTTCTAGAACTCGCAACGTATCTGAAACCAGCCCATTTTGATTAGGCTTGATAAGAATTGCATTGGCACTCTTTTCGACGATGCCACGTTCTAACCGTGTTGGGCTGGTTGTAAACAAATCATCACCAAGTAATTGCAATTGCTTGGGTGCAATGGCGGCAAAGGCGCTCCAAGATTGCCAGTCATCTTCTGCAAATGGATCTTCAATCGAGATAATCGGTTGGTTCTTAACAAGAGTTGAAATGAATTGAACGAATTCTTGCGATGTGAAGCTCTTCTTGGCATTCACAAGTTCATAACGTCCGTTTTCAAAGAATTGTGTGGATGCGATATCAAGTGCCAGTGAGACATCGCTACCGGCTTTGAGTCCCAACTCTTCAATACACGAGACTACGAAAGAACATGCTTCTTCGATTGAATCAAAAGGAATCCCAAGACCACCTTCATCAGCAACAAGGTGTGTTACCAAACCTTGCTCGCGACCTCGGACTGCGGCAAGCTCACGGATAGCAACAATCCAGGAGAGAGCCTCTGAGAAAGATTTTGCACCATGTGGAAGCACCAGTACATCTTGAATATCTAAGGTGCGATTGGCGTGAGCTCCACCAGAGAGAATATTGACCATTGGCATAGGCAGTAAGAGTTTGCCGGTCGGTGAAAACAACCGCGCAAGTGATTGGTTCTTGCTATGTGCTTCTGCCTTTGCTGCGGCTAGGGAAACAGCAAGTGTGGCGTTTGCGCCTAACACTTCGTGACTTAGAGATGGGTCGAGTTCATTCAGCTTCTGATCTACCGACTCGAGTGCAATGTCGTTGCCGATCAGCGCTGGCGCAATCTTTGAATTCACATTCGCAACTGCAATGTGAACAGATTTGCCGCCATAGAACTTTTCGGCAAGTGCGGTGCCGGCATCTCGCAATTCCGTAGCTTCATGCGCACCAGTGGATGCACCGGATGGAACACGCGCTGTATGCACGGATGCATCATCGAGTGTGATGGAGGCAGAAACTGTTGGCCGCCCCCGTGAATCAAGGACTTGGTAAGCCTGAACTTTCGTAATCTTCATCGGGATTCCTCTGCAAATAGCTCTGTTAATTTCATCGGCGCTCGGTTAGAGAGCGCACCCTTGCAGCGTTGAGCCAGGCCGCGTTGCGCAGCTTCATCTAAGTAATTAACGAGTGATGTTCCTTCAACACGGGCAAGTGCAATCAGTGCTGTGTGCCAGGCAAGAGAAGGTGCATGTGCGACTTCGCTTTCGGCATCGTAAGCGCCAAGAAAATCTTGCGCTGTTTGGCTAAGTCGTGCACGTTTGAC
>RFSY01000125.1 GCA_009923805.1 Actinomycetota bacterium
ATCCTGCATCAATGATTTTGCTGATCCGGCAGCAAAAGTTTGATATGCGAGATTGTTAGTACTTAAGTAATCAATAACCTTGGTGGCGTAAAGGGAACCTTTTCCGTGACCTGAAGTTGGATTGATGGCGATTGCCCACATTAGAGCTCGTTTTCTATCATCTTCTTGGCACGGCGACGATCAACTAGTAATGCGATTCCGCCAGCGAGCAGATAAAGCAAGATAAGTGGGATAGCTAATCCGAGCATCGAGAGCGGGTCCGCACTTGGGGTGAAACCCGCTACAAAGAGAGTTATTCCAAAGATCCAAATTCGCCAAGGACGCAAGATTGCTTTTCCAGATAAGAAACCAATCGCATTAAAAGTAACAAGAAACACCGGCAATTCAAAAGCTATGCCAAAAAGGAGAATGGCTCTGAGTACGAAGTCCAGGTAGTCATCGAACTTGACCAAGTTGGTCAGCGATGTCGGGGTGAAACCAAAAAGAACTCGAACGGCGATCGGAAGAATTGAATAGCCAAGATACGCACCGACGCCAAAGAATGGGGTGGCCGCCGTTAAGAAAATTATTGAGTTTCTTTTCTCACGTCTGTGTAATGCTGGCGCAATGAATGCCCACAATTGATATAGCCATAACGGAGCAGTCAGGATGACTCCACTCAAAACCGCAACCTTTATCTGAAGATTAAGAGGGCCGAGAACTCCATTGATATAGAGCGCCCCGCAACTTTGAGCACCTGCACTCTGTGCTGCTCTCAAATCACAAACTGGTCGCGCCAACTGTGTAATGATTTCATTGTAAAAGAACCAACCAACAGCCGAACCAAGTGAAATAATCAAGGCGGTTTTAACAACCCTGCTGCGTAATTCTCGGAGATGTTCTAGAAGCGGCATACGACCGCTATCGGTGGCCGCCATGGAATTTACTTCTCTTCTGGCTCTTTATCCTTGGGTTCTTTTCCGTCTTCTTTCATCTCTTTCATTTCGCTTTTGAAGATGCGCATCGACTTACCAAGAGATTTCGCTGAATCTGGTAGGCGCTTTGCACCGAAGAGAACAACTACGACGATCAGAAGAAGGAGGATATGACTTGGTTCACGTAAGAAAGGCATGCCAAAACTATATCCTAAACATCAAATTTCAGGAATATTGATGGGCAACAGTCTGAACCTGCCGCGCTATCTCCTGACGAAGCTCCTGCGGCTCGAGGACCTCTATCGAACCGCCGGCGGCTATCACTTCGCGGATCAGCCACGATGGATTGAAGATCGCGAGTTCAAACAGACCATCTTCGATTTCTGTACATTTGCCGAGACTCTCTATCGCCGCTCTTCGATTCTTAGAGATTCTTACCTTGATTTTCATTCGCGCAGAATTCGAATCTGATTTTCTTTGAGGTGAAGCCGATTGATCAACCTCGTTCGCGGATAAGACTCTATCGAGACGGAATGTTCGTAGCGCATCCGCGCTCTCGCAGAAAGCTCGCAAGAATTCGTGCCCGTTTGCGTGAGTTCTTTCAATGGGATGAACGATTCGTTCCGTCTTTAGATCATCAGATATCGAGTGATAAATCAGCTGCAATGTATGACGCCGTCTGATTGCCTCATCGATAGTGCGAAGTAAGGAACTTTCAACAGATTTGGAAGCGGCCACTAAGGGCTGTACTGATCCTCCCAAGATTCCCCGAATTTCAGTCAGTTGCGAAATTAAATCCTGACGCTCATCGGAGATTTCTTCTTGCAGTGTGTCTAATCCAAAGAGGATTGCGATAATCTCCTGAGTCGACAGAGTTCGAACCAGATTAATCGCATCGGCATTACGTATGTGCACAAAACCGGATTCAAAATCAAGCTCTACGAGATCAAAACGGGACTCACCACACATCCATAAAGAGTTTAGATTCGACAGTAGTTCGGATTTGGATATTCCGAAATGTTCAGCAAGCTCTGATATCTCAATCCCCTGGTGCGTATAAATGAAGGGAACTAAATCCAATAAGCGAGCCGCAGTTTGCGACGGAGAAGTCTTAGACATGGC
>RFSY01000126.1 GCA_009923805.1 Actinomycetota bacterium
AAATCTAGAGTCATGAATATGCAGACTAAAAGCAAAGCGGCTAAAAATGCGAAACACCATTACAACATCGGCAATGACCTCTATACCCGAATGCTCGATAAAGAGATGGCCTACAGCTGTGGGTATTGGAAGAATGCACAGAATCTAGATGAATCTCAAGTAGATAAGTTTGATCTTATTTGTAGAAAACTGAAGTTAGAAAAAGGAATGACCATCCTTGATATTGGAAGCGGATGGGGCGGATTGCTTCGACATGCCGTGAAAAACTATGGCGTTATCGCAACAGGAATTTCTCCTGCAGATCAGCAAATTTTGTTAGCGCGTGAGAAATCTGCTGGGTTAGATATTCAGTTCCATCAGATGGATTACAGAGATTTCACCGGCAAATTTGACCGGATTGTCTCTGTGGGAATGATGGAACACGTGGGTCCTAAGAACTTCAGAGCGTTCTTTGAAAAGTGTGATGAGCTGCTTGCTGATGACGGAATCATGTTGCACCACCTCATATCTGGCACGCGGGCTCAAATAGAGACAGATGGCTTCTTTAATCGCTATATCTTTCCTGGGGGAGTTATTCCATCTCCTGCGCAGATAACCAATGCGGCTGAGAATTTATTTGTCCTAGAAGATGTTCATAATTTTGGACTTGATTACGATAAAACGTTGATGGAATGGTTTAAAAATATCAATGCTCAGTGGGATCAGATTCCTCAATACGACCTTCGTTTCAAAAGAATGTGGAATTACTATCTTCTTGCATCTGCTGCCGGCTTTCGATCTCGGAAATTGAATCTAAATCAGTATGTATTTCGCAGAGGTGGGATTCTAGAGCCGTATATTCCAGTTCGTTAAACGGCGGCAGGAATGGTTCGAGTAATACTCGCCCAGTCCGTGCTTTCTACGCCAGTCAACACTACGATTTAAGTTGTGCGGATTAGAACTATGATGGGCTTAATCAAAGCCACACACTTTGGTCCAACAGTTCTTGTCGTAACAATCTCGTTCCTTCTTTCACTTACTCAGTTCAGTTGGATAGGTGCACTTCAGGTTGCCTGCGCGATACTGGCTGGTCAATGTGTTGTGGGATGGACAAATGACTTACTGGATTCACAATTAGATCGTGAAGCTCTGCGCTCAAAGAAGCCCTTAGTTTCTGGCTTAATTGGCGAAAGCACTCTCAAGCGAGCGATAGGTATTGCTTTAGCTGTTGCGTTAGCTTTATCACTTGCTGGACCGTTAGGTATCAAAGGAACCCTGATTCATTTCCTGGGAATATTAAGTGCAACTCTCTATAACTTCGGAATGAAGAAAACTATTTATTCTGTTCTCCCTTATGTAGTTTCATTTGGCGCAATGCCATGGGCGATTTATCTCGCCAATGGGAAAACACCACCAGTTTGGATTTTCCTTGGATTTGTCACCTTCTCCTCTGCATTTCACTTCCTTAACGTGCTCAAAGATTTTGAGATGGATGTAGCTCAAGGCGTGATGGGATTACCGCAACGGCTGGGTAGAAGAATGAGCATTGCTTGTGCAGTTGTGCTGGTCATCATGGGATTAGTGGCTCTTACCTTCGGCAGGTAGGGCGGAAATTAGCTTACAAGCCCAAATTTCGCAGGAAATTCTTAAGATTCACGCTTAGGTAAAAGTGGAAATATTTTCACTTTGCCGTACGTTATGTATTGCACGAGGAGCCTTTCTTCGTGCATATATAAGGAGAAATTAATGCGCAGTTCTAACCCAGTCCTTACCGGCCGCGGTTTCGCTCGTATCAACCCAGATGAAGTGGGCACACGCGATCTCAACACAATTGAGAGCCGCCCAACTTCTGCACCAATGTCATTTGATGACGTTGTAATTAAAACAGCTGCGCTCTTTGCAGTACTTGTTGCAGTCGGGACCTTTGCATGGAGAGCTAATAGCCCATCTCTTGCAATAATCGGATTCATTGGTGGATTTATCCTTGCCATGGTTAATTCATTTTCTAAGAAGGTACGCCCACCTCTAGTTA
>RFSY01000127.1 GCA_009923805.1 Actinomycetota bacterium
CGCGACCGAACGCTCAAAGCAGAGTAGATCGGGGTGGCAAAGAGAAAACGCAACGCGGGAGGCAGCTAAGCGCTGTTCAAGACGATTGGGGTTGGAAAAGGGAAGGATCCGAAGCAAGGGGAGCAAATCAGCAACCCGGAAAACGGAACTGGAGACCTCTAAGGGATAGCCGAAGTCTCCTTGCGCGCCAAGCCACCGAAACCGAAGGGATCGATTTCGAGTGGCCACGAAATGAGGAAGCTGCTGAGGGGAACTGCGGGAATAGCAAAACGTGGTATTCATACCAAGACGCAGAGAGAAGGCCAAGGCACTAGGGCATCCAGTGAGGGCAGCCGCAATCTCAGCGAAGGAAAAAGGGCAAGTGAAAAGAGTATCGTCAACAAGAAACAAAACAAAACGATTAATCCCGCGCCCAGGGTTTCGAAGATCATGAACCTGAAGATCGGGGGATCCAGAAGCACCCCAATGGCCATTAAGAACGAGTCGTAGAAGATCTTGCTTGAAATCACGCTCACCAACCCAGGACAAGCCTGGAAGAGAGGAAAATTCTATTTGAAGTTCTTGATAGCCATGAGCAAATTTCTTCGAGGAGGCATAATACAAGACACCGACGTTAATGTCTGGAAGGTCTTGACAATGAAGCACCAAGGAAGCTAGCGTGGCATGCAGCTGCATGGGGCGGTCTTTCGAAAAAATGACCACTTGCAGGCTCATGGATCAAACGCTGTCGGGCTGGTGGCGCGAGGAGGTCAGCTTACTCTGGCAACACGAGAGAGCTTGGAACAAGACAGGTGCTGATAGAATAAGAAAGCAGATGCTCAGAACCATGGGAATCAAGAACCGGCTTAAGGGCACCTCGAAAAATCAGTTTTTGGCAGTGGCACTTAGTACATGAAAATGCCGCCACATAGGCGGCAGGGCTGATGAATCTAATATTGAATATCAACGCAATAGCCTGAACCATGATTGATTCTCTGCGAGATTCATGCAGCCTGTGCTACACAGCAAGAGCACTGAAGATAACGAAGCAAGTTGAAGGTCAGGTTCTTGAGGCCCCACCAGGCTTCGTTCCTCTCGAGCCCAATCTTTCTTGTCATCTTTCCACCCATGGACATGGTCATGAACCCGAAGACATGCTCCACGCGAGCCCTGATTGACGACTTGACATGATTCAGTTCCTTGGCTGTGTTACTAAGCGGATGATTGCGAGCACCTTTTTCATGGATGAGGCTTTCGAAGCCTGCGAGATTCAAGAGATCCTCAAAGCGTTCACCAGAATACGCTGAGTCTGCCCAGACAAAGTCATGCTCATTCTCTGGATCCAGCAACCTTGTAAGCAGTTGACTGTCGTGGACATTGGCAGGCGTAATGGCATAACGGCGGATGAATCCATGGTCGACATCGACGCAGATGCTGTTCTTGTATCCGTAGTAATTTATGTTGTTCTTTTTTGTCCAGCGAGCATCTAAGTCCTTTTGCTGCAGTCGATTTGGATTTTCATCCCAGCCCTCCGGAAGCCTCCCTGCTTTGATCTCCTTGTTTTCCTCGCGGGTATTACGTTGCTTGGGAACAGGGACAAGAGTTGCATCGATGATCTGACCACCACGGGCTTGGAGACCCTGGGAGCGCAGGTATGACTCAAACATCTCGAAGAGCTCCTTAATCACTCCAGCCTTTCTAAGTCTCTCTCGGAAGAAAGCGATCGTGGTGGCATCTGGAATGCTGTTCATCACTCCAAGACCCACAAACTCCTCGAAGGAGCGCCTGTCATTCACCTGAAATTCCAGCTCTTCATCGCTGAGGTTGAAAAGCTGTTGGAGAACGAGCATCTTGAAAAGGATCAGAGGATCAATCCTCTTGCGCCCTGCGTTATTTTTCCTATCAAGCACATAGCCCTGATCGAGCAATGGGCGGAACGATTCCCATGGGATCGAATTGGACAAGCGCTTGAGAACCGGCTTTTTGTC
>RFSY01000128.1 GCA_009923805.1 Actinomycetota bacterium
ACGTGAGTGCTCCAAGAAGCGGCCCAGAATTGAACGGACCTTAATATTTTCCCGGCGTGCTTGAGTATTTAGACGAATTGAACAAATTCCGCGCACAACGATTTCTACCTTGACGCCAGCATCAGCTGCCTCATAAATAGCAGCAACAATCTCCTCATCAAGAAGAGAGTTAAGTTTAAATCGGATCCAGGCAGGCTTACCATCGAGGTGGTTTTTGGTTTCGCGTTTAATGCGCATCAGTAAGCCTTGTCGCATACTGTGAGGAGCTACGAGCAATCGTGAGTAGTCATGCTTTGTTGAGTGACCTGAAAGTTCATTGAAAAGTCGGGAGAGATCTTCACCTAGGACTGGATCTGCGCTGAGTAAGCCAAGGTCGTCATAGAAGCGAGCAGTCTTCGGGTTGTAGTTTCCTGTGCCGACATGGCAATAACGACGCAGCGTCTCGCCCTCGTCGCGAACAACTAGAGAGAGTTTTGCGTGGGTTTTAAGTCCCATTAAGCCATACACAACGTGGACGCCAACTTCTTCAAGTTTGCGAGCCCATCGCACATTTGCCATCTCATCAAATCGTGCACGAATTTCGATGACGGCAAGTACTTGCTTACCTGCTTCAGCAGCCTCAATGAGCGCCTCTACAATCGGTGAATCACCAGAAGTTCTATAGAGAGTTTGCTTGATTGCAAGTACTTGGGGATCGCGCGCTGCGTTTTCAAGGAACTTCACGACCGATGTTGTAAAGGATTGGTAAGGGTGGTGAAGCAAGATTTCACCCTTACGCAGCGCTGTGAAGTATGAATCAGTTGAGTCAGGGTCAATATCGCGAAGCTCTGGCGCCGTCTCACTTCTAAATGGTTTGTACTTGAGATGCGGAAAATCCAGATCAGCAATTTGGTTTAGGCTTCGCAAATCAAGCGGGCTGTCATACTTCATGACATCTTGGGGATCAATCTGTAATTCATCCATAAGTTCATTAAGAACTTGAGTATTAATGACCTTATCCACCTCAAGGCGCACAGGTGGACCAAAGCGACGCCTTGTTAATTCCTTTTCCATCGTTTCCAGGATGTCATCAGTCTCATCTTCATCAAGATCTAAATCTTGATTTCGTGTGACACGGAAGAAGAAGTGATCTTTGAGAGTAACTCCAGGGAAGAGTTCGGAGAGGTGTTCTGCAATGAGCTCATCAATAAGAACGAATCTGAATTTAGAGGTATCGGATGTGCGAATAAATCGTGGCAGATTAGATGGAACCTTAACTCGCGCAAAGCTGATGTCAAAGTCATCGCTTGATTCGATATTGATTCCAATGCTGAGAGATAAGCCTGAGATATATGGAAAAGGATGTGATGGGTCAACCACAAGCGGAGTCAAAACAGGAAAAATGCGCTTGTTGTAATAATCCTTAAGATGATCACGTTCATCCTGAGAGAGCTCATCAATTTTAAGGAATTCAATACCGTGTTGTGCCAATTCAGGAACAATCACATCTTTAAATCGCTCGGCCTGAATTCTGACTAACTCTTGAGTGCGCTGCAGAACAATTTTCAATAACTCTTGTGGGGTGTATCCGGCGCTATTGGCAGTTGTGACTCCACGCTCAATCTTTGCCTTAAGGGATGCCACACGCACCATAAAGAACTCATCAAGAGTGTTAAAAACCCAATAAAACTTAGATCCTTGAAAAAACCACTTAGGGCCCTTTAGATTTGGGTTTCTGTCTTTCCATTCCTTTACTGCACTTTCAGTGATAGGAACGTGAGTTATGTTACCGTGTTGCTTGTGAAGCAGGATTGTCAAAGCTGTTAGCTCTGCTGTCTGTTTGTCAGTCAACCCCAGACGATACAATGCCTCAAAACAAAGAAGTTGAAACTCAAGAGCTTGCTCAAGTCCATTCCCGATTTTCTTAGAAGCAATA
>RFSY01000129.1 GCA_009923805.1 Actinomycetota bacterium
CTTGATGGAATTTATCAACGATCGCTTCATCGATGACACCAGCAGGTGCATCCAGTGAAATCTGTGAGACTGCTGATTGCAATTCGCGGAGCTCATTGCCCAGTGCTCCAACAAGCGCCTTGATTGCACCCGGTGTTGCTTTGCGCCCGCTATCAAGAAATAGATCTTTAACGAAGCTTTCTTTATCTGATTCTTTCTTTATCGCTTCACACGCAATGATTTCTGGCTTTACCTTCTTAATTGCATCAAGGAGCGCCTTACCTTTGACTCCACCTTTATGTACAAAGACCACGGTCATAGTGGGATCTGGCGAATCTAAATAGCGAGTAACTTCATCTTTTGATTCTTCCGGAAGGTCTTGCAAATCTTTCAGGATAAGTGCGCGACGTTCGGAGAAAAGAGAGGGCGCCACGCTATCTGCGATATCGCCAACCATCGCGTCTGCTGCAGCAATAGAAGTGATTTCCGCTTTCTCATCCTTGAGCTCTTGCGTTAACTTTGCCAGTGCGCGGTCGGCTAGTGCTCCTTCAGGGCCGAGCAGAAGGTAAAAAGCGTTCATCTGCTACCTCTCTAGCTCCATGAAAAGAATCTTAACCAGCGTTTGCTGCGTTGCACAGATAATCGGTGGTGCACTGCCGTAATTGCAACGGCTCCATCTGTATCTGTACGCAATACCTTAGCGCCTAAATGCGTCAGCGCTGAGATTGTGCGGGGGCTGGATGTCCGTAGGTATTTCCCACACCCACACTGATTACGGCAACTGCCGGTGATAACTCACGCATCAAATCAAGATCTTGATATCTGGAACCGTGATGTGCCACTTTATAGATATCAACGTGTCCGATACGCGAAAGCAATTGCGCTTGCACAGGTGGCTCGATATCACCCGATGCGAAGAGTGTGAAATCTGGCGAGGTAATCACAACTGCGATACTTGAATTATTGGGTGTGTAACCCGTGCCACCATCTGGCCACTTCACATCGAGATCAATATTTTCAATCCGCGCATGTGCTCCTGCAGAGATGTTGCCAAACCACGTTGTGCCAATCTTTCGGTTCTTACGGGCACCACTGAGTCCTCCAACGTGATCTGCATGAATGTGCGTCAGTATTAATAAAGGTATTTCCTTAATACCTAATTGACGCAAACATCTATCTATCAACTGTGGATCAGGTCCCACATCAATGACAATTCCTCGGTGCTGGTGCAGATTAATTACCATCGCATCACCTTGGCCGATATCGCAATTGGCAATCTGCCAATCCCCCGCTGGAAACCGCTGTACCCATGAGAGCGCAATAACAATGATTAGTAATGTGATTGCAGCTTTCGCTCGCCCAAGAGCGATAGTTGCCACAAGTATTGCAACGATAATAAATCCATAAAGCCCGGTCTTTAAGGTGAACACTGGAAATCCTGAACTCCACGATGCCACCCCTGCAATCCAGGTGGCAAGTGGTTTGATGGAAAAAATCAATAACTGCGCGAGCCACGGAGTAAATGGAGATATCAGCGCTGCAATAAAGCCAATGATGGTGATTGGCGCAACAGCAGGTGCCGCCAAGATATTTGCAACGATGCTCATGGGGCTGATGTATCCAGATATTGCAACTATTACGGGTGCACACAAGATCATTGCCGCAATCGGTGGCGCTAAAAACTTTGGCTTTATCTTGGGTGCAATTAGTAATAGCCCCGCAGTTGCAAGGACTGAAAGAGCGAAACCAGGATCGCGCGACTGGAATGGATCGGCGATCACAACCGCAGCAATTGCAAAACCTAATGCCGGAAGTGGATCTCGTCCTTGTCTTGACCCGTGTGCAAAGAGCAGCACTGCAGCCATCGCAGCCGCTCGCAATACCGACGGTGAAGGTCGCAC
>RFSY01000130.1 GCA_009923805.1 Actinomycetota bacterium
TCATCGTTGCTTGGCCAATACATAGAGCTGCTCTTCGAAATATCTTGCATCCCACGATGGATACTTTGGTGTCACTCGGCTCATTGAGTGCCTATATCTGGTCTATCTATGCAACGTACACAGCCAATGGCGATGTCTATACCGAAGTAGCCTCCGGAGTTCTCTTCTTCGTCATACTAGGAAGATTCCTCGAATCTCGCGCGAAGCGAAATGCAAGTAGCGCACTTTCAACTCTTCTCTCGCTCAGCGAGAAGGAAGTTACCGTAATCCGAAACGGGACAGAGGTTTTGATTCCAATCTCTCACCTGGTTATTGGTGATGAATTTGTCGTTAAGCCGGGTGCACGCATTGCCACAGATGGAATAGTTATTTCTGGTCAGAGTTCAGTGAATAACTCACTCATCACTGGTGAATTCAAACCCGTTGAAGTTTCACCGGGTTCTCGCGTTATTGGATCGGCACTTAATAACAACGGAAGAATTATCGTTCGAACAAATCGTATTGGGAGCGATACTGAACTTGCTCGAATCACTGCAATGGTTGTGACAGCGCAAGGCACAAAGGCACCGATACAGGCGCTGGCAGATAAAATTGCCGCGTTCTTTGTTCCGATCGTTACCGTCTTGGCAATTGCAACCTTCGAAGGTTGGTATTACTTTGGCGATAAATCACTCACATATTCAATATCTACAGCAATCACAGTTCTTGTTATCGCATGTCCGTGTGCACTGGGGCTGGCAACTCCCGTTGCGCTCTTGGTAGCTTCAGGTCGAGGTGCTCTTCGTGGAATAGTTATCAGGCATCCACGCGTGTTAGAGGCATCTACCAAGATCGATGTCGTTGTTCTCGATAAGACCGGCACTCTGACAGATGGCTCAATGACTGTGCGCGATATCGCGATTCCAGTCAGCGCTCAGAAAGTACTTGGCTCCGAGTTCGCACCGCTACTTAACGAAGAGAACATTCTCGCTTCAGCGTTATCACTGGAAAGTCAGAGCGATCATCCAACAGCCCGTTCCATTGCCGACTACTGCATCTCTCGCAGTGCGCAACAATTTCCAGTTTCAGAATTCATGCAAACTCCTGGAGTAGGTGTGGCTGGGCGAGTAAAGATTGGTGCGAAGTCTCCAGTTGTCATCATTGGATCCCCGGCCTCTGTTGCTCATAGTTGTATTGCATTTGATTCTGCAATCACAGCGGCTATTGCAACTGCGGAAGAAAATTCGTGGGCGGTGTCAGTCCTTGCCTGGGACGGAGTTGCAATCGCTGTATTTGCATCGGGTGACGTTATTAAGCCCGATGCATCTGCGCTCATTAGCGAACTTTCAAAACGAAATATCTCAAGCTGGTTACTCACCGGAGATAACGCAGAATCTGCACTCAAAGTCGGTGCAGCTGTCGGAATCCGCGAAGACCACATCATGGCGTTGGCTCTGCCTGAAGATAAATTGGCGAAGATCTCAAGCCTGCAAGCAGAAGGTCATCGAGTTCTGATGATTGGTGACGGAGTCAATGATGCAGCTGCTCTTGCTCAAGCAGATTTAAGTATTGCAATGGGAACTGGAACAGATACCGCAATTTCCACAGCCGATATCACTTTGATGAGTCCAGAACTAGTCAGCGTTATCGATGCACTAGCTCTATCAAAGAAGACCCTTTCAACAATCAAGGGAAATCTCACGTGGGCTTTTGCATATAACGTCATTGGGTTACCTGTTGCAGCGCTTGGTCTGGCAACGCCGATGTACGCAGCTGCTGCTATGGCGATAAGCAGTCTCTTTGTCGTGACAAATTCACTGCGTATTCGTTAAGCCTGAATAACTTCTTGCAGGAAAGGCAAAAGGCGCTGATATCAGCGCC
>RFSY01000014.1 GCA_009923805.1 Actinomycetota bacterium
GTGCCCAATTCCGTGATGAGTCCTGTAAACATTTAGCGCCCCTTCACAATTCGGTAATGTGATTTGGTATCGCTACCCAATTTTTCAACTGAGATGAGTTCTAGCTCAATGTGGTCATCTAATGTAGAAATCCCTAAGTGAGCTACAAATTCCTTACCAGCACCCAAGAGCTTAGGTGCCTGATAAATAATGAGTTCATCGATATTTCCTGATGCCAGCAGCGCGCTTCCCAGAGTTGGACCCGTTTCAACGAGGACCTGATTAAATCCCTCATCGACTAATACCTTGATGAGTTCGGGAATTGATTTGGATTTCACAACAATGGTGCGGGCTTCACTATCAAATATTTGGTTGGTAGCAGGCACTTCTTGTTCACCGCAAATTATGCGTACAGGACGCGCCTTTAGGCCGCGAGGAATCAGATGCGGATTATCAACAAGGGCGGTATTTGTTCCAATTAGAATGGCATCAGATTGTGCCCGCATGAGCTGAACATCATCCCTTGATTCAGCGCCACTAATCCATTGTGAAGTTCCATCACTTGCAGCGACTTTGCTATCGAGTGTTGTGGCAACTTTCCAGATCATTAACGGGCGACCGGTCCGCTCTTTATGAAGCCAGGCACGTTGTGCATTTTCGAGTTCAGGAGATTTGCGATATTCAACAGTGAGGCCAGCATCCTTAAGTATCTGCGCTCCACCAGCCGCTAATGGGTTGGGGTCGGTGACCGCATAGATTACTTTTGCAATACCTGCCTCGATGATTGCACCAGTACACGGCGGTGTTGTTCCGGTATGTGCACACGGTTCAAGTGAGACAACCATGGTTGCGCCGCGAGCTGCGCTGCCTGCCTTTTTTAAGGCAAGAACTTCAGCATGATCAAGTGAGGTACTTCGGTTATGAAAACCATCGGAGATAAGTGATCCATCGGCTGCATAGATAGCTGCAGCAACATTTGGGTTAGGGGTACTCACACCCAGACCTTGAAGGCTGAGTGCATGTAGATGCGCATAGGCGTCATCGATAAACATGGTGCACCAATTCCGCTGTTATCTCTCATCCGGACTTTAACCGTCGGTCTCAGAGTTTCACTGAGTCAACCGCCCACTGGATGTGTGCGGGTCGCGGACTATAACCGCCGGTTCGAAATTACATCGACCCCGATAACAACTGAGCTAAGTCTAATGCACCTCGATGGAATGCAGAAACCCCGCCTTGCGAGCGGGGTTTCTGAACGGGGTTGGACAAATCTAATTACTCAAGTGGTCAAGTGCCTTAAGTAAAGCATACTCGCTATTCAATTCTCCATATTGGGCGCATAAATTCCATTGAGCCATTTGCCACATCGCCACCTGTTTCCATAAGTGGCGTGATGATTTTTGACCACTCTGTGTTGACTTCACTCTTTGAAAGATAAGCGTTCATTTTTTCAACGCTCTCTACCTCAAAATACCCAACAACCATGCGATTACCTGGACCACCGATATAACCGGTGTAGTTGTGCATTCCAGCTGCTTGGCACTCTGCGATTATCGACGGCCAGAGATTTCCAGGGCTATGCGCTTTCTCATATGCCTCTTGGCAACCTTCCTTAATCCACTGCATAAATACAACTCGTTCCATTTTATTCCCCATTTCTTTTGATAGTTGAGTCTTAAATTTCCTTGCTAAATCCAGGGTCGTTCATCGGTTGGATCATCCCAACTTGGAATTGGCTCTTGTAATGGGTTATCAATCCAACAGAAGCGACCATTCACTCCCGCACTCTCAGCACTTACCAATTTCAGAATTAATTGGCCAGCTTTCTTTGGATCATCTCCTCCAGTTTTTTCAACCCAATCAACCCAAGATTTGTATTCTGCACCGGCTTCACCAAGTGCATCTGCCTTTGCACTGATATCGGCCCACATATCGCTGCGCACATCACCTGGATGAATTACATTCGCGGTAACACCACTTCCACTAATTTCAGCAGCTAAATGTCTAGTGAATTGATTTAAGGCAACTTTCGCTGTGGCATAAGCGCTATTGAACTTTCCAGGAGTATGCAGGGCGGCGGCCGAACTCACATTAATGATGCGACCCCATTTGGCATCCAACATTGCGGGTAAGAAAGCACGCGATGTGAAATAGGGGGCAAGTGCGTCAATCATCATGGTTTCAACCCACAGTTTGGGGTCAGCATCTTTAATGGAACCAATGGGACCAAATATTCCTGCTGCGTTCACCAAGATTTGAACATTTCCGTGATCTGCTGACACTTGCTGCTGTAGTGAATTTACGAATTCAATATCACTGACATCACCGCAAATATTCACAATATTTTCAGAGAGCGCCGTAGGAGTTCTAGAAACAGCAATTACTGTGTGGCCCGCAGCTGCAAGTGCCAGCGCTATTTCACGGCCTATTCCCCTTGATGCGCCAGTAACGAGTGCTAGTTCCATCTGTTTCACAATTCCTTTTGGCAGTAAATTTAAATTTCTTTCCAGCTGTCATCGACTACGACTAATTGAGAAGCTACTTCTTGATTCAATTCCACGCCCAGCCCCGGTTTCTTTGAAATTGAGAGATAACCATCTTTGGCTTCTGGGTATCCAGTAAAGAGATTCCAGAAGAGTTCGTTTCCGGTATCAGGCAAAACATTCGGGAAATATTCAACAACCGGGCAAACTGCAGAACTCTGGGAGAAAATGATTGCAGTGTTATGCGCCTCGTTTGAGTGTGGGAATACTGGAAGTCCGGCTGTTTCTGCCAGCGCGCAAATCTTGCGAGCTTCAGTTAAGCCACCTGCACGATTGAAGTCGGGTTGCAGGATATCTGCGGCAGATTTCTTAATTAACTCTTCAAAATCCCACTTTGTATAACTATGTTCACCATGGCTCCAGCGTTGTCCAGGAGTTGCCTTACGTAATTCGGCATATCGATCTACTAGCTGTGGCATGAGCGCCTCTTCAATCCACGAGAGATTAAATTCACGAAGGCGCTTAGACATCTCTATTGCATACCCATAATCCCAGCCCATATACGCATCGGCTGCGATTTCAACATCTGGACCCACCGCATTTCTTACAGTTCGAATCAATTCAACATTGCGACGCATTCCTTCATAACCATCTTTTGGTCCAAAACCAAAGCGTTGCTTCAGCCGAGTGAAGCCTTGCGCCATATAACCACGAGCTTCATCAGCTAGTTCGTCTAAATCTTCCATGGCATAAAGCCGGCTTACATAACAAGGAACTCTGGTTTGGACGGTACCCCCAAGAAGTTCTGTGACAGGGACACCAGCTTCCTTTGCGTGTGCATCCCACATCGCAATATCAAGGGCCGATAGCGCCGCCACAGCGGGTCCACTTCTCCCAAATCGAATAAGAGTTCGATAAATACGCTGCCAATTGCCTTCATGATTTTCAATGTCTTGACCCTTTAAGAGATCTGCAATGTACATATCAATGATGCTTTTTGCAGCGCCATTAAATGCGCCCGCAGTTGCGGTACCAATGACACCTTTTTCAGTTTCAATCTCTACAACTGTGCAAAAGGCTGGTCCAAACCAGCCACCGTCCTTTGTCTGAAAGTCTTCAAGGTTTGAAACATTTGTAACCATATTCCGGCGGAGTGTCGAAGGTGCCTGCGAATAACCAATGACTCTCGTTCTAATTCTCGTGATTTTACTCATGTGATTTCCCCGATCTCTTCATTGGTTATTGACTTTCACAATGCTATTTGTTGCAGCAGATTCATATGCCGCCTCAATGAATTCAACTGCCCACGCAGCTTGCAGTCCGGGTGCTAAATTGATGTGCGCTTTACCAGAGATTAAATCAACGAGATGGCGTGATGGTTCAAGAGCCGGATAGGTATCCCCGATATCACTACCTGTAATCTCATATTGATGACCGTTATCGTTTCGAACCAGTAGCTGACCATCTCGCATGTCATGCAAGATGTAACCCTTAGTTCCGTAATACCTAAATTCCTGTTGATGCTTATCACCATCACGTAGATTGCCAGTTGAACCCATATTGCCAATTGTGTTTGCTTCGCATGTAAATGCCATGGCATCGATTAAATCAACTTTTAAATCTCGATTTTCCATAAATGCTGCCACCTGGGTGGCACGTTGGTTAATCGCATGAAGAATCATTCCGATTGCATGCGAGACTTGTGTTTGGCCCTGGCCTCCACCTGAAAGTTTTGGATCAGAAAAGGTGAGTGGATCCGGACCGGTAATTGCCCACTTAAATATTCCTTTATACAACTCTGGCACGCCACGGTAATAAGCCTCAGCCATGCTTGCAAATAATCCATTGATAAGAAGAATTTCACCAATCTCATCATTATCTAAGGCACGCTTCAGGGCTTTGGCGGCGTTGGTATGTTGAAAGGTATAGCCAACCGTCAGGTGAATTGATTTCTCTTGCGCTAATTTCACTAACTCGTGGGCATCAGCTGCGATGGTCGTAAATGGCTTTTCTACCATTACATGAACGCCATTTTCGATTAACTCTTTTGCTACTGGATGATGAAGGGCAGATGGGGTTGCAACAATTGCTCCATCAATCTGCATCTCGGCCAGGGCCTCTGACACTGTGGCAAATCCCGCTGGGATCTCAAACATCTCTTCGGCTTTTCTACGTTTTTCAACATTTGGATCAACGAGTGCCGCCAACTCACAATCTGCATATTTTTTAAGAGATGGGATGTGAAATTCAGTTGACCACCAACCTGTGCCAACAACTGCAATTTTTGGCTTTGCAGACATCAAATTTTCACTCCTTCCAGCTCCTTGAGTCCGATTTCAGAGAGGAGGAGATTGAGATAGGCGATCCGATCAGCGCTGATAGGGGTATGTGGTTCGCGGCAATATGCGGTTGAGAAAATCTTGATCTGTTTCAAGAGTAGCTTTTGAATTTCAATAAATGTATCCAGGCTGGTCAATTGAAATGTGAGCAGAGGCAGAATCAACTCATACAAAGTCCTTGCGTTTCTGACCTCACCAGCTTGAAATAAACTATGTATCTCTACAAATAGACCTGGGAGACTGCACCCAGGCATTAAGCCATCAATTCCAGAAGTTAACTCTTCCATAAGGTGGATTCCGCCGAATCCTGAAATAATCTGGAAACCCACAGCTCTGAGTAACTTTGCTTTATCACCAATGGGAGGGGATTCAAGTTTGATGTGATTTACATTTGGTTGTGATTTGATAATTCGTGAAAGAAGTGAGACTGGAAGGGGAACTCCTGTCCAAGCTGGAGCATCTTGAATTATCACCGGAATACTTACTGCAGAACCAACTGCCTTGAAATAAGAGAATACATTTGCTTCATCAGGCTTAACAAAGGTTGGTGGATAGAGCATCAACGCACTTGCTCCAAGTTTTTCTGCTTCAACACTTCTTGCGACTGCGGCCTGGGTACCACTGTGCTCGGTTCCAACTATCACTGGAACCCTAGAATTCACAGAAGCTATGACTTTCTTAAGTATGACTAAGCGTTCGCTGTCATTGAGTTTATAGAGTTCACTAGCAAGTCCAAAAATTACAACGCCATCGGCTTTATTTGTGATGCAATGTTCAATAAGCCTTGGAATTGAATCCAGATCGATACTTCCGTCACTATTAAATGGCACAGTGAGGACGGGTAGCACGCCTCCAATTTCACGCATCTTCAGTAATCACCACCCTGTCACATTCGAAGCTCGAGCCCACTTGCCAGATCGCACCTCGGCATCACGTTGCAGATATGTGCGCCATAGCGAAAGCCCTAGAAAACTGGCCATAGTTTTAAACGGAGGCCATTGCACAATCGCGGCAACGGGATTAAATTCAGATAACGATTTGATAACGTCATCTTCGTTTTTGCGCTGCGTAAATAGAACTTCTGCATTCATATATTCTTTCAATAATTTTATTTTAAGCGCGCCATTACCCAAATCAATATCGAGAAAAAGATTCTTCATGAAATAACTCCTCTGACAAGTAGCTGTTTTGCGCAAAATAAACTTAGCACTTTTCCCACGAAATGAAAGATATTTCTTCTTAATCCTTGACAACTGTCATACAAGTGAGTTTTCTAGGGTAGTAAGTTCAATAAAAAAATTGGCTAGCGAATGCGAAAAGCGAGGAAATGCAATTAACGTTTTGGAATGTAAGTCCGTATCCAAGTGGTACGGCGAAGCTGCTGTTCTTAAGAATGTTAACTTTGATCTTGCCGAAAATGAGATACATGCAATCGTTGGCGAAAATGGAGCCGGCAAGAGCACGTTAGTGAAAATTATTTCTGGACTTGTTCCTGTTGATGTAGGAACAATTAAATTTGAAGGCAGTGACCGAACATTTGCCCACATCCGTGAAATTCAAAACTCCGGTGTTGCACTCATTCACCAGGAGCCAAGACTCTTCCCTGATTTATCAGTTTTAGAAAATGTCTGCGTTGACTATCAAATCCGTGACGGCAAGAGCAAACGCTTTAACTGGAAAAAAGCGGAGGAAGAAACTAAAGAGCTACTCGCCCAATTGGGATGTTCCTTCAGTGTCCATTCCCCCGTGAAAGCTCTCTCGGTAGCAGATCAGCAGATGGTCGATATGGTTTCTGCGCTACGCAAGAAGTTGAAACTCCTCATTGTCGACGAGCCAACTGCCTCCCTCACACCTTCTGAGGTTGAAAGACTCTTTGCAACGATTCACAAATTAAATGCCAGCGGGGTATCCATCATCTTCATCGGCCACCGACTTGAAGAAGTTTTGGCTATCTCTAACCGCATCACAGTATTGAAAGATGGCGAAGTGGTCGCAGTCAAAAAGACTTCAGAAACCAACGAAGATGAGCTCATCAGGCTCATGGTGGGTCGAAATATCGACACTTCGGCCAACAATTTAAAGAGTTCGAGTAATCAAGTTTCCCTAAAAGTATCGAATCTTGTTAGCCCAGGCTTCGTTGCCGACGTTTCATTTGAAGTGAAGAAGGGTGAGATCCTCGGTATCGGCGGTCTTGTGGGCGCAGGTCGCAGTGAATTGCTAGAAACCATCTTCGGTCTGCGCAAGCGAACTTCGGGCGAAGTCGTCTCACCTAGTCACGGAAGCCTAAAAACTGTCAAGCAAGCAATCGCTTCCAGGGTAGCTCTGGTTCCCGAGGATCGAGCACATAATGGCCTATTCCTCAATCGTTCGATAACTGAGAATTTGGTAATAACCAATCTCAATCTCACCTCTAAAGGTGGCAAGCGTAACTTTGCACGCGAAAAAGTAATCGGCCAAGAGTTGATTGAAAAATTCCGCGTGAAACTCTCTAGTGCGTCCCAGCTCGTTCGTGAGCTCAGTGGTGGAAATCAGCAGAAGGTCAGTTTGGCTAAGTGGCTAAAACAAGAAGTTGAAATTTTGCTCATTGATGAGCCATCACGTGGCGTTGACGTTGGATCAAAAGCTGAAATTCACCAGTTCCTCAATGCTTCAGCTAAAGATGGCATGGCTGTGGTGATGGTAAGTAGCGATATGCGTGAACTCATAGAACTTTCACATCGAATTATTGTGATGAGAAATGGTCGAATCGCAGGCGAGCTTTCAGGCTCGGAAATCTCAGAGGAGGCTGTCCTTCGTCTCGCATCTGGGCTTTTATCTACCGGAAGAGGTAACTAATCGTGGCCGTGAATGTGAATTCGAAAGTTTCCTATATTTTCAAAAAGCGAGAATTTGGAATCTTTCTATTCATTCTGATTTTGTTGGCGGTCTTCGGAGCGATTGAGCCTCGCTTCTTCCGTTCCGATAACTTGAGCGCAATTCTTTCATCCGTTGGAATCTTGATGGTTGTTGGTGCCGGTCAGACCCTTGTCATCGTAACTCGAAATATCGACCTGAGCGTTGGCAGCACATTGGGCTTAGCGGCAATGGTCATGGGAATGGTGGCACGTTCTAAACCTGATTTTCCCATTATTGGGCTCATTATTATCGCGATGGTTGTGGGCGGTATCTGCGGAGTGCTCAATGGCCTACTAGTAAGTTACGGAAAAATTCCTTCAATCATTGCCACCTTGGGAACCCTTGCAATAATCCGAGGCGCAGTCTTTGTGGTATCAAATAATGTTCAAATTGATCCTAACGATGTTCCCAAGGGCATCATTGCACTCTCAACAACATCTCCCATCGGAATTCCTTGGCTATTAATCTTTGCCTTCCTTGCAATAGTTCTTGTTTGGTATGTCTCATCTCAGACTCTCCTTGGTAAGCGCGTTTATGCCGTAGGCAGTAACCCTGAAGCTGCTGTCTCTCGTGGACTTTCATTCAACAAAATCACAATCATGGTCTTCATATTCGTTGGAGTACTGGCTGGACTTGGTGGAGTTCTCTATACCGCCCGTTACGCGACTATCAATCCAGCAGATGTTGGCCGCGGACTTGAATTCGATGTTATTTCCGCTGTTGTAATTGGTGGAACAAATATCTTCGGTGGGTCAGGAACGGCACTTGGAACTGCACTTGGTTGCATACTAATCGGCATCTTATCTAATGGCTTAACTGTTGTGGGCGTCTCACCATTCTGGAAGGCATGTGCAACTGGTTTCCTTATTCTCGCCGCAGTTGCAATCGATAACTTAGTGAGAAAGAAGCAGGAAGAGAATTTCTTGCTGGCGATTAGAAATCAGAGAGTGGTTAAATAATGTCATCATTAATTAAAGCACCTTCTCGATTCAAGGTTCCTTCTTATCTCATTGGTCCAATTTTAATCCTTGTAATTGCCATGATTTATGGGTCTCTTGGTTCAGAATATTTCCTTCAGCCATCTTCAATTATCTTCAATACAGGTAGATATATAGAGATTGGCTTACTTGCACTTGCTCTCACCTTTGTCATTATCAATGGTGATATTGACCTTTCAGTTGCATCTACTTTGGCTGCAAGTGCTGGCGTTCTAGCCAAAATGTGGGCAGCTGGAGTTCCAATATTCTGGTGCTGTATCGCAGCAATCTTTACCGGTTTTATCCTTGGTCTGATCAATGGCTTGATTGTTATCAAGCTTGGACTTCCAAGTCTCGTGGTAACTCTTGCAACTCTTGCCCTATATCGTGGAATTACCCAAGTAATGCTGGGTGATGGAGTTGTAGCGAATTATCCCGAAAATTTTGTGGGTTTTGATCAACGCTTGGTTATCGGTGGTAATCCGGGTCTACCGGCTCCGCTTGCTCTATTTATCGCGGCTTCATTGATCTTTTATTTCATCCTGCATCGATCAAACTACGGAATCAAGAACATTATGTCCGGAAGTAACCCCTCTTCCAGTAAATTCTCGGGGATTGATGTCAATAGTGTGCGCTTAACTGCATTTGCATTGAGTGGAACTGTATGTGGACTTTGCGCAGTGATGATCACATCTCGATTAGGTTCAACAATTTCGAACGTGGGTCTCGGCCTTGAACTTCTGGCAATAACAGTTGTTGTCCTTGGAGGAACAGATATTTTTGGTGGCCGCGGTGCAATATCTGGCACAGTGGTTTCACTTTTCGCAATCATGGCTGTTCGTGAAGCCCTGGTTATTCAAGATATCAATGGTCAAGTTCAGGATGCCGTAATCGGATTACTTCTTATCCTGACTGTATTGGTACCGCGAATTCGTTCGTATTATATTGAGAAAAGAAATAGGAAAAAGAGATTTAATGAAGCGCAAAGAAATGCCTAATCGCATTTTAATTGTGAGTCATTAATCAGTAGTGATGAAATACATCGCTATTGGAACACGGAATGAGGCTAAAGGAATGAATAAAAAGCATAAAGCGCTAGTTCCAGTCTTGGGTATGTCACTCATCCTGACTGGAGTAAGCGCTTCATTCATGGCAACATCAGCAACAGCAGCTACAAAGTACAAGGTCACCTATATTCCAAAGAACCTAGGTAACCCATACTTCGATGCAATCGTTAACGGCTTCAATAAGGCCGCTAAGGGATTGAACATGACCGTCAAGGTTGTAGCACCTGCACAAGCTGGCGCCACAGATCAAATCCCATTTATCGAAGCTGCAATTCAGCAAAAAGTTGATGCAATTGCAATTTCTCCAAATGATGCAAACGCTCTATGTCCAACATTAAAGCGTGCAATGAAGGCTGGAATTGTTGTTCTTACCGTTAACGGTGACACAACAGCGGCATGCCGTCATGCATCAATCACACCAGTTGATTTCAGCGTTCTAGGAAAGTACCTAGTTGACCAAACTGCCAGCGTAATTGATGGCAAGGGCGAATGGGCATTCCTATCTGCGACATCAACTGCACCAGATCAGAATGCATGGTTAGCGGGAGCTAAGACATACATCGATGGTGGCGGACAACCTGGCCTCAAGCTAGTTGCAACCGTTTACGGTGATGACGCTCCAGAGAAGAGTGCTACTGAAGCACAAGCTCTTCTTGCTAAGTATCCAAACCTCAAGGCAATCAACGCACCAACAACTGTTGGTATCGCTGCTGCTGCACAAGTACTTTCAACTTCACCTCTTAAGGGCAAAGTTCAAGTAACTGGTCTTGGAACTCCTGACCAAATGCGTCAGTATGTTAAAGACGGCACAGTCAAGGCATTCTCACTCTGGGATCCAGGTCTAGAGGGTGAAATTGCTGCAAACCTCATCGTTTCTATCAAGGCTAAGAACGTTAAGCCAAAAGCTGGACTCACCATTGCTTACAAGGGTGTTGGACCAGGTACATGGAAGTTGGGCAAAGATGCAGTGATCATTGCGGGACCACCGCAAGAATTCAATGCAAAGAACATCGATAACTTCCACTTCTAAAAAGTAAAGGAGCAGCGCACAGTGTCACTTAGAAAACTCAGCGATCAAATCGTTGAAGATATTCTCTCCCAGCTTGGCTCAGGCCAACTTGGTGAAGGGTCTACCGTTTCATCTGAGATGACACTGTGCGCTACTTATAACGTCACACGCGGAGTAGTCCGTGAAGCGCTTAGGAGTTTGGACGCAAAAGGCTTTATCAAAGTAAGCCAAGGCATGGGAACAACAATTGCTCCAATGCACGAATGGAATGTGTTAGACCCTATTTGGGTAGCCTTGAACTCTGATAGCTCATATTTTGATGACCTACAGACAACTCGTGAAATGTTCGAGCCAGAAATTGCTGCCCTTGCGGCTAGAAACGCTACTCCGGAAAATTTAATGGAACTTCAAGAGATACTGGATGAGCAGAGACTCTGCATCGGCGATGAAAATGACTTAGCAAATATTGATATCGCCTGGCATGCCGCGCTCTCGCGTGCGACCCAGAATCCGATACTCAATCAATTGCACAATTCAATCGCTAATTTAGGTATTAAAGTGAGAATTGAAAATGCAAAATGTCCAGATGCAGTTGACCATGCAACTTACTGGCATGAAGAAATTATGCGTGCTGTGGTAAGCCGTGACTCTGAATTAGCAAAAGCTGCAATGCGCATGCATATGAATCAAGTCCGCGCCGATCTTGAAATTGCACTCCAAACAACTTAACAAACTCACATAGAGACCAGGAGTAAGTACATGGAATACAAGTTAACGCTACTTTCAATGGGCGGAAGTGAAGTACCTGGCCCAGAGCTATTCTGGATGGGTCAGTGGGATAAGTGGTTCCGTCTGCAATTTCAGGTTGGTCTGATTCAAGGTAATGGGATTACTGCTCTGGTAAATACTGGTCCAGCGAAAGATTTAGGGCCAATGAATGAAGGATGGGTTGCATTCCTTGGTGAGCGCGTTAAATTTGCTCGTGAAGAAGGAGAATTCATCCTTGATCAACTTGCGAAACAAAACGTTAAGCCAGAAGATGTAACACACATCTTCTTGACTCCCCTACAGCTATATTCAGTAAGCAATGTCCTTGAATTTCCAAATGCGAAGATTCACATTTCAAAGCGTGGATGGATTCATTTCCACACCACTCACCAACATCCACACGATGGCCGCGATACAAGTCTTCCGCCACATATTTTGGCCGAATTAGTTGGCAAATCATGGGATCGCGTTGTTTTACTGGAAGATGAAGAGACCATCGCACCGGGACTTCGTACCTGGTGGTCTGGCGGACATCACCGCGCTTCCATCGCTGTAGAAGTTGATACCAAAGCTGGCACTGCAGTTCTCAGTGATTCCTTCTTTGTTATGGAAAATGTTGTAAACAATCATCCAATTGGAATTACCGAAAATATGTATGAATGCATGGCAGCACATGCCCGGGCACTCAAATCTCCGATTGTCATTCCACTCTATGATCCTAAGAACTTTGATCGCTTCAAAAATGGTGTCGTGGCATGAGAGAGAAATCTTTCGCTACAAAAGGAGATGCCGTCATTGTCACTGGTGCAGCCGGTGGCATAGGAGCAGCAACAGTTGAAAATCTAGTCAACCAAGGAATATTCGTTTTTGCAGTTGATAAGAATTCAGAAGCGCTTGCAAAGATTCTGGCTGGAATTGACCCTGAAGGAGGACTCACCTCGGCAATCACAGCAGATGTCACAAGTGAGAAGGAGTGCCAGGCGCTTGGTGAAGCGGTGAAGAAAAAAGGAATTCGCCTCAAAGGACTAGTCAATAATGCTGCAGTAGGTGCTTTCAATATGAGTGTAGAAAACTGTAGCTTCGATGAATGGCAACGTATTATTTCGATAAATCTTACGAGCCTCTATTTGGTTGCTAAATATGCGCTTCCTCTTATCCGTAGTGCAGGCGGAGGTGCGATCGTAAATATCTCATCAATCCATGCCCAAGCAACATCTACAGGCGTTGCTCCCTATGCCGCTGCTAAGGGTGGAGTTCTTGCTCTCACAAAGACCATGGCGTTAGATCTGGCGCCAGATAACATTCGAGTCGTCTGCATTCTTCCTGGTGCAACCGATACTCCTATGTTGCGCCAGCATGCAGAGCGTGAAGGAAAAACTCTTGCTGAATTAGGTTTTCCAACAAGTGAAAATGCTATTGGCCGCATTGCTCAACCAGAAGAAGTTGCCGACGTTATCGCCTTTGCACTCTCACGCGGCGCAAGTTTCATTACTGGATCTTCTTTGATTCCAGATGGTGGAATTCTTGCCAAGTTCTAAAGCAGTAGTAACTACTTCTGCAAATAAGAGCGCACTAGCCAATGTTTCCATTGCTGAATTGGGCGAGAAGCAAGTGGCAATTAGGACTATCTCCTCAGGAGTAAGTACAGGAACTGATAAGTGGGTCATATCTGGAAGATTTGAATGGGGAAATTTCGCATTTCCGCTAGTTCCTGGCTATCAACGCAGTGGAATCGTGGAGGCAATCGGTTCGAGCGTTTCACATGTAAAAGTTGGACAGCAAGTTTTCGCAACAGCCAGCGCTAATTACTCAGATGCAACTGCTGGTTGGGGTGCACACACAAGCTATGGAATATGTGAAGATTTTGAAGTCTTTGATGCAACTGGCATCCCCCCAGAACGTTCTGCCTTTGGGGTGGTTGCACAAGTTGGTTTTAACGCCGCATCGCGCATCATCGCGAATCCTGGAGATCCAGTATTGGTAATTGGTGATGGTGTCATCGGGGCAAGTGGCGCACTATGTGCGAAAGCTCGGGGCTTTAAACCTTTGCTATTGGGAAGACACGATTCGCGGTTAACGAAGATTCATTCACTAGGAATTGCAACTGCTAATTCAAATACTGTGACTCAGAAAGAATTATCTGACTTTGCACCTATTGCGGTGATAGATACAGTCCAAAGTCCAGAAGCATTTGAGCTCTACTACAGAGCACTACCAGCAACATGGGCTGCAGAAACTTTTGGCAACTCTCGCACGGGCATCGGCCAAATCATTTTTAGTGGACACACTCCAGATGGTGCAAATACCTGGGCTGATATGGCCCACCTGCAAAAGCAGGAACTTACAGTGCACTTTGTTTCTGGCTGGGTAGCTCATCGAATTGTACAAACTTTAGAGTTAATGAAATCGGGTGGACTTAGTTTAGAAAAGATTGCAACTGCTTACCCAGCTTCTGAGGCAGATATTGAAAAACTATTTGCCAATATTGCTGCCGGCAAGAGCCCTGATGTCGCTGCCTATATTAATTGGGCGTAAATTCTTCACTAATAAAACTCTTGCCAATGAGCGCTCTCGCTGCTTCTAGGCTAGGAACCGCTCCGGCGCTTAGTGCTTGCACTGCAATATTTCCAAAGAGCGTTGATTCCACTGGACCTGTCTTAACTCTGACGCCACACGCATCTGCAGTTAATTGATTGAGAAGTGAAATTTGCGATCCCCCACCAAGGATATGAATCGTGGATATTTTCTTATTCGTTACACCTTCAATTTCAGCAATAGTTTTTTTATATGCCGCAGCCAAGCTTCGCAAAATACAGATAGTAAATTCGCCTTTTGTGCGCGGCGGCGTTATCCCCTTTTCCACGCAATATGCATCAATTCTTTCTGGCATCTCACCGGCTGATCTAAATCGAGGATCATTAGGATCGATAAGAGAGTCGAACTCTAGATTTCTGCTGGCTTCATCTACTAATTGCGGAATCGACCATTCTTCCTTCTCGCTTCGCCACGTTCTACGGCACTCTTCCAAAAGCCACATACCAGTAACATTTTTTAGGATTCGAACTGTGTTAGCTGCTCCAAGTTCATTGGTGAGGTTTGCTGCCAACGCTTCTTGAGATGTAACCGGTAATTCGCTTTCAATTCCAACAAGTGACCAAGTGCCACTTGAAATATAGGCCTCAGTATTTCTATCTCCAAATGGGATTCCAGCCACTGCACTTGCAGTGTCATGCGATGCAGTTGCCACAACTTTAATTCCATCAAGGGCGCCAAATCCCTTTATGAAACCAATTTCAGCACCCGGTTCATGCAGCTGTGTAAAGATATCTTTGCGCAGCCCGGCAAGTTCAATTAATGGGTAATCCCATTTTCGGCTCTTTACATCTAAGAGTTGAGTCGTAGAAGCATTAGTTACTTCAGTTGAAATCACACCTGTGAGCTCGGCGTTGAGCAGATCTGGAATCATCAAAAAAGTACTTGCAGCCTTATATGAGGCATCATTTTTGGCAGCGAATAACTGATATAAAGTATTAAAATTCAGGAATTGAATTCCTGTATCGCGATAAATCCGTTCCTGGCCTAACTGCGAAACCAGCTCGTCAAAGGCAGCGAATGTTCTAGGGTCTCGATAAGAGTGCACCTTAGAAATCAAATTGTGCTGAGTGTCCAACAGTCCATAATCAACAGCCCAAGAGTCAATAGCGAGTGAAATTGGCGTTCCCTGCGCTAAACACTTTTGAATACCAAGTAAGACCTGCGCCGTAATCTCTTTCCAATCCCACAAAATGGCCCCATCTTTATCTTCAAAGATTTCATGAGAGAAGCGATGGGCGATTTCTAACTCAATCTTTTCAGATGTCACACGACCTATTGCTACACGGCCGCTCGTAGCACCGAGATCAACTGCGATGAAGTTAGCCACGATTACCTCAAGAAAGCGGCGGCAACTCCACCATCGACTGGAATATGTAAACCAGTAGTCAGTGGCAGATCAGATGCACAGAGAACAAATACCGCTGCAGCAATATGATCAGGAAGAACTTCCTTCTTCAAAATTGTGCGCTGAGCGTAATACTCTCCAAGTTTCTCCTCTTCAACTCCATACACTGCAGCGCGCTGGGCGCCCCATCCACTTGCAAATATTCCAGAACCTTTCACAACGCCATCTGGGTTCACACCATTGACTCGAATTCCATATGCACCAAGTTCTGCAGCAAGTAGTCGCACTTGGTGAGCTTGATCGGCTTTTGTCGATCCATAAGCAACGTTATTTGGTCCAGCAAAAACTGAATTCTTCGAAGATATATAGATGATGTCTCCACCCATGTGGGCTGCAATCATCGCTTTTGCGCTTTCTCGAGAGACTAAGAAGGAGCCACGTGCCATGACATTGTGCTGGGTATCCCAATCTTGAGCAGTCGTTTCTACCAACGGCTTACTAATTGAAAGACCCGCGTTATTAACAACCAAATCAATGCTACCGAATGCAAGGACTCCGGCATCAATGGCGGCACTTACTTGAGCCTCATCAGTGACATCTACTGCAACAGCAACTGCTTTATCTGCACCACCAAGTTCAGTTGCCACACCTTGCGCCGATGCTAAATCTCGATCAGCAATGATTACGCAGGCACCTTCGGCACTTAAGCGAAGTGCTGTTGCCTTTCCAATTCCAGAACCTCCACCTGTGACAAGTGCAATACGACCTTGTAATGGTTTTGCTTTGGGCATGCGACGTAGCTTTGCCTCTTCAAGCTCCCAATATTCAATATTAAATTTCTCTACCTCAGAGATAGGTGAATACGTTGAAATCGCTTCAGCCCCACGCATTACGTTGATGGCATTAATATAAAATTCACCCGCAACTCGAGCAGTTTGCTTATCCTTGCCGTAACTGAACATGCCGACACCTGGAACAAGAATAATTAAAGGGTCTGCTCCTCGAATAGCTGGTGATTCTTTGGTGGCATATTTGTTGTAATAAGCAGTGTATTTAGCTCGGTATTCAGTATGCAATTCATAAGCTCTAGCAATGATTTTTTCGATATCTGCATCCGAATCGAGATCAATGACGAGTGGTGAAATCTTTGTACGCAGGAAGTGATCTGGGCACGACGTTCCTTTTGCAGCTAAATCTGCCAGCTTCTCGCGATTCATAAAATCTAGAACCACATCTGAATCCTCAAAATGGCCGATCATTCGATTATCCTGAGAGGCAATCCCTCGAAGAGTTGGCGCAAGCTTGGCAGCCTTTGCGATGCGTTCGACCTTATCAAGTGGCCTACGAGCTGCCACTATCTTTCCAAATGGATCAGCTTTACCTGTATCGGCAATAAATTTCTCTGCCTTTAATATCGCTGCAACTGAGCGCTCTTCGCACTCTTTACTTGTGGCACCCCATGTAGTTAAGCCATGACCACCCAAGACGCACCCATGCGCGCTTGGATTCTCTTTTGCAAGCTTAGAAATATCTAAACCAAGTTCAAATCCAGGACGTCGCCAATCCACCCAGAGAATTTCACCACCGAAACACTTCTTAGTTAATTCGCGACCATCTTTTGAAGTTGCCAAGGCAATAATGGAATCAGGGTGTAAGTGGTCAACATGAGCTTCTTCAACCAAAGCATGCATTGCGGTATCAATGCTGGGTGCAGCTCCACCTTTACCAAAGGCGCAAAAATCAAAGAGGCCAACCATTTCATCTTCATGTTCTAACCCACGATAAACCGATGTCATCCCACGGAGGCGATCCAAATAGAGAGTTGCTAGACCTTTCTCGGTCAACGTTCCAAGATCTCCACCTGATCCCTTGACATAGAGCACCTCAACTTGGGTGCCAGTTAATGGATCAGTTGCACTGCCCTTGGCTGAAGTATTACCACCGGCATAATTTGTATATTTTGGATTTGAACCTAAACGATTACTGCGTTCAAGTAACTCTTTAACGACTTTATCTGTCAAAGTTAAGCACCCCAACCAGCTTGGTTTCCACCAACACGTTCTGCCGCAATTTTCTCAGCATAACCACTTCGGGCATATGCCTTCATTGGTTCGCCATCGATTCCCTTATCTTCACGCCATTGGCGAATCATTGGTCGCACATCATTATTGTAGGCATCCATCAAGACTTCATGGGCAGCTAGCACATCGCCACTTTTCTGCGCAGCCTTCAGCGCATCTTGATCAACAGAAACTGCTTTCGCAACAGCCTCTTGCACATTCATGATGGATCTAATTTGACCAGGAATCTTCGCTTCGATGTTATGACATTGATCTAAAACGAAAGAGACTGGAGTGCCAACATCAAAACCGCCACCGACATTGACTTCATGCATAATTCTAAATAACTGGAATGGGTCTGCAGCTCCAACTATCAGATCATCATCGGCATAGAAACGGGAGTTAAAGTCAAAAGCTCCTAATCGCTTTGCACGAAGCAGGCTTGCAACAATAAATTCAATATTTGTCCCCGGTGCATGGTGGCCAGTATCAACACAGACCCAAGCTTTATCTCCCAGTGCTAAGCAGTGGACTAGAGAGGTGCCCCAATCGGGAACGTCAGTATGATAAAAAGCTGGCTCGAAAAATTTGTATTCCAGAAGCATCCGTTGATTTGGACCAAGGGCTTTATAGGTGCGAGCAAGTGATTGCGCTAAACGATCTTGGCGTTCGACGATACTGTCTTGGCCTGGATAATTTGTGCCATCTGCGAACCACAGCTTCAAATCCTGTGAGCCGGTGATATTCATAATCTCGATGCAATCCAAAAGGTGTGCAACTGCCTTATCGCGAATCTTCGGATCAGGATTACAGACTGAACCTAGTTTGTAATCATCATCTTGAAAAGTATTTGAATTTATTGTTCCCAGAACTACGCCTTGTTCCTTGGCATGTGCGGCGAGTTTTGCGTAATCCTCGACCTTATCCCATGGAATATGAAGAGCAACGCTGGGCGCAGAGCCAGTGTATTTATTTACCTGGGCGGCATCAGCAATTTTCTCAAAGGGATCGCGTGGAACTCCAGCTTGCGCAAAGACTTTAAAGCGAGTTCCTGAATTTCCATATGCCCACGATGGTGTTTCAATCTTTAGTCGGTCTAGCACTGCTTTTACCTGCGAAACGTTAGCCATGATCGCCTCTCTAGCACCGTGTATTTACTATGTAAAACTAAGGACATCCTAGTTCATATTGCTCTCGTGGTAAATGAGAAGTTGTCCGACAACTTTGTATAAACAATCAGGCCCCCTGCGATTTCTCACAGAGGGCCTGATTGTTACTTAATGTGCTTTAGATTATGAACAACCAGATGTGTTTCCACATCCTTCGCATACAAAGCATGCACCTGACATACGCATCTTTACTCCACATGTCATACACAGTGGTGCATCAGATTTGATTCCCATTGACTCTAAGAGATCAGATGATGAACCGATTGTTGATGCCAATGGTGCTGGCTCAATTTTTACCGCTACCGGCTTTGGCGCTTCAGCTTTTACAGCCGCAGGAGCCACCACAGCCGCAGGTGCTTTTGGGGTATCGGTTTCCTTTGCAAGTGCAACATATTCGCCACCGTTATCAAGTGCAGCTGTGCGCTCTGCAGATGTGTAGAGGCCCATTGCTGAACGTTGTTCGAATGGCAAGTAATCAAGTGCCAAGCGACGGAAGATGTAATCCATCATTGACTGTGCCATACGAATATCAGCATCATCTGTCATGCCTGCTGGTTCGAAACGTAGGTTGGTGAACTTCTCAACGAATGTCTCTAGTGGTACTCCGTATTGAAGTCCGATAGATACTGCGATTGAGAATGCATCCATTACTCCGGCAAGAGTTGATCCTTGCTTTCCGAGCTTCAAGAAGACTTCACCAAGTGCACCATCAGCATATGCACCAGCGGTCATGTAACCCTCGGCGCCTCCTACTGAGAATGATGTTGTTGTAGATGGACGAGACTTTGGAAGACGCTTACGAACAGGTTCTGCAGCTGCTGCAACAGGTGCATCCTTCTTCTTAGCCTTTCCATCAGAAAGTGGCTGACCAACTTTGCAGTTATCGCGATAGACAGCGAGCGCCTTGATTCCCATGCGCCATGCCTCTAGGTGAACTTCCTCAACTTCTTCAACAGTTGCATCTTCAGGCAAGTTCACTGTCTTTGAAATTGCACCTGATAAGAATGGCTGGCAAGCAGCCATCATGCGCACGTGGCCCATTGGAGCAATTGAACGTGAACCGAGTGCACAGTCAAATACTTCATAGTGCTCTGGCTTAAGGCCAGGTGCATCGATGACGTGGCCATTTGCAGCGATGAATTCAACTATCGCTTCGATGGTCTCTTCGGTGTAACCAAGCTTGTGAAGAGCTGCTGTCTGGTTAACGATCTGCATAGATCCGCCGCCAACAAGCTTCTTGAACTTAACGAGTGAGAAATCTGGCTCGATACCTGTTGTATCGCAATCCATCATCAAACCAATTGTTCCTGTTGGTGCAAGAACTGAGATCTGCGCATTGCGCCATCCGTTCTTATCACCTGTTGTAAGGCAGGCATCCCATGCCTTATTTGCTTCTGTCCATACATCAATATCAAGAGTTGTCTCTTGCTTTGCTGCAGATGAAGCTGCTGCATGCTTGCGCATCACGCGTGCGTGAGGCTTAGCATTTTGTGCAAAACCTGCGTACGGTCCAACGATTCCCGCTAATTCAGCTGAGCGCTTATATGTTGTTCCGGTGAGAAGTGATGTGATTGCACCAGCAAGTGCGCGTCCACCTTCGGAGTCATATGCAAGACCTGATGCCATAAGGAGCGCACCAAGGTTTGCATAACCGATTCCAAGCTGACGGTAGGCACGAGTTGTGTCACCAATTGCTTCGGTTGGGAAATCTGCGAAACAGATTGAGATATCCATCGCGGTGATGATCAATTCAGATGCGCGAGCAAATGTCTTGGCATCGAATGAACCATCTGACTTGAGGAACTTCATCAAGTTAAGTGAAGCCAAGTTACATGATGAGTTATCAAGTGACATGTACTCAGAGCAAGGGTTAGACGCATTGATGCGACCTGTCTCTGGAGTTGTATGCCAATCATTGATGGTGTCATCAAATTGAACTCCTGGATCAGCGCAAGCCCATGCAGCTTGTGCAATCTTCGTGAAGAGTTCGCGCGCATCAACTGTCTCAATTACTTCACCAGTTGAGCGAGCTGTTAAACCAAATTGCTCACC
>RFSY01000131.1 GCA_009923805.1 Actinomycetota bacterium
CTGTCTGGCCCGCCTTTGGTGGGTTCTTTGGATCCCAGCGCACAATTACTTGGGCGCCTTCATCGACAACATTGGCAAATTGAATGCTTGCATCGGCCGGCTTTCCATAGACAAATGCATCAGAGCCAAGTTCTTCCACAACTTCAACATGAACTTGGAATCCCTTATCTGCTGGAATCAATCCTTCAGGGCGAATTCCCACCGTCACAGTTGAACCTGCTGAAGCTGGAACATCGATATCAAGATCCCCAAGATGTGCCTTACCGCCAGATACTGGAGCAACGAGCAAATTCATTGCAGGTGAACCAATGAATCCAGCAACGAATGCGTTACCTGGCTTGTCATAGAGATTACGAGGTGTATCAACCTGCTGCAGGAGTCCATCTTTAAGAACTGCAACGCGATCGCCCATTGTCATTGCTTCCACTTGGTCGTGAGTGACATAGACAGTGGTGATTCCGAGACGGCGTTGGAGAGCGGCGATTTGGGTACGAGTTGCAACACGCAACTTCGCATCAAGGTTTGAGAGTGGTTCATCCATAAGGAAGACCTGTGGTTCGCGAACAATTGCTCGACCCATTGCAACGCGCTGACGCTGACCACCAGAAAGAGCCTTTGGCTTGCGCTCTAGATATGGTTCAAGGTCAAGTAGCTTTGCAGCTTCACGAACGCGCTTATCTCGTTCAGCCTTATCGATACCGGCAATTTTTAGAGCGAAGCCCATATTTTCTGCAACGGTCATGTGTGGGTAGAGCGCATAGGACTGGAAGACCATTGCGATATCGCGATCTTTTGGTGCGACATTTGTAACATCGCGATCACCGATAAGAATTCGACCACCGTCGATTTCTTCTAGACCGGCAAGCATGCGAAGAGATGTTGACTTTCCGCATCCTGATGGTCCGACGAGTACTAAGAACTCACCATCTGCGACGGTGAGGTTGAGCTTATCTACAGCAGGAGTTGTAGTTCCTGGATAGATACGTGATGCATTTTCGAATACGACTGATGCCATTTTTTCACTTTCCTTATCCGGGCAGGTACGTGCCCGACGGTCCGAGGATTAAGGTGCAAACCGGTTGGCCTGCGTGGGAAAGGCTAGAGCACTCTCACACCTAACGCCAAGTGCAGTCTGTAGACTTCTCTCATCATGGAAAGTCACACGAGCGGCTCTATCTACTCTTCGATTCTTCTCGTCGCCTGTCTCATTGTTGTAGCTGGCCTCTTCGTCGCAGCCGAGATCGCACTTATCTCTCTTCGCGAGAGCCAAGTAAAACAATTAGCTCACCGTGGCAAACGAGGCGCTCGCGTTGCAGCCCTTGCCAGTAATCCAAATCGTTTACTTGCAGCCCTTCAAGTTGGAGTAACTGTCACTGGTTTTCTCTCTGCAGCACTCGGTGCTGAAAAATTAGGTGTCTATGTTATTCCTTGGCTTAAAGGATTTGGCCTTACTGAAAAGAGCGCCAACACAACTTCCCTTATCGGAGTAACCCTTGTCATTGCATACTTCTCATTGGTCTTTGGCGAACTTGTACCAAAACGTCTTGCCTTGTACAGAACAGAAGAGATTGCTCTATTTTCTGCAGGAATTGTTGGAGTACTTACCAATTTATTTCGCCCAATCGTGTGGGTGCTCTCGCATTCCACCAACTTAGTCTTACGAATCTTTGGTATTGATCCTAAAGAGCAGCGCGCCCAAATATCTGAAGAAGAGCTACTTGATTTAGTAGCAGGGCATGCTGCACTTACCGATGAAGAGCGAGACATCGTTGAAGAAGTCTTTAATGCATCAGAGCGGCAA
>RFSY01000132.1 GCA_009923805.1 Actinomycetota bacterium
TTGATTTTTTTTTCTTTAGGTATACTATATATACAAAATGGGTGGAGCTCTAATGCAATTAGTCGCCTACGGCGCACAAGATGTTTTCCTTACTGGCACTCCTGAGATCACCTTCTGGAAGGTCTCATACCGCAGACACACAAACTTCGCTATGGAGTCAATCGAACAAACTTTCTCTGGTCAAGCCGATTTCGGACGCAGAGTTACCTGCACTATCTCCAGAAATGGTGATCTTGCATACAGAACTTACTTACAAGTAACTCTTCCAGAGATCAACCAATCTATGTCAACAACCATTGGTACTGGTGATGTATATGCTCGTTGGATGGATTTCATCGGTGAGCAACTTGTTGCCCAAGTTGAAGTTGAGATCGGTGGCCAAAGAATTGACCGTCAATACGGTGATTGGATGCACATCTGGAACCAAGTTACTTTAACCAGTGAACAACAAAGAGGTTATTACAAGATGATTGGTAACACCACTCAACTTACCTACATCACTGACCCACAGTTCGCTGACATCAATGGTCCGTGTGTTTCCGTCAGTTCTGGAATCCCATCCCAAGTCTGTGCTCCTCGCAAGGCTCTTCCAGAAACCACTCTTTACATTCCTCTTCTTTTCTGGTTCTGCAGAAACCCAGGTCTTGCCCTTCCATTAATTGCCCTTCAATACCACGAAGTTAAGATCAACCTTGATCTTAGACCAATTGGTGAATGTCTATGGGCTGTTAAATCCCTAACCTCAATTGATGGACAAAATGTTTCATCAATCACCCCATACCAACAATCCCTTGTCGCTGCTTCCCTTTATGTTGACTATATCTTCCTTGATACTGATGAACGCAGAAAGATGGCACAAAACCCACACGAATACTTATTCGAGCAACTTCAATTCACTGGTGATGAATCAGTAGGTTCCTCATCAAACAAAATCAAGCTTAACTTCAACCATCCTTGCAAGGAGTTAATCTGGGTTGTTCAACCTGATGCCAACGTCGATTACTGCTCAGCATTAACTTCAAACACCGTCCTTTACAAGACTCTTGGTGCCCAACCATTCAACTACACTGATGCCATCGATGCTCTTCCAAACGCCATCCATGCTTTCGGTGGTCCACTTGAGACCAATGGCCAAAATAACTTTGTCACCGCATCTGGTCTTTTCCAAATGGCTGGTGCTATTGATGCCGCTTCTGCCAGTGCCGCTGGTGTTCAATGGGCATCTGCTGGTACAAAAATGGCACCTTTCACCGATGTTACCAACACTGGTTCATCTGTCTCTGATGCCGGAACATTCGTTCTTGCTGAAACCGCCCTTGACATGCACTGTTGGGGTGAGAACCCAGTTGTCACCGCTAAGCTTCAACTTAACGGCCAAGACAGATTCTCTGAGCGTGAAGGTTCATACTTCGACGTTGTCCAACCATACCAACACCACACCCGTGCCCCAGATACAGGTATCAACGTATACTCATTCGCCCTTCGCCCAGAAGAGCACCAACCATCTGGAACATGCAACTTCTCAAGAATTGATAACGCTGTTCTTCAACTTGTTCTTTCATCCGGAGCCGTTCAAGGCACTGCCACTGCCAAGGTCCGTGTCTATGCCGTTAATTACAACGTATTGAGAGTGATGTCAGGTATGGCAGGCGTAGCATATTCTAATTAAAAGTAATTAATCATAAAATTAAATTAATTTAAATAATATAATATAAAGAATACATGTTATAAATAAATATAACATATATTATGTTAAACCAACCACTATGTCCACCTACTTACTCATTTGACGATGAACTT
>RFSY01000133.1 GCA_009923805.1 Actinomycetota bacterium
TCGGTAACTCTGCTTACTGGTATTTCTGGACAGTTATCACTTGGCCAAGGAGCGTTGATGGCTGTTGGTGGTTATGCAAACGCGCTACTAATGATCAACTACAAGCTTTCACTTTGGGTTGCAATTCCGTTATCAATTATTGCTGCAAGTTTGGCTGGACTATTACTTGGAGTTGCAGCTGCTCGTCTAAGTGGTCCATATCTTGCTGGCACAACGTTGGTCATTGCACTTGCAATTCCATCACTTGCAAATCGATTCATATCAGTCTTTAAAGGAGATGAAGGTTTGCCCGTTGATGTTGGATATCCACCTGCCTGGTTGACAAGTGCTGTTGGCGAATTGAGCTATGAAAAATGGCAACTTTATGTTGCACTTCCATTTGCAGCACTTGCGCTATTTTTTGCATCAAATATTCTTTTATCTCGTACAGGACGCATGTGGCGATCAATTCGAGATAACGAGATTGCTACATCTCTTAATGGCATAAATTTCTCGCGTCAAAAGATTTTTGTCTTTGTTGTCTCTGCGGCCTTTGCAGGGTTATCCGGTGCGCTCTATGGATTACGCGGACTTGTCGGGCCAAGTGTGTATCCAGTTTCGTTGTCGCTAACGCTACTTACTGCAGCGGTACTCGGTGGGATTCGAAGTATTTCAGGAGCATTTATCGGAACTGTCATCGTTGTATTTCTTCCTGATTGGATTGAAGCAGTGTTGGGCAATCTCCAGTTAAGTGAACAGGTATCTAATTTCTTGCCACCACTCATTTCCAGTGCCTTGCTCATTCTGGTCGTGGTGATAAATCCAGCCGGGGTGGCGGGATTGCGCCTGCACAAAGATAAATAATCGTTATATTCGGGCTACCAGCGGGCAATTAACCCATCGAAATTGCGGCGAGTTTGTTCACTTTCCGTTCACTTTACTGGCCAATTCTGTTAGCGTGAGCGTGTTCTAGCCCAATTCAGGGCTGGTAGCAGTGGAGCCGCGCGAGCGAATTCATTGCAAATACTGGCAAAGAGAAAGAGTGAATGCAGTGAATAATCGTGCATCTCTGTCCCGATCACCTCGAAAAATCCTTGCAACCGTAGCGGCTGTACTTGCTGGCGCTCTCGCGCTCACAGCAATGCCTGCACAAGGTGCAAGCACTCCTGGCGTGAGCGACACTGAAATTGTTTTAGGAATGCAGCTACCACAAACTGGTGCAGCTAGCCCGGGTTACAACAAGGTAGATGACGCCATGCGCGCCTACTTTGATTATGTAAATTCAAAGGGTGGCGTCTATGGACGCAAAATCACTTTGGTCGTAAAAGATGACACCTATAAGGCAGGTTTAACAGTTTCGACTGCATCTGCACTTATCAATAAAGATAAAGTTTTTGCAATGGTGGGAAGCGTCGGAACACAGACACATATCTCAGTTATTGCAGATATCAACCGACGAGGAATTCCTGACCTCTTCGTCCTTAGTGGTTATAGCGGTTTCTACACAGATCCTAAGAAGTATCCAACAACTTTCGGTGCTTTGGGAACGTATGTTGTAGAAGCCAAGATCCTTGGAAAGTACATCAAGGAGAATCTGTCTACTAAGAATGTCGGAATTCTCTATCAGACCGATGACTTCGGCCGCAACACTGTGCAAGGCCTCACAACTGCCGGCGTTACATTCACCGCAAAGAAGACCGCAGCAACATTTATCGCTGGTTCTCAAGTTGGTGGACTCGATGCTCAGATGCAGCAACTCAAAGATAACAACGTAGACGTTGTTGTTGTTGGCGCCACTGCCTCAGCAT
>RFSY01000134.1 GCA_009923805.1 Actinomycetota bacterium
GAAGGAATTGAGGGGCCGCCGAGCCTAGCTGAGACTTGGTGAAGACCTCTGCATGCCTTACTTCATTAAGTTTTCAGGTTTTCATAAAAAACGCATCAAGCCAATTTATAGCAAGGCCCTGGCGTGCAAGAGACTTCAATATTAATAACATCTCAGTTCATGGATTCCGGCAAGTCGGCCGAATTACTCAGGCTATCGAAGGCTATTTGATCGCCACCATCTAACCCAGCCGTTTCAATCAGTAGGTAATGTCCACATTCAACCACGAAATCATTAGTTCTTTTTCAGGTCGTCGACGGTGAACCGCGTCCAGAGGTGTACCATCATCGATGGATCAAATAGCGCTTTGCTCGAGTAACCAGCAAAGCCAAAAGACTGCATCTGGGTATTGTCCTGAATCTTTAGAACTGTCTCTTCATCGGTCAGACCCAAGCTATTCTTCTTAAAGAGTGGCCCAAACACCACCAGAAATAGTTTTGCATGACCACCTACTGTAGCGTTGAACTGAACATTACAAGGGTTCTCAACTTTTTGCCACGGTATTGAGTCAGCAAGCTTCATGCGAGGCTCACATGAGCCTACCGAGGCACACGAAGGAAACTATGCCGAGCCGACGAATAGGTCCATTACGCTACATTTTAGGGTGTGACCAGCAGCAATAATCAACGATTGCCCTGCTCCAACCTAGCCTAATGCCATCAATCACGCGAAACGCCTAAAGCGAAGTGGATTAACATAAAATAGCAAACCAATTGGCTGACGACATTCAAAAAAAAAGAAAACCCAGAGGGCAACTATAATACGAGAAAGAGAGATGCCTTCGCGTCTTCGCTGCAAAAAATACAAACTTCACCCTATGATTAACTTGCGCTTCCAAAGATTTTATAGAAGCCAAAATGAGTGGCGCAATCTAGGCCAACTTTTGAATATCCTGAACTGGCAAAGAGCTACTAGGGCAATGCCTTGCCGGCAACCATAATGAAACCTGCTGCCAATCCACATCAATAAAGAGATCAAACAAGCCCAGCCCGAGAGCAAATAGCAGTCGGACTAGGCTCATCTCTGTAAAATTTACAGTAGGGAGTATCTCAACAGGTTGATTGTGACTCTTGATTAGCAAGATCTGGAATGATGACAATCTCTGCTTGCCTAAACCCCAGCAGCCGCCAGCTCAGGCAAGGGAGCAACGGTATCCTTACGGATCACCACCTGCTTGCTGTCATCCACGTCCACGAGGGCCGAGTCGCCATCGCTGATGCGGCCAGAGAGGAATTCCTCAGCCAGGGAATCTTCGAGCAGGCGCATCACGGCGCGACGCAGGGGGCGGGCACCGTAACTGGGGTTGTAGCCCTCTTCCACAAGCCGCTCCTTGAAGGATTCGGAGACCGACAGGGTGATGCCCTTTTCTTGCATGCGGGCGAAGACTTCGCGCAGCATGATTTCGGCGATCAGCTTCACTTCGTCGCGGCTGAGTTGGCGGAACACGATGATCTCATCGAGTCGGTTGAGGAATTCGGGGCGGAAGTACTGCTTCAGCTCCTCATTCACCAGCGAGCGGATGCGCGTGTATTGGGTGTCTTCGACACTGCTGCCGGAGAACTCAAAACCGAGGCCGCCGCCGCCCTTCTCGATCACCTTCGAACCGATATTCGAGGTCATGATGATCAGGGTGTTCTTGAAGTCGACCGTGCGACCTTTTGAGTCGGTGAGGCGGCCATCTTCAAGCAGCTGCAGCAGCAGATTGAAGACATCGGGGTGGGCCTTCTCGAT
>RFSY01000135.1 GCA_009923805.1 Actinomycetota bacterium
GTATTTTTATTTCCCAATACAATTCTTTTATGGCAAAGATCGTAAGAGTTGGTGATGAGATTGTTCTCGAGCTCTCCTTCTGGGAAAAACTTGCCGCACTGCACTCAAACCCACGTGCAGCAATTGATTCAATTGAAAAGATTGAGTTTGTTGATCAACTTTGGGGTTCATCAATACTTCGTGGAGTCCGAGCACCGGGAACAGCTCTGCCCTATGTAGTTCTTTATGGAACCCTGCGAGGCCTGAAATATCGTGATTTCGTGGCGATGAAGGGCAGGGGAGAAGGTGCAGTAATTTCCTTTAAAAGTGGCCCTTTTGAGCGCTGGATCTTCACATTAAAACAATCAAAGGAAGATATTCTTTTATTGCAATCTCTGAAGTAAGGTACAAGATATGAATCCAAGAAAAATAACATCAGGAGTTTGTGTATCACTGCTGTTGATTCTAGGAATTCAATTTCTCAATCCAACTGCGGCTTCTGCAGGATGTAGAGATTATCCAGAGTCTATAACTCCAGCGTGTGAAGCCCAAAATATGGCTGAAGAGAAAGCAAGACAGATTGCTGAGCAGGCAACAAGGCAAGCTCGAGAAGATCAAGCAGCGATTGATAATGCAAAACGAGATGCAGCCGACAGAGCTGCAACACAGGCAGCTGATTCAGCTCTTGCTCCAGATGATTGCAGCAGATCAACAAACAGATATGCGCAGAACTGCATTGATGCCGCTACAGAAAGAGCCAGACTCCAGAATGAAGCGATAAATGCGGCGGAAGTGGCGGCGACGAAAGCAGCAGATTCAAAACTTGCCGCAGATGATTGCAGTCGATCAACAAATCGACTCGTACAAAGCTGTGTGGATGCCGCGGTGGAAAAGGCGAGAGCCGAAAATGAAGCAAAAGATGTGGCGAATGTTGCGGCAACGAAAGCAGCTGACGCGCTACTTGCTCCAGATGATTGCAGCCGATCGACAAATAAATTTGTGAAAAGTTGCGTAGATGCTGCAGTTGCTAAAGCAGCAGCTGAAAATGCCGCGATACAGCGGGCCGACCAAGCCGCTGAAATTTCAAAGAGTGTTGAATTTGCCCAAGATTATTGTTCGAAACCAGAAAATAAGCTTGCCCAACAGTGCGCTTCTCTAGCTACCGCCAAGGTAGCGGCAGAGAAATTGGCTCCTTTGAAGCCGTCGCCTTCACCGTCCCCAAAATCCAGCGCAAAAGCTAAATCTTCACCATCACCATCACCAAAATCCAGCGCAAAGGCAAAAGCCTCACCAACACCGACTGTTTCGGCCACTTCGAAGGCTAAATCCACTCCAACGGCTAAACCTTCCCCTTCAAAAAAGTAGGCTTTTTAGGCCCTTCCCTCATCGATCTACGACACGCCGAGAGGGCAAAAACCTCGAAAATGGCCCTGTGTCGGGGGTCTCAGGAGTACAAGGGCCGTTTTGACCTTTGCTGCACTGCTCAGATACCTTTCTCCTCTGCGCTTTTTAGCGCGCTTGTTGCCTTCTCCTGTTAAGAAATTAATTGGACGAAATGCGAATCGGGTGCAACACACCCGACCGCGTGGGTCGGAACTATGAGCGTGAATTAAAAAATGTAGATAACGAAATGGAGAAATGTAGTGCCAACAATTCAGCAGCTAGTGCGTCGTGGTCGTGCAGAAAAGACTACGAAGACAAATACACCTGCGCTTAAGGGTTCACCTCAGCGTCGTGGTGTTTGCACACGTGTGTACACAA
>RFSY01000136.1 GCA_009923805.1 Actinomycetota bacterium
AATAAACTCCCCATTGCAGTTGCAGCAGATGCCATCAGCGGTGAGTCATTGGGGGAAGGCGCACTTAAAGTTTGGCAACGAAGCCCAAGTTTTCCTGCTGGAACAACAAGACCACCAAGTGGAAGTGCAGAGCCAGATCGCTTAGCACCTGCAAAAAGTGGTGGTGGAACGGAACCCAAACTAATTGCAAGCATTGGATCGGCGCTTTGAGTATCTAGCCAGCGACCCAACCATCCAGTTGATATGTGGTTTACCGGTGATGCGCTCTGCCAAATTGCCATCGATGAGAAATGTGAATGATCAGGATATGGATAACCGACACCTCGAATAATTGCGAGCTTCTTCTGATCCCATAATGACTTCATCTCACCCATCGCGGGGTTTAAACCAAGACCATCAGCGAGTGGTAAAACTTTTTCAGCGGCATAAGAAATATCGGGGCGCATCGAGTAATACAAAGGATCTGTATATGGAACAACGGTATTCAGCCCATCGTTTCCGCCATATAAAGTAACGATAACGACTATGGGAGTTCCGAGTGGAAGCGGTCTTGCGATAGCAGCTTGTGCGATGTCGCTAATACTTAACATCGCGGCACTCGCCCCCACAGTTGCGGCACCAGTTAACTGCAAAAATTTACGACGTGAAATGGTATCCATGGCTCTCCTTATGCACTCACGACAAATTCAGGGCTACAGACAGCCAGGGTGAAAAATTGCGACAGATCATCTTTGGCATTTGTGAGTGCGATAAATGTCCGCGAACTAAAGTTATAAACCCCCAATAAATCTTTGATGTAATCAATTCGTTTCTCAGAAGGAACCGCAGCAAGTGCAGAGAAATCAATCTGCTTTGCAAGTGAGGAGGCAAAAGCAATTCTAAATTGCGCACTTGCAGATGAAAGCCATGCCTCATCAGTAGGCCAACCTCCAACATTGGGCGGCAAGAATGGAACTTGAGCCATTTTCAGGAGGTGACCAAGTGAAAAGTTTCGCGGTGCGAGCTTGGAAGGCTGGATAGCAAAAGCTCGACAGATTGCAATAAACCACTCAACCGGTTGTCTGACCACACTGTATTGCGGGACAGAGAGTGCGCCGTTAGAAATAACCGCAGAAACCGCGCTTGCAATATCACGATTGGTAAAAGCTTCCCGGATTCCAAATTTGGGATCGATAGGGCTACTGGAAGATATAAAGCGGAACCAGAGTCGTTCTGCGATAAAGCGAACATTGGCATCTTGCGCGACGATCAAATCGGTTGCGCTATCTGCGCTATCTCCGTCAAGGGGAGAAGTAGAAGAAAATAAATTAATGGGATCGTTATCGTGGCGCTTGGCATTGAAGGTAACAACACCCGTGCTTCGCACAACTTGGTAACCAGTGAACGCTCGCGCAAGTGCGCGGACATCAACTTCAGTGTAATTATCTACACCGAGTGTGAAAAGTTCCATAAACTCACGAGATAAATTTTCATTGGGGGCGCCTTTAACGTTGTCATTTCCATCTAACCAAATTTGTAGTGCACCGTCATGAATCATGGCGCGAGCCATAGTTCGAAAAT
>RFSY01000137.1 GCA_009923805.1 Actinomycetota bacterium
TGCTGCTTACCTGTGTAACAAATAGTTGGCCCATCGAGAATTACTTAGATGCTGCGCATCCTTTGCAGCAAGCCATCAAGGGCGAACTTGAATCACTTGCAGGCGAGAAAATTCAACCGATGGTTGTGGAGCACCGTTATTCCTCATCTCTTTAGCAGGATTAGCTCGCGCAATTCGCGCAGTAACTATGTCAAGTGATCCGGTGCATCAATCAGTCATGAACGCTTCCCGTCAATTCCCGAAGATGGTTGCAGGTATTGGCCGTTTAACTACCCAGATGATTGAAGCAGTACCTGGTTTATATATGAAAGATGGCGCCGAAGCAGTTGAAGTTGCATCAATGCCAGATGGGCGAACACTAGTTTTTAAAGTTTCAGATGGTTCACTGCGCCCTTTCCGCGTCTTAGTACATGCGGGTTTGAAGAAGTTAGGCATTGATTCTCCGTATGAGGCTGAAAATGTGCTGGGTGGTAGCACTGTTATAGGCAGCATTCGCGCAACCTTTTAATCGCGCGTACCCTTTAACTATGAAACGCATCGCCACCTTGATGGTGCACACCTCACCGCTTGATCAAGCGGGAACTGGTGATGCGGGTGGAATGAATATCTATGTAGTTGAAGCGGCGCAGAATATGGCTGCAATGGGTGTGGCTGTAGATATTTTTACACGCCGCACAAATGCAGATGTGGCAGATACTGTAGAAGTTGCACCTGGTGTTCGAGTTATTCAACTCAACGTCGGACCAATTGATGGTGTTACTAAGGAACAACTACCTGGATTTATCCCTGAACTCTCGGCTGCATTTAAGAAAGCGCTGAGCGAAGATCAATACGATGTGATTCATTCTCATTACTGGATCAGCGGAAAAGTTGCGATGCCAGTAGCGAAAGAGCTGCATATTCCTTTGGTGCACACCATGCACACCATGGCCCGTGTGAAGAATTTGAATTTAGCTGAAGGTGAAGTCCCTGAACCAATGATTCGCGTGCAAGGTGAGACACAAGTTGTTGCCGCAGCCGATTGGCTCGTTGCAAATACTGATGCAGAAGCTGCCAGTTTGGTTTCACTCTATGAAGCGTGCCCAGATAACGTCTCTGTCGTGAGCCCTGGTGTGAACCTCAAGGTCTTTACACCGGGTGCTGGTCGGGCTGCATCACGCAAAGGTCTTGGCCTAGATCCCGATGCGCACATCATTACCTTTGTTGGTCGCATCCAGCCACATAAAGGTCCAGAAGTACTTATCCGCTCTATTGCAGAACTTGTTTCACATTCACCGCACCTGCGTACCAAATTAATCACCAACATTATTGGTGGCGCATCAGGTGCTAATCAATCAGAAGTTGAGCGCCTGAAAGAGTTAACAGCCTGGCTTGGAATCGATGATGTCGTGAGCTTTGCACCCCCTGTGCCACGCGAAGATTTACCGCAGTGGTATCGCGCCGCAGATTTAGTATGCGTGCCAAGTTATTCCGAAAGTTTTGGTCTGGTCGCACTTGAAGCACAAGCATGTGGCACACCCGTTGTTGCC
>RFSY01000138.1 GCA_009923805.1 Actinomycetota bacterium
GGTGAATCAATAACTATCGGTGTCAGTATTGGTCATGCACACAATAATGGAGAAGCTAATCTTCTAGAGCGAGCAGATGCTGCAATGTATGAAGCTAAGAGGAGCGGCGTGGGGGTTGTTCAGGCTTCTCTTCCTTGATCTCTTTTAGGCGCTCTAAAGATTCGATTCTTTCAACTGCGTGATCAACAATGCGCTCTGAATATCCCTTTGAATAACCATCAAGAAATAGCCACGGTTCGTGAATCTCTGCAGCGCTCAAATGCTTCAGTTCGGGTACATATTTACGAATGTAATCACCATTCACATCAAAGCGTCTGCCTTGTTCGATGGGATTAAAGACTCGGTAATACGGAGATGCATCTGTTCCGGTACCTGCAGTCCACTGCCAACCGTGTGCATTTGATGCAACATCGTAATCAACAAGATGCTCGGCGAAGAAACGTTCCCCCAACTGCCATTCGAGGTGCAAGTCTTTTACAAGAAACGATGCAACCACCATACGGGTTCTATTGTGCATCCAACCTTCTTGCACCAACTGGCGCATGGCTGCGTCAACAAATGGGTAGCCAGTCTTTCCGGCACACCATGCAGCAAATTGCTTACCGGGTTTATCAAAGCGCATCGCTTTAAATCTTGGAGCGTAGTACTCGGTATCTGTATTTGGATTATTGAAGAGAACATCCGCATAGAACTCGCGCCAAGCAATCTCTTTCCGGAAAGTATCGTGTGCTGTGCTCTCACCTAAATTTGCAAGCAAAGTGCGCGGATGGATCTCACCAAACTTGAGGTAAGTGCTCATCTTGGAAGTTCCATCAATAGCTGCAAAATTTCGGTTCTCGTCATAACCATCGAGGCCATTCTTAGTAAATTCCTTAAATCGCTTCAGCGCTGCAGCTTCACCTGCCGCAATAACAGTGACATCTTTTGGCATCTTGAAATCTGGAAACTTTCTATATTCTTCCGGTGGCGTTGGCGCTTTAATGTTCTTGGGAGTGACCGCCGGTGCTCGCCAACCATGTGTACGCCATGCTCGGTAGAAAGGCGTGTAGACCCGATACGGTGTTGCATCACTTGGCTTTACTACTCGCCCTGGCGCAACTGCATATGGAGATCCGGTGCGAACTAATGGAATTCCTGCTGCTTCAACGCGTGCATCACGCTGCGCTCCATAGCGTTCATACTCTGCAGAGATATGAACTTCTTTCACGTCATAGCGCGCAATAAGTTCTTTTAAAACTTCTACTTGGTCACCTTCAATAATGTGGAGCTTATTACCCAGTGACTCATCTAAAGCTCGTAGCGATTGACCCATATATGCAAGTAATTTCTCGCCTGCTTCAGCAATCTGTTGCTTATCTAAAATAAAAAGAGGAACAATTTCTTCGCTATTTTTAATCGCTTCTACAAGTGCAGGGTGATCACCGATTCGCAGGTCGCGGCGAAACCAGATGATGTTTCGCATGTGGCGTACTTTACTTGTGAAGCTGCTCGACGGTGTCGTCCCAACCCTTTACATCTTCAGGCTT
>RFSY01000139.1 GCA_009923805.1 Actinomycetota bacterium
TACGTTGATTACATCTACGGAATGGCTAGTAACAGTTGCAGTCTTAGGTGCCATGATTCTTCTGGATATGACTTTTGCGATTGTGCGGAGAAATAAAGCAACCACAAGTCGTGAGGCATTGGGTTGGACTTTCTTCTATATCGCAGCAGCAGTCGCTTTTGGTCTTTTGATGCCTCGGTGGGCATCAACTGAGATGCGTAAAGAATTTTTTGCAGGTTGGCTCACTGAGTATTCACTATCTGTAGACAACATCTTTGTTTTCATCATTCTTATTGCGACCTTGAAGATAAAGAAGGAATCTCAGCAACTTGTACTGCTCTACGGAATCATGATTGCAATCGTTCTGCGCGTTATTCTTATCTTCCTCGGCGTAGCTCTAGTCACCCGTTTTACCAGCATGTTCTATCTCTTCGGAGGATTCCTGATCTTCACCGCTTATAAGCTCATCAACGAAAAGGAAGAAGTTGAGAAAGATGAAGGCAAGTTAGTAAGTTTTCTTCGTAACCGCGGTCTGAGTAGTTTTACCATCGGACTCATCGCACTGGGAGTTACCGATCTCATCTTCGCACTCGATTCCATTCCGGCGATTCTTGGCCTAACAACCAGCAGCTATGTTGTAATCACAGCAAATATTTTTGCGTTAATGGGCTTGCGCCAGCTCTACTTCTTACTTCAAGGTCTCATGGATCGATTAATTTATCTCTCCCGCGGCCTCTCATTCATTCTTGCATTCATTGGCGTGAAGATGATTCTGGAAGCGCTCCATGGAAATGGCGTGCACGTGCCTGAAGTATCACTTGAGGTTAGCCTCGGTGTCATAGTGCTAACACTTGTAGTGACAGCGGTTACGAGCCTGCTTGCAACTCGGGGTAAAAAAAGTAGCTCCTAGCCATTGTATTTTTGGCTTAGCCAAGAGCACTATGGAACCACTCAAGAGCTAAGGAGTGGCCAATGAAGATCGGCAGCATTATTTCTGGCAAGCGTGTTGAAACAATTTCGGCAAGTGCGAGTGTTCATGATTTGGTGAACTCTTTAAACTCTCACCATGTTGGCGCACTAGTTGTTTCTAGTGATGGCAAGAAAATTGATGGCATTGTCTCCGAGCGAGATGTCGTCCGAGCGATGCCTGGCAAACTTGATCAACTGATTGGTATGCACGTTCGTGACATCATGACCGTTGAAGTCCACACCTGCACACCTGATTCAACCGTTGCAGAACTAATGAAGATGATGACCGAACTTCGTATTCGCCATGTTCCAGTTGTTGATGCCAAGGGCGCTCTCATATCAATAGTCTCAATCGGCGATGTTGTTAAAAACCATGTGAGTGAACTCGATTCCGAGCGCCAAGCCCTTAGAGATTACGTCGCAAGCGCTAATTAAATTCCCGTACAATTAAGCAACGAAGAGTCGCCCGGATCACCGCGTTGTCGCAAGGCACCGAGGAAAGTCCGGACTTCACAGAGCAAGGTGGTGGGTAACGCCCACCCGGAGCAATCCGCGGGAAAGTGCAACAGAAAGTAAAC
>RFSY01000140.1 GCA_009923805.1 Actinomycetota bacterium
TTCCGAGTCTTCATGGCTGAGCTTCCAAAGCGGAAATTACATCGCTGACTGTAAGCCAAGGTTTTGGTGACATTATCTTTGCAATTTGTGGCGCAAATGCTGGTGATGAAAGAAGAACGTCAAGAGTTGGGCCATCTGCCACAATTTCTCCTTCTGCTAAAAACAGAACTCGGTCAGAGAGTTCGGCAACAAGCTCTACATCATGCGTAGCAAGAATGACAGGGAAATCAAGCGTTGTCGCATACTCCTGCAGTGCCAAGGTGAAGAGTGCTTTCGCCTGATAATCAAGTCCACGAGTTGGTTCATCCAAAACCAAGATCTGTGGATTGCTGGAAAGAACAACACTGAGCACTAGAGCCAGACGTTGGCCTTCAGAGAGATCATGCGGATTTGTATCCAGTGAAATGTTAGGTACCAGGCTATTCAAAAATTCGAATGTAGTACCGCTCGTTAATTTGTTATCAGTATCAGCTTGTGCGCACTCATCTCGCACAGATTGTTGATAGAGAAGATCGCTGGGTTCTTGTGGCACGTATCCAATCGTCCTGCGACGTTCGGCACCCTTGAAGGTGCGAGGATCTTTCTGGTGAACGAGAACTTTTCCAGAATTGGGTTGGAGCAAACCAACGATAGTTTCCAGAAGAGAACTCTTGCCTGCGCCATTTCTACCCATGACGGCGACAATTTCACCAGCGCCAATAGTGGTTGTTACTGAATGGAGCGCGCTCTTATCTCCATATTTAATAGTGAGTGAATCAATTTCAATAACAGGTGTATGTGTGATGGCCGGCAATGTTACTTCTGGGAAAGATTTTTCTCTGATCTCTGCTGTGAGCCTACGAACTTCGCGGACACTTGTTCCAAATTCACTTAAGTTAAGAGCTCGAGTAAGCCTGATAATGGGCGGCACTAGTGTGGAATTTTTGAGAATTTCTTCAGGACTCCCAATTGCCGTTTCGCCATTTCCCTCGATATAGATAATGCGATCAACGAATTGGATTACTCGTTCCAAGCGGTGTTCGGCGAGGATGACAGTGACGCTTAAATCATGAACCAAGCGATGCAGGATCGAGAGTACTTCTTCCGCTGCGATGGGATCTAGCGCACTTGTGGGCTCATCCAAAACCAATACTTTGGGATGCATCACAAGAGCTGCTCCAATCGCAACTCTCTGCTGTTCACCGCCACTGAGCGTGCTAATTGTTCGCTTGCGAATCGCGTTTAGTCCAAGTAAATCCAAGACTTCTTCAACGCGTTTGCGCATCACATCCTGAGGGAAATTCAGCGCCTCCATTCCGAAGGCGAGTTCTTCTTCAACAATATCTGTGACAAAGCCATTGATGGGATTCTGTCCAACAATTCCTACAAGATGAGCAAGTGACCCTGGTTTTACATTGCGCGTTGAGATTCCATCTACAGAGATGTCTCCAGCCAAGATTCCACCGGTGTGATGGGGGACTAAACCATTAATAAGTCGAAGCAAAGATGACTTACCAGAACCTGTTTG
>RFSY01000015.1 GCA_009923805.1 Actinomycetota bacterium
AGACTCTTGAACGCGCTGACTCTCCCCCAACCTTTTCAACAATTGCCCTAAATAACTCTCTATTTTCACCACGTTCAATGGCGGCAACATCTGCGCCAATAAGTCGCACGTTGTACTTAGCCAACGTTCCTGCTTCGAATAATCCGATTGCAGCATTGAGGGCGGTTTGTCCGCCCAGCGTTGCAAGAACAGCATCTGGACGTTCTTTCGCGATAATGCGTTCAATAAATTCGGGTGTTATAGGTTCAATATAGGTAGCGTCTGCAAACTCCGGATCAGTCATAATCGTTGCTGGATTTGAATTCACCAGAATTACTCGAATACCTTCAGCTCGTAACACCCGGCACGCTTGAGTTCCTGAATAATCAAATTCGCATGCTTGACCGATAACAATCGGACCTGAACCAATAACCAATACGCTCTTAATTGTTGTATCGCGTGCCATTATCGGGCCACCACCGGTCTTGGATATTTCTGCATAAGTTCAACGAATTGATCAAAGAGATAAGCGGAATCATGTGGTCCCGCAGCGGCCTCGGGATGGTACTGAACGCTAAATGCGCCCCTATGAAGTAATTCGATACCTTCAACAACATCGTCGTTGAGACAGATATGTGTTACTTGACCTGGACCGAAAACTGTCGTGAAGCCAGCATCTATTGGAGCCTTGAGTGCAAAACCATGGTTATGAGAAGTGATTTCAACTTTTCCATTTCGCTTATCCAAAACAGGTTGATTGATTCCACGATGACCAAACTGCAATTTGTACGTTTCAAAGCCCAATGCACGGCCTAAAATCTGATGCCCAAAACAAATTCCAAAGGTTGGAATTTCAAGCATTAGAATCTCTCGTACCAGTTCTATCGTCTGCGTCATGGTGGAGGGATCGCCTGGGCCATTAGAAAGAAAGACTCCATCAGGTTTGATTGCCTCTATTTCAGCCAGTGTGGCGTTATAGGGAAGAACATGCACTTCAATCCCGCGCTCAGCCATCGCCCGCGGAGTAGCGCCCTTGATTCCGAGATCGATAGCTGCAACGACAAATCGTTTACTTCCGATTGCAGGAACCACATATTTTTTCTTAGTGGAAACATCATCCGAAAGATAAGCGCCTGTCATCAGAGCTTGTTTGCGAACCTCGACCACCATCTCTTCACGGGTCAAATCTGTACCAGAGAATATGCCAACACGCATCGCGCCCCGATCGCGCAGGTGGCGAGTAATCGCACGGGTATCGACGCCCTGAATACCTACTATGCCTTGATCTATAAGTTCGGATTCCAAATCTTTTTCGCTGCGCCAATTACTGGTTAGTGTCGAGGGATTTCTGACTACAAATCCTGCCACCCAATATTTACTCGACTCGTTGTCAGCTGTGTTCACACCTGTATTACCAATATGCGGAGCGGTCATAACCACAACTTGCTTATGGTAGGAAGGATCTGTCAAAGTTTCCTGATAGCCAGTCATACCAGTTTGGAAAACTGCTTCACCGAAAGTTTTGCCAATAGCAGCCCAAGATTTTCCCTCGAAGATTCTGCCATCATCTAAAACAAAGAATGCCTTACCCATTACGCACCTGCCCGATAGGTGAGTGCACCGTTATAGAAAGTTGCTCCCACGACGCCCGGCAACTCCGTTCCATGGAAGGGAGTATTACGACTCTTAGACGCAACCAGGTCCCTATCTACTCGGTAGGTTGCCGTTGGATTTATCACAGTTACGTGCCCCGGGTTTCCTACTGAAATATCTTTCCCATGATTCACGTAACGACCGATAGCAGCCGGTGTTGCGCTCATTCGGGTGGCAATCGTTGACCAATCGGTCAGTCCACTTTGAATCATCGTGAGGTTAACAATTGAAAGCGCAGTCTCAAGTCCAAGCATTCCAAAGGAAGCTTCCTGCCATTCGCACTCTTTGGTCTCTGTCGCATGCGGGGCATGATCCGTTGCCACGATATCAATCGTTCCATCAGCTAACGCCTCGCGAAGAGCCATGACATCTTTCTCGGTGCGAAGAGGTGGGTTCACTTTGTAGATTGGGTTGTAGCTTCGCGCCAATTCATCGGTCAGAAGAAGGTGATGCGGTGTTACTTCTGCCGTTACCGACATTCCGCGCGATTTTGCCCAGCGAATAATTTCAACTCCGCCAGCGGTAGTCACATGACAGATATGTAAGCGAGCCTGAACGTGATCTGCCAGCAAGATATCCCGCGCAATAATTGCCTCTTCTGCAATCGCTGGCCAACCTTTCAATCCGATCTGTGAAGAGACTAAGCCTTCATTCATCTGAGCACCCCGAGTTAATCGTGGTTCTTGCGCATGCTGAGCAATGACTGCATCAAATTTCTTTACATATTCAAGTGCTCTGCGCATAACAAGCGGGTCCGATACGCAATTTCCATCATCACTAAATATTCGAACTCGTGCGGCGGAATCCGCCATCGCCCCAATGTCGGAGAGATTCTCACCCAGAAGGCCTTGGGTAACTGCGCCAATAGGAAAGACATCAACCAACCCAGCTTCTTGTCCTAATCGAAAAACCTGTTCCACGACTCCTGCTGTGTCGGCAACAGGTGTCGTATTCGCCATTGCACTGATTGCTACGAAGCCACCTTTGGCTGCCGCTTTAGATCCAGAAAGTACTGTCTCGGCATCTTCCTTACCTGGTTCGCGAAGGTGAGTATGCAAATCAACGAGCCCCGGAAGAACTATCGAACCACGAGCATTAATGACTGTGTACCCGCTGGCATCTAATGTGCCGCCTACTTGAGTGATAACTCCGTCAGCAATAGCAACATCTGATTGTGTTCCATTGGCTAATACGCCACCTTGAATCAAATATTTTTCGGTCATAGTGAGAACTCCAGTTCTTGTGAGCCGGCGAGGAGGAGGTAAAGAATTGCCATGCGCACGCTCACTCCATTCGTTACCTGCTCGAGAATCACCGAACGAGCGCTGTCGGCGCTATCGGCAGTAATCTCTAACCCACGGTTCATCGGGCCTGGATGCAACACAATCGCGTTCGCTTTCATCTTAGCTAGTCGATCCTTATTCAATCCAAAGTAGCGAGAATATTCGCGGGCATTGGGGAAGAACATTTCAGACATTCTCTCTAGTTGTATGCGAAGCATCATGACGGCATCAACACTTTCGATTACCTGATCGAAATCATATGAAATTGTCACGGGCCATGATTCAACTCCGACAGGAAGTAGCGTTGGTGGCGCGACCAAAGTGACATGTGCACCTAACATGGTGAGAAGCAATACATTGGAACGTGCTACACGCGAATGCAAAATGTCGCCAATGATTGCCACTCGTATTCCAGTCAGGTCATCGCCATCGTGACCCAAATGTTTACGAATAGTAAATGCATCTAACAACGCTTGACTTGGATGCTCATGTGTTCCATCACCGGCATTAATCACTGACCCGGACATCCATTGATTATCGGCAAGAGTTTGTGCTGCACCCGATGCGCTGTGCCTGATGATGACAGCATCCGCTCCCATCGCTTGCAGTGTCTGCGCTGTATCTTTCAACGACTCGCCCTTGCTGACGCTAGAACCTTTCGCTGAAAAATTAATCACATCTGCAGATAATCGCTTAGCCGCTGCCTCGAATGAAATACGTGTCCGGGTTGAATCCTCAGCGAAGAGATTCACAATGGTGCGTCCGCGAAGAGTAGGTAACTTCTTCATCGGCCCATCTGAGACTCGAGATAGGGTTTCTGCCGTATTAAGAATTGAAAGAGCCTCGATTTTCGAGAGATCGGCGATAGAAAGTAGATGTCGCATTACATCTCTCCTTCTTCCAAAGTAACTTCATCGACCCCGTCGAGTTCGGTCATATGAACTTTGATTACCTGCGATGGCGATGTGGGCAAATTCTTTCCTACATAATCTGCGCGTATCGGCAGTTGTCGATGGCCACGATCTACTAAGACGGCGAGCTGGACAGTACGTGGTCTACCAATCTCACCCAAAGCATCAAGTGCCGCTCGGATTGTTCTGCCCGAGAAGAGAACATCATCGACTAGTACGACATCGCGGCCTTCAACGCCAAGAGGCGGAATATTGGTTGGCATCAGCGCTCTGGGAGGTCGTAATCGAAGGTCATCACGATGCAAGGTGATATCTAAAGTTCCGCATTGAATCTCTTGGCCAGCAATTTCTCGCATCGATGTGGCTATCCGAGAAGCTAAGTGCGCTCCCCGTGTTGGAATACCAAGGAGAGTAATTGACTCCGAACCAGAGTTACGTTCGAGAATCTCGTGGGAAATGCGTGTAATCGCGCGTGCCATATCTGGCGCAGGCAGAGCAAGGCTCATGTAAATCTCCTTCCCCGCCTCGCAGGACGGGTCGTTAAAGGATGCGGCGCAAGGATACCACCTCTCATTGGCTACCTGTGGATAGCCCAGCGGGCGTGTATTGCTGCGAACCTAGAGTGCCTCCCATGCACACACAATTAACTATCAGTGAAATTAGCGCGAAATTGCGCGCAGTCAGATTATCGAAATCGCTCTCTCTCAATGATGTCGAGCGGATGAGCAAAGGTTCTCTCAAGGCGGTAGTCCTGGGATCTTATGAACGTGGCTCCAGGACCCTCAGTGTGAAGCGCGCTCTTCACATCTGCGAACTCTACGAGATTCCGATCAATGAACTATTCGGCGAAAAGTTGAGCCGGGAATTTTCAACGCACAAGCGAGCTGTACTTGATCTCCGGCGTATAAATGCACAGAGACAAGATCTCTCGCACCCAGATGCCGCAAGATATCAATTACTGGCAAGGTTAATTCGCAATATCCTGAAATCGCGCCAAGATTGGAATGGCGAAATTCTCTCGATACGACACAGTGATAGCACCCTCCTCGCACTTATGGCTGACTTAGAGGGGGAAGAGATGATGCAATGGTTGGAGAGAGAAAATATTCTCTTTCACAAAAAATAGGTCAGCGCGCGATACTCTCTTTAATTGAGGAAATCCGTCCCAATACTCCATGTATATAACCGGCAGATTCATCCGTTGAAAGCTCTCTCGCTAAATTAAGAGCTTCATCAATTGCTATTCCGTCATCTAAATCATCCGACCAAACAATCTCATAAATCCCAAGTCTTAAGATGTTGCGGTCCACCGCTGGTAAGCGGTCCATATCCCAACCTTGAGCATATGTAGCGATGAGCTCGTCGATCTTTCGCTTGTTATCAGTTACACCTGTTACAAGAATTTTGGTGAAATCTCGAATTGGTCGAGCATCCGGGCCCTCTTCAACAACATCTCGTAACACCATCAGTTCCGCCGCTGATGCTCCGCGAATATCTGCTTCGTAGAGTAAATCAAGAGTCTGCTTGCGCGCTTTACTGCGAGCTGACACTAGTTAGCGCGACCCTGATACGAACCATCGCGAGTATCGACTAAGACCACTTCATCTTGCTTAATAAATAGTGGAACCTGAATCTGAATGCCTGTTTCAACAGTTGCTGGCTTTGTTCCGCCTGAAGAACGATCGCCTTGTAGCCCTGGTTCTGTATATGTAATTTTAAGCGGTACTGATGCAGGTAACTCAATGTATAGCGGGTTACCTTCGTGAATAGCGACAATCGCCCCTGTATTTTCGAGCATGTAATCAGATGCCTCGCCGACAGTGGCTGCAGAAATAGTCATCTGGTCGAAATTGACATTGTCCATGAAGATGAAATCTTCGCCCTCTTTATAGAGAAAGTTCATTTCACGCTTCTCAAGGATCGCAATCTCAATCTTAATTCCAGCATTGAAAGTCTTATCAACAACTTTTCCAGTCATCACCTGCTTCAATTTTGTGCGAACAAATGCTGGTCCTTTGCCGGGCTTCACATGTTGGAATTCAACGACATTCCAGAGCTGACCTTCAATATCTAAGGTCATGCCATTTTTTAGATCATTAGTCGTTGCCACGATAACTCCAGTTCATGCCTTCGCCTTTGGAAGAGCAATAGGTGCGAAAGTTTACAGCATGTAATTACGAGATAAGTGCCTTCAAAGCGATAAGCGCAAGAACATATGAATTGGGACCAAAACCAGCAATAGTTCCGTTGGCCACTCCTGAAATTACAGAGGTGTGCCTAAATTCTTCCCTAGAAAGTGGGTTTGATAGATGTACTTCAATAAGAGGCGCCTTCACTAATTCTGCTGCATCGCGAATTGCATATGAATAGTGAGTAAATGCAGCAGGATTAATAATCACTGGAGTCCTTGTGTCGGCTGCTTCATGAAGCCATCCGATGATTTCAGCCTCATCGTTGCTTTGGCGAATATCGGCTTCAAAGCCATGAGTCTTCGCAGCGCCTTCGATGTGAGCAACAAGTGATGCGTAAGTCATATCCCCGTAGATGGCAGAGTCTCTGATATCTAGCCGCCCAAGATTCGGACCATTTAATACTAAAACTTTCATTTGCTAACCTTCTCATAAGCTTTGAGTAAAGCGCTTTCCTGCGGAGATTCCAGGCGTTGTGTCTTACCGATTTCGGTGATCGTGACGAATCTGAGATTCTTTCCACGTGATTTCTTATCCAATCGCATGGAAGCCAACAGTTCCAGCCAAGAACCGTCCTTGTATGTCACCGGTAGATTGAGATTCTTCAATACCGAGCGATGGCGATCGAGCAACTCTTGATTAATCAAGCCGAGCTCGAAGGAGAGTTCTGCAACATACATTAATCCGATGGAGACACACTCTCCATGTCTGAGAGAATATTTGGAGGCTAATTCAACTGCATGACCAAATGTGTGACCGTAGTTAAGAATCTCGCGATCAAAGCTCTCCTTGAAATCTCCAGAAACGACCTTTGCTTTAACAGCAACTGACCGTTCAATCAGTTCGATAGTTAATGGCAAAGATTTCCTAATGTCTGCACCTGTCTTACCTTGTAAGAGTTCAAGAATCTCGCCGTCAGCGATAAAACCTGTCTTCACTACCTCTGCTAAGCCAGCAGCAAAATCGCGGTCTGAGAGTGTCTGCAGCCAGGAGGGATCGATGATGACCGAAATTGGTGAGTGAAAGGCGCCAATCAGATTCTTTCCATAGTCGCTATTGATTCCAGTCTTGCCGCCAACCGAAGCATCAACCATGCCCGCAACAGTCGTTGGAACGGCAATCCAATCAAGTCCACGTAACCAAGACGCTGCTGCGAAACCTGCAAAATCAGTTACCGCTCCTCCGCCTATTCCAACGACAAGATCAGTTCGGGTAAAGCCTGCCGCCCCAAGCCAATTCCATACCTGCAGCAATACCGCCGCGTTCTTAGCGCCTTCAGAATCTGGCAATGGGAAGTAGAAGAACTCGGTTTCCCCAGCACTAAATTGTGGGATTCGATTCTTCATAGATTCAGAGAAGAAAATTGCAACCCGTTCACGACCTGCAAAGTGTTCCTGCAGAGCATTCTCATAGGGCGCGTCAACGAGGACAGAATATGAGCGTTCGGCATCTACTCGAATAATCTTCACGATAACTCCTCAACGATGAATGCCACAATCTCTTTCTCACTCATCTTGTTTGCATCTATTACCTTATCGGCTAAAGATTCATAAATAGGTCGACGCGCTTCCATCAGCGTCTGCCATTGACCTCGTGGATTATGAAGTAACAGTGGGCGATCGCGATTAAATCCAATTCGAGGGGCAACAGTGGCCAAAGAAACATCCAAGTAATAAATCCTTGAACTAATTGCCCGTAGTGCAGATTGCGCATCCACTGAGATAGGCGCTCCCCCACCTAGTGCGAGAACAGTTTCATCTGAAAGAAGCTCATCCCGCAATACTGCCTTCTCAATCAGGCGAAATTTCTCTTCACCTTTTTCAAGAAATATCTCAGAAATTGAAAGCTTTTCGCGCTCTTCAATAACGTGGTCAGTATCTCGAAAAGTTAGTTGTAATTTTCTCGCTACAGCTTTTCCGATAGTTGTCTTACCCGAACCCATCGGCCCGATGAGAATTACCCGCGGCGCCATGAGAGGCTACTTAAATCGGAGATTGTGCATATAAGACTCGTAATTTCTACGAACTTCTTGCACAGAATCTCCACCAAATTTTTCTAGAACTGCCTCTGCTAAGACCAGCGCACACATTGCTTCTGCCACAACACCAGATGCCGGCACCGCACACACATCTGAACGTTGATTGATTGCTTTTGCCGCTGCACCGGTTTTCACATCAATAGTATCAAGTGCTTTCGGAACAGTAGAGATAGGTTTCATCGCTACCGATACCCGTAAAATTTCACCATTAGACATTCCGCCTTCTGTGCCGCCCGCGCGATCAGTGCGACGCTGAATTGCACCAGAATTTCCCCGTTCAATTTCATCGTGGGCAATCGATCCTCTACGAGTGGCAGTTCGGAAACCATCTCCAATTTCAACGCCTTTGATTGCTTGAATGCCCATCATTGCACCAGCTAAACGAGCATCTAGTCGACGATCCCAATGCACGTGTGAGCCAAGTCCGGGTGGCAAGTTATAAGCCAAAACTTCACACACTCCACCGAGAGTGTCACCATCTGCATGTGCACTTTCAATCTCTTTAATCATGGCGAGACTGGTTGCAGCATCAGCACATCGAACTGGGTCTTCATCAATGCGCTTCATTGACCCTGCATCAGGAAGATCATAATTTTCCGGTATACGAACAGAACCGATGGAGACAACATGGCTCAGGATTGTGACGCCTACAGTTTGCTCAAGGAAATTTCTCGCAATCGCTCCGAGTGCGACTCTTGCTGCTGTCTCACGTGCACTAGCTCTCTCAAGAATCGGGCGGGCATCATCAAAATCATATTTCTGCATTCCAACTAGATCAGCATGTCCTGGGCGAGGGCGAGATAACGGAGCATTACGTGCAAGATTGGCAATCTCATCTTCAGGTACTGGATCAGCCGACATCACTTTCTCCCATTTTGGCCATTCACTGTTTCCTACTTGAATAGAGATTGGTCCACCTTGAGAAATTCCTAACCGTACTCCACCAAGAATCGTTACTTTATCTGCTTCAAAATTTTGACGTGCTCCGCGACCTACGCCAAGGCGGCGCCTGGCCAAATGAAAATCAATATCCGCAGTTGTAATCTCAATGTGCGCCGGCATCCCCTCGATAATTGCACAGAGTGCTTGGCCATGTGATTCACCGGCTGTAATCCAACGCATGTGCTTATTCTTGCAGATACGTGGCCATTCTCGTGAATCTATTAATTAAGCATCAGATTATTGTGACGATAAGTGCGCCACATATCGCTGGACCCAGAGGAATTTGGGTCAATACCGTCTTTTTTAAGGCCACATAAACCAATGAGATCGGGATTGATAGGGCGCTTAACCAGAGACAAAATTCAATGAGCTGCGAATTCGCAAGACCGACGAAGCCGATAACCATCAACAATTTCACATCGCCTCCCCCAAGGCCAGCGAAGAGCCCCATTGCTATCGAAATAAAAGAGATCAGCCATCCATCAACCCAGAAAATTGCTCCTCGATTTACAAGCAGGAGTGAGAGCAAGAGAACAATATTGGACACGTTAGAAATCTGATGGAATCGAAAATCTTGTACTGAAATCACAGAACAGATAATCGATAGAACGATGAGCGCCACTTGAGTCATGCGATGAGGCTAGTTGTTCTGACAACTCCTTCTTATGCAGTTGTGGATTACTGCGATGCTTTCTGCAAAATTGGACGGAGATGTTCAGCAAGTTTTAAATGGTCTAAATCTTGTTGCAAAACTAGCTCAAGCTGATCGATGCCCTGATACAACAGAAGCTCCAAACCATTTATCACCCTGCCGGAAGAGTTAAGCCATTTTGTGGCAAGAACTGTGGGCCATGGCTTATAAATAACATCAAAGAGCACTGCACTTACTTTGGATGGAACGCGATCTGCTAACAAGTCGGCAGCCCCAGCAGGAGTTGTATTGATAACTAAATCGTAAGAATTAAAGTCAATGTCAGCTCCCCATCGCATATAGGAAAAATCTGAATCTTGAATAGACGACTCCAGCCCCTCTTGACGAGTAGAAGAACGTCCAAGAACGCTAATCGAACGACCTTGGGAATCTAGAGCACCGACACAGGCACGAGCCGTTCCGCCCGCACCTAAGACCAATACTGATTCAATCGAATTTAGTCCAGCGTGTTCAATTGCGGTAATAAGACCAGACCCATCAGTACTCGTCAGAGTCCATCCAGATTTCGATTTCAATAAAGTATTTCCTGATCGAATCCGGGAAGTTTTAGAATCGATATCAACATCCAGCGTGAGAACCTCTTCTTTCAGAGGCATGGTCAACGATAGGTAATCAAAATCGGATCCACGTTCGCGCAAGAAATTCGCCAGCGAACCAGAGGGAACTTCAATTGCCGAATAACTTCCTTCAACTCCGAGGAATTCAAACGCTGCCTTATGCAAAATAGGCGAGAGCGAGTGCTGGATTGGGAATCCAAGAACAGCTCCACGTATCACTTTTTACTCCTAAACTTTCCAGCTCTCAGGTTCTTCTTATACTCAATTTTCCAATTGTTGAATTGGGCGATATCGCTTGTGAATCGAGTATCATCCGGTGCGACTGTAATGAAATATAGCCAATCTCCTGATTGCGGGCTCACAGCCGCGCGCAAAGCGTCTGCGCCTGGATTATTTATAGGGCCGGGAGGTAATCCATATTTTCGATACGTGTTGTACGGCGAATTAATCAGCGTCGCTTCGGTGCTCAAAAAGACGCTCCCTCGCTGCTTTCTAATGAAGTGAACTGTTGAGTCGAATTGCAGAGGCATCCCTTTACTAAGCCGATTACGAATCACCTGAGATATTTTAGTAAAGTCATTTGTATTGCCTTCAGCCTGCACCAACGAAGCAATAATGAGAAGCTGTTGTGGAGAGAACTCGCGTTTCATGGTGAAGAATCCGGCGGACTTCATTTCGACGATAGCTCTCTTTATCATCGCAGAGATGGAAATTTCCGCGGTCGTACCCTTTGCAAAACTGTATTGTGCCGGAAAGAGAAGGCCTTCAATATTTTTGAAACCATCTGGTTTAGCAGCGCTATTGACGGCGTTACTGACATCAGCCTTCGAAAATCCCGCAGCATACATCTGAGGAAGAACTTCACTGACCCACATTCCCTCGGTGATATTGATCAGCCCAGAAATTCGCGCAGAATCGAGAAGCTGATCTAGCGCTTTTCGAGCACATAAGTTCAGATTGACAAGGTGCGAACCTGGGGCAATCTTTGCTGCTCTTGAGTCTGCAACCGCAACTCTGAAGAAACTTTCCGCTGACTTAACGACCCCCGCTGCAGCAAGTGATGCCGCAATAGAAGAGCCTGCCTCCCCGGAACTTACTTGTATCACAACGGTTTGCGTTGATGCCGATGTGCAATCAAAATCTGGCGCGCCTGTTCCTGGAATCCGAATTGCATGCAGACCAAAAGTCGTCAGTGTTACAGCGACAAGCGCTCCAATAACTCTTACAAAGGCATTGCTGTTACCTAGTTTCACTGGCAAGTCCTTGCTCAAGGATTGCCACAGCTGCCATTGCATCAATCAAAGTCTTCGACTCTCGTGTGGAAATGCCAGCATCTTTAAGCTTTCGCTGGGCAGAAACAGTCGAGAGTCGTTCATCAATCATGAGCACCTCCACCGCAAATTCCTCGAAGAGCACTTTCGCGAAGTTGGTTGCCTTCTCGGCGCTGTCGCCAGAAGTCCCAGACATGTTCACAGGCAGCCCAACATAAATGCGTATCGGTTGTACTTCCGCGATTATTGCAGAGATCTCAGCAAGCAGAGTTTTGCTATGCGCCTGTAAAACTTTCAAAGGAGATACCAGAATCGCATCGGCATCACACGCTGCTACTCCAATTCGGACATCGCCATAATCGAAAGCTAAGCGACGGCCTCTCATCTCTGCTTACTTTCCAGAGATTGAATTTGAAATCGCGGTAAGTGCGCTAGGGCCTTGCTTAGGATCTGTTCCACCACCTTGTGCGAAATCATCCTTACCGCCACCGCCACCGCCAAGAACTGTGGAACCAATTTTCACAAGCGCGCCCGCTTTAAAGCCAGCAGCACGTGCTGCATCACTGACGCCAACTACCAAGACCGGTTTGGAATCACTAGTGCTGATCAGTGCTACTACCGATTGCGCATTGCGATTTCGTAAATCTAAGGCAATCTTGCGTAGGTCATCAGCTGAAATCCCATCAGGAAGAACTGCTGTGATTGTCGATGTCCCATTTATATCTCTTGCTGTTTTAGCCAGATTCTCGATCTCTCCCATCGCCTGGGATGATCGAACAACTGCTAATTCTTTCTCAATATCTTTGATCTTTTGCAGCAATTCAGAGATGCGCTCTGGCAACTCTTGCGCACGCGAACCTTTAATCAACTCTGTTAAAGAGTTAAGCAGAATATGCTCGCGAGCTAAGAATTTATAGGCATCTACACCGACCAGCGCCTCAACTCTACGAACCCCGGCCCCAACGGATGATTCACTTAAAAGCTTTACTACGCCCAGTTGACCAGAACGCTGCACGTGAGTTCCACCGCAGAGTTCCCGAGCCCAATCGCCAACACTTACTACGCGAACTTGATCTCCATATTTTTCTCCGAAGAGAGCCATTGCGCCAATTTTCTTAGCGGCATCTTGCGTCATAACCTCTGCAGTGACATCCAAATTATCTAGAAGTAATGTATTGACGCGAGACTCGACATCATTGAGGACCGATGCCGGAACAGCACCGGTTGATGGGAAATCAAATCTGAATCGTCCGGGAGAATTCTCAGAACCAGCTTGAGTTGCTGTCTCGCCAAGTAATTCTCGAAATGCTTTATGCACCATATGCGTCGCGGTGTGTGCGCGAGAGATTGCATTTCGGCGCTCCACATCAATCTTCGCAAGAGCCTGCGCCCCTGTGGTGATTTCACCATTTATCACCCGCCCGCGATGGACTGATAATCCATTGACTGGTGTTTGCACGTCATCAATTTCAATAACCGCGCCATTCGCGAGAGTGATGAATCCCCCATCGGCTAACTGACCACCACCTTCTGCATAAAAGGGAGTGCGATCTAGGACTATCTCAACATCTTGACCAACGTGCGCCGATGGCACGCTTATCCCTTCCACCAAAATTCCATTGACCTTTGATTCAGATTCAATCTGGGAATAGCCAACAAATGAAGACGCACCGGTGGAATCGGCAATCTTCTTGTATTCAGATAAATCTGTATGCCCACTCTTCTTCGCTTTTGAATCAGCCTTTGCGCGATCACGTTGTTCATTCATCAACCTGCGGAAGCCTTCTTCATCGACCTCTAGGCCCTCTTCGCGCGCCATTTCGAGTGTGAGATCAAATGGGAAACCATACGTGTCATGAAGCTTGAAAACTTCATCTCCAGGCAGAACGCTTTTCTTGCTCTTCTTCAGGTTATTCGATGCGATATCAAAGATCTGTGTTCCACTCTTTAGTGTCGAAAGAAATGACTCTTCTTCAGATTCTGACACGGAAAGAATTCTCTTCTTATCCGAAACTAACTCGGGGTACTGCGTTCCCATGGCAGCAATAGCTGAAACAGTGAGCTCGGACATGATGGGATCGTTGACTCCAAGAAGGCGCATATTTCTAATCGTTCTACGCATCATCCGACGCAGCACATAACCACGTCCTTCATTACCCGGCGTCACGCCATCGCCAATAAGCATCGCCGAAGTTCGCGCATGATCTGCTACTACACGAAGTGCAACATCAGATTTTTGCGATGAACCATATTTCACACCCGATAATTGCGATGCCTTCTGCAAAATCATCATCGTTGTATCAATCTCGTAGATATTTTCTACACCTTGCAAGAGAGCAGCTGTGCGCTCGAGTCCTAAACCAGTATCAATGCTCTTCGCAGGTAGTTCTCCAAGAATCGGATAACCATCTTTTCCGCCACCTGCTCCGCGTTCATTCTGCATAAAGACAAGATTCCAAATTTCCAAGTAACGATTCTCATCAGCAATGGGTCCGCCATCAACTCCATATGCCGGTCCACGGTCGAAGTAAATCTCGGAGCAAGGTCCACAAGGTCCTGGAACGCCCATCGACCAAAAATTATCTGCCATATCGCGTCGTTGGATTCGTTCACGAGGAACACCGATCTTCTTATGCCAAATGTCAGCTGCTTCGTCATCATCGAGATAGACAGTTACCCAAAGCTTCTCTTCTGGAAAACCGTAACCACCATCGCTTATCGGGCGCGTAAGAAGTTCCCACGCAAGTGCAATTGCGCCCTCTTTAAAGTAATCACCGAATGAAAAGTTGCCGCACATTTGAAAGAAGGAGGCGTGGCGCGTTGTCTTGCCTACTTCATCAATATCAAGCGTTCGCACACACTTTTGAACCGACGTTGCACGCTTATACGGCGGGGTTACCTCACCTAAGAAGAATGGCTTAAAAGGAACCATTCCAGCATTAACGAGGAGCAGGTTGGGGTCATCTGCAATCAGTGAGGCAGAAGGAACGACAGTGTGAGTTAAGCCTTGTCGATTATCTGATTCAAAGAAGCGCAGCCAACGCGCACGGATCTCGGCGGATTCCACTAGTTACATTCACCCACTAAAACTATTCAGACTTCTTCTTAGATTTGCGACCTTTGCTCATCTGCGCTGCACTGATAAGAGCCCCTGCTACACGTACTGCAGGCCCGTTCTTCTCCATGAAGCCAGTGGTTGCGTCAGTAACTTTCGTCGTTACCTCTTCTACGTTCTTGGTGATCTTCGCAAAGCTAGCTAAAGGGCTATTGATTAATTCAAGGGTGCGAGTTGATTCAGTCAGAAGTGGCGTGGTGTCGTCAGTAAAAGCTTTCAGAGAGATCTTTGCCTCATCGATAAATTTGCTAATACGAATCACTGTATATGCGACAGCGACGGCGATTACCAGAAGAGATATCGCTGCAATGATTGTTGCAATTCCGCCTGGACCCATGTTTATAGCCTACCTGACTTACTCCTTCGGAGGAGTCCAGTCGATAGCTGCTTCCTTTCGTTGCGCGGGAGTAATTGGTGTCGGCGCCCCAGTAAGTGGATCGCCGCCACTTGCAGTCTTTGGAAACGCAATAACTTCACGAATGGAATCAGAGTGCGTTAGTAGCGCGCAGACGCGGTCGAGACCTAAAGCAATCCCACCATGTGGCGGCGGGCCGTAATTAAATGCTTCAAGTAAGAATCCAAATTTACTCTGTGCCTCGTCATCACTTAACCCAATGACTGTAAAAACGTCTTTCTGAATGTTGCGGTCATGAATACGAATGGAACCTCCGCCAAGTTCAGTACCGTTAAGAACAATGTCATATGCATAGGCGAGGGCGCTTGCCGGATCTGATTTAAAACTCTTCACGAACTCTGGCTTCGGACCAGTGAATGGGTGATGCACCGCAGTCCAACCACCGTTATCTGTTGGCTCAAACATCGGAGCATCGACAACCCATACGAATTCCCAAGCACCTTCATTGATGAGATTGCATCGTCTTCCAATCTCTAACCGAGCTGCTCCAAGTAATTGCTGTGATGAAGAGCGATCACCGGCTGCAAAGAAAATTGCATCCCCCGACTTTGCGCCAACGGCAGCAACAATTCCTGCTTGTTCAGTTTCAGAAATATTTTTTGAGACCGGGCCGCCCAGAGTTCCATCTGCATTTACAAGAATGTAAGCAATACCTTTTGCACCGCGCGCCTTTGCCCAATCTTGCCAAGCATCGAGTTCGCGACGTGGTGAATCAGCGCCCCCAGGCATGATCACGGCGCCAACATATGGTGCTTGGAAGACTCTAAATGGAGTTGATGCAAAGAAATCTGTTACCTCTATGAGCTCATTACCAAAGCGAAGATCAGGTTTATCTGAACCGTATCTATTCATCGCATCGGCATATGTCATGTGTGGGATTGGAAGTGGAATGTTGTAACCAACGGCTTCCTTCCACACTTTCACCAAAATCTTTTCTGCTACAGCCAAAATATCGGCTTGGTCAATAAATGACATTTCAATATCAAGCTGTGTAAATTCTGGTTGACGATCTGCACGGAAATCTTCATCTCGGAAGCAACGAGCAATCTGGTAATAACGCTCCATACCGGCGACCATCAATAACTGCTTGAAGAGTTGCGGTGATTGCGGAAGCGCGTACCAACTACCTGGCTGTAGTCGAACTGGGACTAAGAAATCGCGCGCACCTTCGGGAGTGGAACGAGTTAAGTACGGAGTCTCAATTTCCAGGAACTCAAGATCTTCCATAACGCGTCGTATCGCCGATGTAACACGTGAACGAAGACGTAAATTTGAAGCTGGACCTTCTCTACGCAAATCTAAATATCGGTAACGAAGTCTCACCTCTTCAGATATCTCAGCTTCATTGCCGGAGTCAACGGGAAACGGAAGTGGCGCCGATTCGCTAAGAACAACAACGTCATCGCCCATGACTTCAATTGCACCTGTCGGAATATTTGAATTCTCATTACCTGCTGGGCGAAGTGCGACTTCACCAGTTATCTGCAAGCACCATTCAGCGCGCAACAACCCTGCTAATTTCTCATCGCGAATCACAACTTGGACAGATCCTGTTGCATCACGTAAATCGATAAAAGCGACTCCACCATGATCACGGCGTCTAGCTACCCAACCTGCCAAAGTAACTGACTGTCCAGCATGCGAAGCGCGCAATGCGCCGGCATCGTGATTTCTCAACATGATGAAAAAGCCGCCTTAATTAAGTGTTGTGAGCGAGAGTGCCTCGATCAACGTTGACTTCAATTGCTCAATCTTAACGGAGGATATGACTCCATCACTCATTCTCTTGAGTTCTACTTCTCCGGCGGCTAGCTCGGCATCACCTAAAACAATCACATATCTCGCTCCAGATTTATCTGCCGCCTTCATGGCACCCTTAAGGGCTCTATCTCCGAAGGCAATCTCTATGCGAATTGATCTTGCACGCAACTCCTGCGCCATCCTCAGAGCGCTACTTTTGGCTTCATCGCCCAATGGAATAATAAATAAATCAGAAGAAAATTCTTCGCCAGGAACTGTGCCTTCTGCAACCGCTGCCAAAAGCGCGCGATCAACTCCAAGACCAAAACCGATTCCAGAAAGTGTTTGACCTCCCAGAATCTCCATCAGTCCGTCGTAGCGGCCTCCCCCACCAATTCCACTTTGCGCACCCAGATCTGAATGTACGAATTCAAAGGTGGTTCCGGTGTAGTAATCCAGCCCTCTGACCATTCTAGGATTAACAACAAACGCTATTCCCATCACCGTTAAATACTCTTTTACTCTGTCAAAATTAGCCCGAGATTCCTCGGATAAATAATCAAGCAGAAGTGGCGCCTTGGCCATAGCGCTCTGCATCTGCGGACGCTTATCGTCAAATAGGCGAAGCGGATTAATCGAGGCACGCTCTTTTGTTGCCTCATCCAAATCTAATTGGCCAATAAATTTCATGAGATCTACTCGATGTGCTGCGCGTGAAGCTGCATCACCTAACGACGTGATATCTAAACGGTAATTCTTTAACCCCAGATTCTTAAAACCTTGATCTGCAATGGCAATCACCTCAGCATCAAGTGCTGGATCATCAACTCCGATTGCCTCTATCCCAACTTGATAAAACTGGCGATAACGTCCAGCTTGTGGTCGTTCTGCTCTAAAGAACTGACCTGAGTACCACACCTTCACTGGTAACTGACCGCGATCGAGATTTGCTTCGATCACCGCTCTCATAACTCCTGCTGTCCCCTCGGGGCGCAACGTAATAGATCTGCCCCCGCGATCTTCAAATGTGTACATCTCTTTGGAAACAACATCAGTGGATTCACCCACACCTCGCGTGAAAAGGTTTGTATCTTCAAAGACCGGAAGTTCCATCAATGTATAGCCCGCTGCTTTAGCGGGAGCGATGAGCTGTTCACGCACCCACTCGAAGGCGCTGGATTCGGGCGGGAGGTACTCACGCACACCCTTGGGCGCCTGAATCTTTTCGAACTTCATGAGGTTAATTCTTTCAGATATGGATTATTTTTTCTCTCATATTTAATCGTCGTCTCAGGCCCATGTCCGGTGAGCACTCGTAAATCATCGCTTAAGGGCAAAACCTTCTTCAGCAAAGTCTCTGTCATATCAGTAGCGCTTCCGGTTGGCAGATCCGTGCGACCAATAGAACCGGCAAATAGCACGTCCCCACTGATCAAAATTTCATCGTTGAGCAAGTACATAAGTGAACCCCGAGTATGTCCTGGTGCGTGAATTGCAACAATCTTCATTCCGAGAAACTCCAGTGTTTGCGCGTTCTTGAGTTCGCGCACTTCCTTGGGTTCAGAAAAGTGGATGCCAGATATTTGCGAGATAAAAGTTGCACCGTGTATGCCAGCTGGATCAGCGATGAATCTACGATCTTCGCTATGAATATATGCCAGTATTTCATATCCATCTGCAAGAGGTTTAATAGAAAAAGTATGATCGAGATGTCCATGAGTAAGTAGTGCCGCAACAGGTTTTAGGCCATGCTCTTCCACAATCATCTCGATTTCGGCGGAAATATCTGGCATACCGGGATCAATGATGATGCACTCTGAACGCTCCCCCGGAGCAATCACCCAGCAATTGGTGGCGAACATCGGTGCCGGATAGGAACGTACCAGCATGATGACCCCCAATTCCTTGCGTGGATTTACTCCTTCAGAGGGCACAGGGTACCTTTGACCCTTACAAACTATCGCTGTTAACAACGAAGGCCACGGCCGACGCGCTGAAGGGGAATAACATGACCGACGCTAATCCAACAACACTAGCCAATACTCACTCCACACCAAGTGCAGCATCTGCACTTATCGGAGACCCTTCACAATTTGGTCGCGTAGCAGAAGATGGAACGGTATTTGTTCGCACATCCGAAGGCGAAAAGCCTGTCGGTTCATATCCAGGTAAAACAGCGGATGAAGCCCTTGCCTACTTTGTAAGAAAATTTGAAGCTGTTGCATCAGAAGTCGCACTTACCGCTGCGCGTATTACTAGTGGTGCAATGGTCCCTCAGGATGCATATGAAGCTGTAAAGAAATTGCGCATTCAAGTTCGTGAACTCAATGGCGTTGGTGATTTAGCAGCGCTTGCACAATCTGTTGAACAGATTGAGCCGCTCATTGAAGGACATCGCGAAGCCTACGAAGCTAAAAAAAAGGCCGAGGCTGCAGTCAAAGCTGCCCGCCGTGAACAGATACTTGTTGAGAAAGAGAAGATTGTCGTTGAAGCCGAATCGCTAGCACTCTCTGAAAATTGGAAATCTACCGGCGATCGCTTGAAGACTCTCCTAGAAGAGTGGAAAGCAGCACCCCGCCTAGATAAGAAGTCTGATGCAGATTTTTGGAAGCGCTTTTCAGCATCTCGCAACAAGTTTGATAAGCGTCGCCGCACTCACTTTGCTGCATTGGAGGCAACTACCGCTGTTGTCACAGAAGCGAAGAAGCAAATCATTGAAGAGGCGGAGAAACTCGCTACTTCAACTGATTGGGTTGCAACTGCTCGCCGGTTTAAGGCGCTGATGGATGCCTGGAAGGCCGCGGGCCGTGGCAAGAAGAATGATGATGCGAAGTTGTGGGCACGCTTTAAGGCCGCTCAAGATCAATTCTTCGCCGCTAAGAACGCTGACCTAGAAAAGCGTGAAGTTTCGATGACTGCAAATCTTGCAAAGCGTGAAGAGCTCATCGTGCAAATAGAAGCGCTCGTCCCATTCACTGATGTGAAGAGCGCAAAGAATTCACTTCGTGAGCTCATGCGCTCTTGGGAAAAAATTGGCATCACTCACCGAGATAAGCGCGCAGCTTTTGATGCTCGTGTATCTGCAGTTGAAAATGCAATCAAGGAAGCGGAAGCTGAAATCTGGCGCAAAACAGATCCATCAGCAAAAGCTCGCGCTGCTGAAGTTGTTAAGCAACTCTCTGAATCTATCGAGAGCTACCTCAAGGCTGCCGCCAAAGCTGAAGCTGCAGGCAATGCCAAGAAAGCTAAGGAATCATTTGAATCAGCTGAAGCGCGAAAAGTTTGGCTACTTGAAGCCGAAAAGCATCTCGCTGAATTTAACTAATTCAACATCTGCGCTTCTTTAAGTTCTATAGACGTCATAGACGCCTTCAATCCCGCGTACCGCCGCCAGTACTGAATCCAAATGCTTAGCATCTGCCATTTCAAAGGTGAACCGAGAGATAGCAACACGGTCTTTCGATGTACTTACTGCGGCGCTGAGAATATTTACATGTTGTTCCGAAAGCGTTCTTGTAACATCTGCAAGCAAGCGCGCGCGATCGAGTGCTTCAACCTGGATATT
>RFSY01000141.1 GCA_009923805.1 Actinomycetota bacterium
TTGATACATCGCAGAGCGCTCGGCGTCTTAAGAAAGATATCGCCGATATCTATGGTCATGACAGTGATTTGGCGGTTCTTACATCAAGTGGATTGCGTAAAGGTTCTCGCTACGTTGTTCGTGTAATCGAAGCAGGCGATGCACTTGCTCGCCAGACCGGATTAATTGATGCAAATGGCCGCCCTGTTCGTGGACTTCCACCACAAGTAGTCGCTGCAAATGTGTGTGATGCCGAGGCGGCATGGCGTGGCGCTTTTATCGCGCATGGATCATTGACAGAACCAGGTCGCTCTTCTTCACTTGAAATTACCTGTCCCGGACCAGAAGCGGCACTGGCACTTGTTGGCGCTGCCCGCCGCTTAAGCATTGTTGCCAAGGCGCGCGAAGTTCGTGGAGTAGATCGTGTTGTGATTCGCGATGGCGATGCAATTGGAGTTCTACTTACGAGATTGGGTGCTCATGAGAGCGTCTTGGCTTGGGAAGAACGTCGCATGCGTCGTGAAGTGCGAGCAACTGCAAATCGTTTGGCTAATTTCGATGATGCGAATTTACGTCGCTCTGCTCGCGCCGCTGTTGCCGCCGCGGCCCGAGTTCAGCGAGCGATGGAGATTCTTGGTCCTGAAATTCCTGATCATTTAAAGGAGGCAGGAGAGCTGCGAATTTCGCATGGCCAAGCAAGTTTGGAAGAGCTGGGTTCACTTGCAAATCCACCAATGACGAAAGATGCAATTGCAGGCCGCATACGTAGATTATTAGCGATGGCAGATAAGCGTGCCGGAGAACTTGGTATTCCTGATACAGAAGCCGGACTCTCACCCGATTTATTAGGTGAATAGCAGGTTAAGAGAGCCTGGCCTCGCCAATCTGACCGGCGAGTAACCAATTACTGACTGATAGACTTCCGCCCAAGCCCCCAACGTTGTGGTGTAAAAGTAAGCCACCTTTATCTGGGGCAATTTATTATGTAGAAGAGGTTTTTAGATGATTAATGTTGGAATTAATGGTTTTGGACGTATTGGCCGCAACTTCTTTCGCGCAGCGCTCACCAACCCAAATATCAATATCGTAGGTATCAACGACCTAACAGATAACGCAACACTTGCCCATCTGCTCAAGTACGACTCAATCCTGGGACGTCTTGGACTAGAAGTTACTCACACTGATGACAGCATCACAGTCGGTGGAAAGACAATCAAGGTATTCGCTGATCGCGACCCAGCAAATCTTCCATGGGCATCGGTGAAGGCAGATATCGTTATCGAATCAACTGGTCACTTCACCAAGGCTTCAGATGCTCAAAAGCACATCACAGCTGGTGCGAAGAAAGTCATTATTTCAGCTCCTGCAACTGATGAAGACATCACAATCGTTATGGGCGTAAACCACGAGAAGTACGACCCAGCAAACCACCATGTTATTTCTAACGCGTCATGTACAACTAACTGCCTGGCTCCAATGGCTAAGGTTTTGGATGAGAAGTTCGGAATCGTTCGTGGACTT
>RFSY01000142.1 GCA_009923805.1 Actinomycetota bacterium
CAGAAGAAGGTGCGTAATGCACAGATGCAGAAAGTTCCATACATGATTATTGCCGGAGAAGAAGATGTAAAAGCTGGTGCTGTCTCATTCCGCTATCGCAATGGTGATCAGAAGAACGGTGTTCCTTTGCAAGAGGCGATCGCCGAAATTCAAAAGACTATCGCCGAGCGCCGCCAGGTTTAGCCATGTCCGATATTGATGGCGCAGGAATGCCAGATGGTTGGCAGAGATTATGGGCACCACATCGCTTGGAATATCTTCGCGGTGAAAATCGTCCACTCGATGGCAATGATGTGCAATGTCCTTTCTGTCGAATTCCGACTTTGTCCGATCAAGAGGGTTTGATTGTTTATCGCGGAATAAGTGCATACGTGGTCATGAATTTGTATCCATATAACCCAGGACACCTTCTCATTTGCGCCCATCGACACGTGGCAGATTTAACGGAGCTCACCGATGAAGAACGTCATGAAATTACAGATCTCACATCACATGCTATGAAGACAATCCGAAAAGTTTCAGGTGCAGATGGTTTTAACCTTGGAATGAATCAAGGCGCTATCTCTGGTGCGGGGGTGGCAGCGCATATTCATCAACATGTTGTTCCACGTTGGTCTGGAGACGCCAACTTCATGCCGATTATTGGCAAAACAAAAGTTATGCCTCAACTTTTAACCCTGACGCGAGATGAGTTAGCTGCCGCTTGGTAACTGGTCAATATATTTTTTTACCTTATCTAAACCCAAACCTGTCGCCAGATTAAGTGGAATAGCGGGAAAGAGAATTCCTGCGGCGAAAGCTCCATCTTCCATCTCCGTCATCTGTTCTAGATATTCATCTCGGAAATCTTTCACTAATTCCTCATGCTCGGGCTCGCAAGGCCTAGTAGACATTGGACTTGTTGAATAATCAGAAATCTGCAGATCATCTAATGAGATGAGTGCTGCCGGTTGACCAGCATCATCATGTAGTACTAAGTACGGAGTAATCAATTGATCAAAAACACGATTGGCAATCATCACAGCATCTTCGAAATCCTGCTCTTGACCTTCTAATCCGTTGACAACAACGATGCGTGGAATTTGGAAGTCATCAAGTGCTGACCAGTTATCGATAGTTGGTTGATCAATACCTGCAGAGGGGTTGATTGCAAAAATTGCGAGGTCAGATTCAGATTCCGGGGTATCCGCAATTGCGCCGGAAAACGCGGTGGCGACAGCTTGTGGGGAGGCAGAGACGTGTCCATATACGTGGATACGTCTCACATGCGCGGAACTAGGAGAAGACATGAGGGAAAGCCTACGATGGTGCCGATGATTAGTAGCGCACTGAAACCGATAGTCACTCGATTAATTAATCCAGTGGCTCGCCTCGCCTTGCGAATTGGTCTTACTCCGAACTCGGTCACAGTTATCGGAGCCCTGGGTTTAGTAACTTCTGCCGGTTACTTTTACTCACAGGAAGAATATT
>RFSY01000143.1 GCA_009923805.1 Actinomycetota bacterium
GATTTGGCCTCAATCGCTAATGGGCACCTCGAAAAATCAACAATGCACTTGATTCCAGCATGATCCAGATTATGATTTGTTGAGCATTTGTTGCGACAACGGTGGGTCAGAGAGGCTTCTGGGACGAACAGCAAAGAGTCACAAAGCTCCAGGACAAAAAGCCGGTTCTCAAGCGCCTGGCTGATTCAATCCCATGGGAATCATTCCGACCACTGCTTGAAAAGGGCTATGAGCACGAGCGCAAGAGCAATGCAGGGCGCAAGAGGATTGAACCGCTGATCCTTTTCAAGATGCTCGTTCTCCAGCAGCTTTTCAACCTGAGCGATGAAGAGCTTGAATTCCAGGTGAACGACAGACGCTCCTTTGAGGAGTTTGTCGGGCTTGGTGTGATGAACAGGATTCCAGATGCCACCACAGTCGCCTTCTTCAGGGAGCGGCTGCGCAAGGCTGGAGTGATCGAGGAGCTCTTCGAGATGTTTGAGGGATACCTCCGCTCCCAGGGTCTCCAGGCCCGTGGTGGTCAGATCATCGATGCGACTCTTGTCCCGGTTCCCAAGCAACGCAATACCCGCGAGGAGAATAAAGAAATCAAGGCTGGGAGGCTGCCTGAAGGCTGGGATGAAAACCCAGATCGCTTGCAGCAAAAGGATTTAGATGCTCGCTGGACAAAAAAGAACGGCATCAGTTACTACGGTTACAAGAACAGCGTATGCATCGATGTCGATCATGGATTTATCCGCCGATATGCTGTCTCTCCTGCCAATATCCACGACAGCCAGATGCTTCCACACCTGCTGGATCCCGAAAACGAACATAACTATGTCTGGGCTGATTCAGCATATTCGGGTGAATGCTTTGAGGATCTTCTGAAACTCGGTGGCTTCGAAAGCCTGATCCACGAAAAAGGCACTCGCAATCATCCGCTTAGCGACGCAGCCAAGGACGTGAATCGTGTCAAGTCGTCAATCAGAGCTTGTGTGGAGCATGTCTTTGGCGGCATGACCATGTCCATGGGTGGAAAGTTGACACGAAAGATTGGGCTAGAAAGGAACGAGGCTTGGTGGGGCCTCAAGAACCTGACATTCAACTTCCTTCGTTATCTCCAGCGCTCTTTTCACACAGCAGTGGTTGCATGAATCTTGCGGAGGACCTCCCAAAGCTTAGGAAATCTTGCCAATCGTCGATATAGCATTCTCTTTCTCTGCCGCCTCTTTGGCGGCTTCTTCATGTCTACAAAACCTTTGCGATTTGCTGATTATTCGAGGTGCCCTTAAATCTCGCAGGCTTCGAAAGCCTCATCCATGAAAAAGGTGCTCGCAATCATCCTCTTAGCGACGCAGCCAAGCATCTGAATCATGTCAAGTCGTCAATCAGGGCTCGCGTGGAGCATGTCTTCGGGTTCATGACCATGTCCATGGGTGGAAAGATGACAAGAAAGA
>RFSY01000144.1 GCA_009923805.1 Actinomycetota bacterium
GAAGTTGTCGCTGAAGTTGCTGCAGAAGCAACAGATGCAGCAGAAACTCCAGCGGAATAAAGAAAAGGAAAATAGAAAATGGCAAAGCTCTCACAAGCAGATTTAATGACTCAGTTCAAGGAAATGTCACTTGTTGAACTCTCAGAGTTCGTCAAGGCATTCGAAACTGAATTCGATGTAACAGCAGCAGCACCAGTTGCAGCTGCAGCAGCAGGCGGCGCAGCAGCAGGTGGCGCAGCTGAAGCACAAGATGACTTCACAGTTATCCTCGAAGAAGCAGGCGCACAGAAGATTGCGGTTATCAAGGAAGTACGTAACCTCAACTCAGCACTTGGTCTCAAGGAAGCTAAGGATCTTGTAGATGCAACACCAGCAACACTTCTTGAGAAGGTAAACAAGGAGACAGCGGATAAGGCAAAGGCAGCTCTCGAAGCAGCTGGCGCAAAGGTCACTGTTAAGTAATTTCTTCTTACAGATAAACCCCCTTCGGGCGGGCTTGGGACTTGGTTCGTTAAAGTCCCTTCGCTCCACCCAAAGGGGGTTTTTCATGCTCGGGCGTTTGGGCTTTCGTACACAAATTTTCGGATTTTGAAGACAAAACCCCCTTTTCGGGTATATAAGCCGCCGGTTTGCCCCATGAGGGGGTGAGCCGATACTCTTCCCCTTCGCACAATTAATCTCAAGGTCATTGCATATAGCGGCGGCGACCTTCTAGATGTGCGTGCACGAATTAAATGTCACATTTAATAAGTTCTGTCTGGAAGGACATCTCTTGGCCGCGAAAAAGAGTTCAACTGCCCCCCGTCGTATTTCGTTCGCAAAGATCCGTGAACCGCTAGAAGTTCCTAATCTGCTCGCGCTGCAAGTTGAAAGCGTTGACTGGTTGTTAGGTAACGATCTATGGCGTTCCCGTCTTGCTGAATCAACCAACACAAATCGAGGAGAACTTCCTTCGAAGTCTGGTTTGGAAGAAATCTTTGAAGAGATTTCACCAATCGAAGATTTCCAGGGAACGATGTCACTGTCATTCCGTGACCACCGCTTCGAGCTACCTAAGTATTCAATCGCAGATTGCAAAGAGCGCGACATGACATATGCGCAGCCACTCTTCGTTACTGCCGAATTTACCAATAACGAGACCGGTGAAATTAAGTCTCAGACAGTCTTCATGGGTGACTTCCCTGTAATGACACCACGCGGAACTTTCGTAATTAACGGAACAGAGCGCGTTGTTGTTTCACAGATTGTTCGCTCACCTGGTGTTTATTTCGAACGTCAGATTGAAAAGACTTCAGATAAAGATGTATTTACTTCAAAGATTATTCCTAGCCGCGGTGCTTGGCTTGAATTTGAAGTTGATAAGAAGGATCTCGTTGGCGTTCGTATCGACCGCAAGCGTAAGCAATCTG
>RFSY01000145.1 GCA_009923805.1 Actinomycetota bacterium
GTAGATATGAAAAATGTTGATGCGATGATTCTCTCGATTATTAGATATTGGAAAAGAATCGGTTATCAACCACCTCGCGACATCGTTCTTGCTTTTTTTGCAGATGAAGAAGCAGGCATGACTTTTGGTTCTAGATGGATGACCGCGCATCATCCAGAAGTTTTTGCAGGTTGTACGGAGGCAATCTCTGAAGTTGGGGGATTCTCAGTAACAGTCGGGGATGGGAAGCGACTTTATTTTATTGAAGCTGCGCAAAAGGGAATTCACTGGATGAGGCTGACAGCCAAGGGTCGTGCTGGACATGGATCTATGATGAATGAAGAGAATGCACTTACAGCCTTATCTGAAGCAGTAGCCAAAATTGGTCGCTTCAAGTGGCCTCAGAGATATACCAGCACCGTGAAGATCCTCTTTGAAAAGATTGCGAAGGCAACTGGTAAGAAGTTCGATGAGAATGATTTGCGTCCACTCCTGAAAGAGATAGGTCCTACGGCGCGAATGATTGGTGCAACGCTACAAAACACAGCTAACCCAACGATGTTGGATGCCGGATATAAGGCAAATGTAATTCCAGGCAGTGCTACTGCTGTTATCGATGGTCGTTTCCTACCTGGATATGAAGATGAACTTAACCAGACGATTCGTGCAATTGTGGGTCCGGATATCGAGATAGAAACGATTTCAAGAGATATCGCGCTAGAAGTTGAGTTCGAGGGAGATCTAGTTGAAGCGATGTGTTCAGCTATTCTGCTTCATGATCCCGAAGGTATTCCGGTGCCATATCTGATGAGCGGTGGAACTGATAACAAAGCTCTTTCAGAGCTAGGAATAGTTGGTTATGGATTTAGTCCACTCCGACTGCCAGCTGATCTTGATTTTATGGCACTCTTCCATGGTGTAGATGAACGGGTACCTATTTCGGGGCTTCACTTTGGCGTGCATGTCTTAAAAGATTTTCTAGAGAACTCTTAGGCCGAGATTTCATCGAGTGCGTCACGCACAATACTTGGAAGCACAATTTCTTCTGATTTAAGTACGCCGCGAAGTTGCGCGCCGGTGCGGGCCCCGACAATTGCACTGGTAATTCCCGGGGTATCGCGAACCCAAGCTAGTGCTACCTCAAGAGGTGAATAACCAAGGCCTTCGGCTGCAACACTGACGGCTTCAACAATTCGAGACGAGCGAGCGTCCAAGTACGGTTCAACATGTTTAACGAAGTGTGGGGCGGCGGCTCGAGAATCATTTGGAATTCCCTTACGGTATTTACCTGTGAGAACGCCGCGACCTAATGGCGCCCATGCCAGAACTCCAATATTGGTTTCATCGGCACATGGTAAAACTTCGAGTTCTATAGATCGATTGAGTAACGAGTATTCGACTTGGGTGGAAACTA
>RFSY01000146.1 GCA_009923805.1 Actinomycetota bacterium
CTCATTCTCACAGCAGATCGTCCCGCATCTCTGCGTCGCACAGGCGCTAATCAAACAACTGAGCAGGCACGAATATTTGGAAAATCTGTTCGTTACTTCGCAGATGTATCAGGCAGCGTCTATCCGATGGAGCTTCCCTTCAACTCTCTTCAATCAGGGCCGGTACACCTAAATATTCAATTTGAAGAACCGCTTGTTGGTGACAACACTGATAACTGGCTTAGTGATTTAACGATTTCCTCACCAAAAGTCTTTGATCGTAAAACTCCGGGAACTTTCTATACAAAATCAACTTGTGGAGTTGCTGAATCTGTAGAAAAGTTTTCTAAAGAACTTGGTTGGCCGATTATTGCCGAAGACCCACTTACTTTTAAGAACGCGAGTTCACATGCCAGCATCTTCCTCACCTCGAAAACAATTGCAGAAGACCTTGCGCCAGATACGGTTGTTGTCATTGGCCGTACAACGCTTTCTCGTTCTATCAACTCATTTATCAAGCTGGCCCGTAAAGAGATTGTTATCGATCCGCGTATGGCAACTGTTGACTCAGACCGAAGAGCTGATCAGAAGTTCTTGCAACTTCCTGCTCTTGAGGTACAAACAGCTGATAGTGAATACGCCGAGAAATGGAAGAAGTATTCACTTCGTGCAATGAAGATGGTCGCTGATATTTCTACCTGGTCTGAACAACTTATTGCTCGCGAAATTGCAGCAGGAGTTCCGACAGGAACTTCACTCTTTATCTCGTCATCGCGACCAATCCGTGATCTCGAGGGTTTTGCAGTCGCACGAGATGGCGTTGAAACCTTTGCCAACCGTGGCCTTGCGGGTATCGATGGAAATATCTCAACAGCGTTAGGCATCGCATCTGCGCGCAGCAAGACAATCGCAGTGCTGGGCGACCTTGGATTCCTGCACGACCTCACTGGCCTGATTCACAAAGAGGCAATTAACCTCAAGATATTTGTTATCAATAATGATGGCGGCGGCATCTTCTCAACGCTTTCACAACGCGGCGTCGACGGTTTCGAAGAGGTATTTGGAACTCCGCACGGATTAGACCCTGCAGCTATTGCGACTTCAATGGGAATCTCCGCAACACAAGCTCAATTGATCGGCGAACTTACAGAACCAATTAAGGGAATTTCTGTAGTAGTAATAAACGTTCCTAATCGTGAAGCAGGCGCAGACTTACTTAAAGGAATTTATAGTAGCGTTTCGTCAATGTAAGGCGGACCGCATTGGAATCATCTTTGCAGCGCTCTCTTCTAACTCTTTTTCAGGGTTAGAGCCAGCAACAATTCCGCAACCTGCGTAGATGCGAATTTCTTTACCCGTAATTTGACCTGTGCGAAGTGCAATTCCAAGTTCACCATCGCCA
>RFSY01000147.1 GCA_009923805.1 Actinomycetota bacterium
ATTGCTAAAGCGCTAGTAGTTGCAACAGAGAAATTGGAAGCGGAACGCGATAAGAAAGTTCTGCTTGAAGAAGTTGTTGATATTACATTGCCAGTGCAGAGAACTCATCGTGGTGGGTTGCATCCGATTTCGATTATCAAGAATGAGATTTCAGATTTCTTTATCGAGCAGGGTTTTGCAGTAGAAGAGGGTCCTGAACTTGAATCTGGTTGGCTCAACTTCGATGCGCTCAATATCCCCGCCGATCATCCAGCGCGCACGATGCAAGATACTTTTTTTGTTGAACCGATTGATTCTGGGGTAGTGCTACGCACCCACACATCACCGGTCCAAATTCGCACCATGCTGACACAAGAGCCGCCTATCTACGTAATCTGTCCGGGACGAACCTTCCGCGCAGATGAACTGGATGCAACCCACAGCCCTGTTTTCCATCAAGTGGAGGGGCTTGTCGTTGATAAAGGAATCACGATGGCGCACCTCAAAGGCACACTCGATAATTTTGCGCGTCATATGTTTGGTCCAGATGTCACAACGCGACTTCGTCCATCATTCTTTCCTTTTACTGAGCCAAGTGCGGAAGTAGATATCTTCTTTAATAATCGTTGGATTGAATGGGGCGGCTGTGGCATGGTCAACCCAAAAGTCCTTGCAACATGTGGAATTGATACCGATATTTACACCGGGTTCGCATTTGGTATGGGACTTGAGCGAACCCTGATGGTTCGTCACGGAATTACGGATATGCATGACATCGTCGAAGGCGACTTACGTTTCACACGCCAGTTTGGAGTAGGACTCTAAATGCGCGCACCCTTATCGTGGATTGAAGAATTTGTTTCCATTCCAAAGTCTGTAACACCCGAACAGATTTCAGATGCTCTTATTCGAGTTGGTTTCGAGGTTGAAGAGATCATCAAGCAAGGCGCAGACCTGACTGGACCGTTGGTATTTGCAAAGGTATTGAGCATAGAAGAGCTAAAAGAGCATAAGAAGCCAATTCGTTACGTGGGTCTTGATTGTGGTGAGAAAGAAACTCGCTATGTCATCTGCGGGGCGACTAATTTTGACGTTGGGGATGTAATAGTCGCAGCGTTACCAGGTGCGCTCTTACCTGGTAATTTCAGTATTGGCGCACGCGAGACTTATGGAAAAACTTCTAATGGAATGATCTGCTCTGCGAGAGAGTTAGGTATTGGAGATGATCACTCTGGAATTATGACTTTCGCCGAGGGTACTGTTGCAATTGGCGCAGATGCTATCCAAGGGCTCATGATCAAGGATGTAATCTTCGATATCGCAGTAAATCCTGATAGAGGTTACGCACTAAGCATCCGAGGAGTTGCACGCGAGGTGGCAGGTGCATTAGACCT
>RFSY01000148.1 GCA_009923805.1 Actinomycetota bacterium
CGTCCGATTTCAGAGCTTGGTATCTACCCAGCTGTGGATCCACTCGATTCATCATCTCGTATCCTTGATCCTCGCTACATCGGTGAGCACCACTTCCGTGTTGCAAACCGCATTAAGCAGATCTTGCAGCGCTACAAGGATCTTCAGGACATCATCGCTATCTTGGGTATTGATGAACTTTCCGAAGATGACCGCGTTCTCGTAGGACGTGCCCGTCGCATTCAGCGCTTCTTGTCACAGAACACATTCGTGGCAAAGGTCTTTACCGGACTCGATGGTTCATTCGTTCCACTCACAGAGACAATCTCTGCCTTCGAAGCACTTGCTGATGGAAAGTACGATCACGTTCCAGAACAGGCATTCTTCATGTGCGGTGGCCTCGACGATGTCGAGCGCAAAGCTGCTGAACTTGCGAAGAATTAAGTAAGGAAACAAAATGGCTCTTAACGTCGCACTAGTATCGCCAACACAACAGGTGTGGTCAGGCGAGGCACTATTTGTCTCTGCCCGCACCACAGAAGGAGATCTTGGAGTTCTTCCAGGTCACTCACCTTTATTTGGCGTACTAGTCGATGGAGCTGTCAGTATTAAAGGCACTGATGGAACAACACAGGAATTTACTGTGAGCGGCGGCTTTTTATCTGTATCAAATGATCGCGTTTCAATTCTTACCGAGAGCGTTAATTAGACTCAAATTTGATTGAGGTTCCTTATGGAAAAAAAGATTAAGCACATCAGCCATAAGTTAATTGATTCGTTAAGCGATGGGGTTTTTTCAATCGCTTTAACTCTCTTAGGCCTAGATGTCGTAGCGCTAGTCCCAAAAATAAGTGAGAGCGAGAATATTAATTCCGCGCTTCTAGAAAACTGGCCGACCTTCCTTTCATACACCTTAGGATTCCTTGTACTTTTCTCAATGTGGTACGGATATCACGCACTTGGACAGTACGTAGAAGGAACGAATGTCTGGATTGTTTGGAATCACGGAGTAACAATGGCTTGGGTTGCACTTATTCCTTTTGGTGTCGCCTTACTGGCTGAGAATCTCAATACTCCAAATCGTAAATGGGGAGTTTTTTACTTCGGGGTCTGTCTCTTTGGCCAGTATTGGGTTAATACATTAGTCGGCTTATTCACCAAGCTAAAGATCCCAGTAAATTTTACGGAAGATTTCCCATATCCAGTTGAAAAAATGCAGAAGGTGCTTGCAATCCTTTGGATTTTTGGAGCTGTAACGGGATTGATACTTGTCCCTATCTCGTTAATCAATCCGTGGGTTGCACTTTGTGGCTATGGCATATTCGTAATTTCACAAGCGAATCCAATAAGTTCATTCGGAAAACTAGTGCC
>RFSY01000149.1 GCA_009923805.1 Actinomycetota bacterium
ATAACTCGGGCTACGCGGCCTTTACCTGTTGCTGACATTATTCACTCCCTGCACTAGCTGAGGCCAACGCATCTGCGCCGCCGACGATTTCACTGATTTCTTGAGTAATTTCTGCTTGACGAGCAGCGTTCGCAAGTCGGGTAAGCGACTTGATCAAATCCTCAGCATTGTCAGTTGCTGATTTCATAGCGCGACGACGAGCTGCGTGTTCTGAAGCTGCAGATTGCAACATCGCGTTAAAGATACGTGCTTCGATATAACGAGGAAGAAGTGCGTTGAGAACCTCTGCCGCATTTGGTTCGAATTCATACATAGGAAGCAATCCTGTTGGAATAGCTTCCGAAGATTCAACAACTTCCAGCGGAATCATGCGCTTTGCAGTTGCTTCTTGCGTCAACATTGATTTGAACTGAGTGAAGATGATATGAATTTCATCGACGCCCACATTTGAATCAGCTGAATCAGCAAGGAATGCCCCGAGAAGTGAATCTGCGATTTCCTTCGCATTCTCATATGTTGGGTTATCTGAGAAACCTGTCCAAGTGCCGGCCATTTCGCGGTTACGGAACTTGTAATAGTTAACAGCTTTGCGACCAACGAGGAAGTTAGAGACTTGCAGACCGCGCTCACGAAGCAGGGCTGCCAGTTTCTCGCCTTCCTTAATCGCATTAGTTGAATACGCACCAGCCATACCGCGGTCAGCAGAGATGATCAAAATCGCTGCACGACGTGGATTTTCGTGTGGTGTTGTCAACGGGTGATTTGTTGAAGAGTATGTTGCAACTGCAGATACCGCACGTGTTAACTCCAGAGCATACCGATGCTGTTACACGTTGCTGCGCCTTAACGATACGAGAAGCAGAGATTAACTCCATAGCTTTCGTGATCTTTTTAGTCGCTTTAACGGAACGCATCCGCCTGCGATATATGCGAAGTTGAGCACCCATGGGTTACTTCTTCACCGCCGCTGGAGGAACATGCTTTGTAATTGCTTCTGCGCCTTCGCTATCGAGCGCCTTTGCAGGTGCATCGTTAACTGCAGGTGCTACAGATGACTTGAATTGCTTCTTGAAATCAACAACTGCTGATTCCATCTTTGCAACAGTGTCATCTTCGAGCTGCTTAGTCTCTGAAATCACTGTGAAGATCTCTTTGCGTTCGCGACTAATGAAGTCGAGAAGTTCGGATTCGAAGCGACGGATATCAGCGACTGCAACATCATCGAGCTTGCCTGTTGTACCTGCCCAGATTGAAACAATCTGACGCTCGAGTGAATAAGGCGAGTACTGACCTTGCTTAAGAAGTTCAACCATACGTGCACCGCGCTCGAGTTGAGCCTTAGATGCAGCA
>RFSY01000150.1 GCA_009923805.1 Actinomycetota bacterium
TCAAAGAAATTTCCACCCGCGTCGATATAGGCGCGACATTGATCGGCTGCTTCGTGCGTATCGGTATCTCGACCCCATGTCATCGTTCCAAGACCAAGTCGAGAGAGCACGAGCCCACTTTTTCCAGCTCTACGCATCTCCATATTGCAGACCCTAGCAATTGCACAGCGGAAAATCTTGATATTGGAAACTCGACATAGAAGAAATGACGATAGCCTTGGATTTATGGCTCGCATTATTCTGCTTCGACATGCACATTCGATGGCCAATGAGGCCGGGATACTCTCTGGCCAATTACCGGGAATTGCATTGAGTTCACAAGGCAGGAGGCAAGCTGCAGATTTAGTTCCCAGAATCGGACCGACAATTTTTGATTCAATCAGGGTCAGCCCCATGCAGAGATGTCAAGAGACGATTGCTCCTTGGCTCGAGTCTGAATTCGGTAGTGGACTGAAGAAATATCTGATTGACGAACAAATTATTGAAATGAATTACGGGGCCTGGAGCGGTCGAAAGCTCCGTTCCTTGGCAAAAGAGAAGCTCTGGAAAGATATTCAAAGCAAGCCAAGCAAGGTGAAATTTCCAGATGGTGAAAGCTTCATATCTATGCAGAAGAGAACGTCACAGAGCGTTGTTGATGCACTCAAAGAGAAGAAGAATGGAACACACCTGTTCATTACTCACGGCGATGTCATCAAGGCGATGACTGCGAAGTTTTTGAAGATGAAGCTTGATGATTTTCAATCACTAGTGGTGAATCCGGCTTCCTTAACGATTCTTGATTTCGATGGAACTACCGCTCGACTCATTGCATTTAACGATTCCTCGAGCGTTCTCACCAGCACGCCTAGCCGTTCGCTTTCTAAGAAATTACTTCTCGGGGGAGGAAGCGAAGCCACGAATTCGCGTAAAAAATGACCGCCCGCATTCTTCTCTTCGAAACCCCCGAACGCTTTACAGTAGGCACTGTTGGCGAACCGGGCGATAGAACCTTCTTCATCCAAGCCGAATCTGGATCCCGCTTAATTTCGGTCTCGCTCGAGAAAACTCAGGTGCAAGCACTCGCCGATCGACTTATCTACATGATTCGCGAGATCAAGCAGAGTGATGTCACTATTTCGATCTCAAAATTACCTCGCGATGACGCACCACTTAACACACCCATTGAGGAGGAATTTCGAGTTGGAATCATCGGATTAGCTTTTGATTCCGAAGCGGTATTAATTCAGGTAGATCTTCAGGCTGTCTCTGATGGTGGCGAGGAAGAGCCGGAATTTATAGATGTCGATGATTTATCTACCGATCAAGATATTTTACGAG
>RFSY01000016.1 GCA_009923805.1 Actinomycetota bacterium
CAACACCAGGTTGCCCAATCTATGGAATGCCAATTCTTGAAGTGAATCACGCTGCCAACATCATCTTCCTCAAGCGCTCAATGCGCCCAGGATTTGCTGGTATCGAGAATGAACTTCTCTATGATCCAAAGACCATGCTCTTGTTTGGTGATGCAAAGGCGTCGCTCACAAAGGTTGTCTCTGCGCTCAAAGCTCTCTAACTAGCCTTCTTGTAAATCAGTTGGCGCATTGTGTACATCGAGAATATCTGCGGCCTTGATGTCACCAGATAACTTATCCGTGCGATTCATGGGCTTCTTGGCATCTTCCTTATAGATCGCTGGGATTGAACCCAGTAAACCTTTCTGGAAATCTTCAAATGCTTGAAGCACTTCACGCTTTGTATTCATCACAAATGGACCCATCCATGCGACAGGTTCCTTGATTGGTTGCCCACCAAGAATAAATAGTTCAAGATTTGGGGAACGAGACTCTTGCTGGTTTGCAGCGCGAACAACAATGCAATCGCCTTCACCAAATACGGTGAGCTGTCCCATTGATACCGGCCGTTGTTCATCTCCAACAAAACCATGACCTGCCATTGTGTAGACAAGTGCGTTGTAATCCTTGCGCCATGGAAGTCGAAGCTCTGCACCTGGTGCAACAGTTGCGTGGATCAAAGTAATTGGTGTTTGTGTTGATCCTGGACCAACATGGCCATCAAGTTCACCGGCAATAATTCGAATTAGCGATCCGCCATCAGTTGATGAAAGAAGTGCCACATCATTTGCGCGCACATCTTGATAAGCAGGAGCGGACCATTTCTTAATTGCTGGAAGATTTACCCAGAGTTGGAATCCGTGGAACAAACCACCGGACATAACAAGATGCTCTGGAGGAGTTTCAATATGAAGAATTCCACCGCCAGCTGTCATCCATTGAGTATCACCATCGGTAATTGTTCCCCCACCACCGTTGGAGTCCTTGTGATCAAAGATGCCATCAATAATGTAGGTAACAGTTTCAAAACCACGATGTGGATGCCAAGGAGTTCCCTTTGGTTCACCAGGTGCATATTCAACTTCACCCATTTGATCTAAGTGAATAAATGGATCTAGCTCTGCGAGATCAACGCCAGCAAATGCGCGACGTACAGGAAAACCTTCACCTTCAAAACCTTGCGGAGCAGTAGTAATGCTCTTGATTCGTCGTGAACGAAGTTGTGAAGCATCCGAGATACGAGGAAGAATCGTGATATCACTGACCGTTACTGCTGGCACTTTGCGCTCCTTTGGTGAAGCCTTAATGTAGTTGAAGTTTCAACTACTCGCAACTCATAGCCTTTTTATTGATGTGCGTGCTTGTTCACGGGCGAAATTCGGAGGCCGCCGAAGGCGGTCTAGAATGGAGTCGTGAACAAGCACGCACCAAAGCTTAATAAAGTGATTCTGTATTACTGCTTTACCCCCATTGCAGATCCTGAAGCCATGCGTCTTTGGCAGAAACAATTGTGCGAAACTCTGAATCTCAAGGGTCGCATCTTGATTTCACCACACGGTATTAATGGAACTGTCGGCGGAGAAATGGCCGATGTGAAGAAATATGTACGCGAAACTCGCCGCTACGAAGGTTTCAAAAATATAACCTTTAAATGGTCAGATGGAACCGGAAATGAATTTCCACGTCTTCGAGTTGCCGTCAAAGATGAATTAGTCGCCTTCGGAAATCCAGATGAAATCAAGGTTGATAAGAACGGCGTAATTGGTGGCGGCGTGCACCTTCGCCCTGAACAAGTTGAAGAATTAGTCAAAGAACGCGGAGATGAAGTTGTCTTCTTTGATGGACGCAACGCATACGAAGCAAAAATAGGAAAGTTTAAGAATGCTGTAGTTCCCGATGTTGAATCTTCTCGCGACTTTGTCCGCGAAATCGAAAGCGGTAAGTACGATCATCTCAAAGATAAGCCAGTGGTCACTTACTGCACCGGCGGAATTCGCTGCGAAATTCTCTCGGTGGTGATGAAGAACCGCGGATTCAACGAGGTCTATCAAATCGATGGCGGTATTGTGAAATATGGAAACCGCTTTGGAGATGATGCTTCATGGGAAGGTTCTTTGTATGTATTTGATGACCGCATGGCAATGGATTTCTCAGATAAAGCAAAAGTCATAGGCGAATGCGATAAGTGCAATGCTCCAACAAAAGATTTTCGCAACTGCAATACCGCCTCATGCCATCAATTGATTCTGCTCTGCGATTCTTGCGCAGCCCTTCCTTCTAATTTGAGTTGTACCCATGATCAAAGTCGCCAACGCGATTCTGAACTGATTGGCTAACGTCTACTCACAATCACCTGCAATAGGATTAGTCCATGATTTGGTGGCCTAATGAGATTACAACCCTCACCCATGGACTCATCACATTGCGCCCCAGTGCAGAGTCAGATATCGATTCAATTTTTCAAGCTTGCCAAGATCCAATAATTTCTGCCTACACCACCGTCCCTTCGCTCTACACCCTTGATCACGCCATTGAATTCGTTAGGTCTGATCCATTTTCATTTGCTGAACGACGTGAATTGCGTTTTGTCATCGATTACGGAAATGGCGCGGATAAAGAATTTGCAGGTGTTATTTCATTGCATACAATCAATATCCGCAATCACACTGCAGAAATTGGTTATTGGATTGATAAGAACCAACGCGGCAAGGGAATCGGAACTATTGCGGCTCGGATGATTACAGATTTAGGACTGCGAGAAATTGGCTTTCGGAGAATTGATGGATTGGTAGATGTTGATAATCTGGCGTCACAACGATTATTGGTAAGTGCTGGATATCAAAAGGAGGGAATCCTTCGCAATAAGGTCACTCGCGAGGATGGTTCACAGATTGATATGGCAGTCTTTGCAGTAACTGATACTTCGTGGGAAGGGTAGATATGTATTCACTAGCTGTTCTGGTCACCTTCCTCATATTCAGCTGCGCGCTCAGTGGCCCCATCGCCCTCTTACTTTCAAGTAAGAAATTGCAGAAAGTCACAGAACAGATAGCGCTCAAAATTATCCGCCGAGTCATTATGGCAATCATTAACTTCTTGGGAATTATCGTCAGTACATTTTTCATGACTGCGCCAACCCCGCTTGTCTTAAAAGCCATTGCACTCGCTTCATTTCTTCTCAATATATTTGCCATTGATCGTGAATACGGCAGCAAAATATCTGCATATCTGCGCACGTTATTGCGACGAGATTCAAACGGACCAGCTGGTCAGAGTTAACTGTGAGAAAAACAATTAGAAAAAGACTTCTGTTTGCAATTGTGGCGACTCTTGTAGCACCTCTAGCAATCCTGCCTCATGCAGCGGGCGCAGATAATCCCCCTCGAAAAATTCTTACGGGATGGATTCCGTATTATTCAATGAAGACGGCGCTTCCTGATGCGCTAAATAATTCAGATCTCATCAAAGAGGTGATGCCATTTTGGTATACGCTAAAAATTGATACAGCCACAAAGATGTCGACTGTGACTGATCTCTACACCCCGGCGAATCCAAGTGTTCCTATTTCTGAACCGCTAGCCGCGCTGCGCAATGTTGGGTATCAAATTATTCCGACAATCACAGATGGCACCGCAAAAGGAGTTCTCGCAGGCTTACTGAAAAATCCAACAACTCGTACTCAGGTAGTGAATGCAATCATGAAGACTGTTCGCTCCAATAATTACGATGGCATTGACCTTGATTTCGAAGGGTTTGCCTTTGTCGATGAAAATACGACATGGACTGCAACTGCGCCATTATGGACAGCTTTAGTGAAAGAACTGAGCATCGCACTTCACGCCGAAAACAAATTGCTCTCTGTCTCGACTCCGTACGTTCTAAACCCGGCAGATAAACAGAAGGGTTATTACGTATATGCCTGGTCTGCAATCGCATCATCGATAGATAAATTGCGGATCATGACATACGACTATTCAGTAGCGAAGGCGGGCCCACTCGGCCCAATAACATGGGCAGAACGAACGATTCAGTATGCAATCTCAATCATGCCTGCCTCAAAAGTTTATGTTGGTGTGCCAGGTTATGGACGAGATTGGGTGACATCGGTTGTCGGAGTCTGCCCAGCAAATGTAGTGAACACTGTGAAAGCCGGTGCTAAAGCTGCGACATTTGTTATGAGGGATGCAGCAACACTTGCGGCAACATATGGCGCAACCCCAACATATAACCAGGAATATGGGGAAGTTACCTTCTCTTATCAAAAGGTTTATAACGGAATTACCGCTGGCGGCTTATCAACTACATGCACAGCTTCTCGAACTGCGTGGTACCAAGATGCAAAGAGCTGGGCGCTACGAGCTGCACTTGTTACCAAATATAGAATCGCAGGAATTACAGCGTGGACATTTGGAATGGAAGAACCACTTGCCATGGAATCAATTAGACAAGTGGCTAAAGAGATTGCGCCAGATCAAGTAAATATCACAGCAAGTATTGATAAGAACGCAATCGATTATGGAAATCCAATCGTCATCGCTGCAGACTTTAAAATTAAAGATAATTCACCGCTTGCAAATCTACCTGTTCGCATCGAAGGTAAATCACCGGGTGAAACAAGTTGGCGCACACTTTCTAACGTTGTTACCAATGCAGAAGGAAAGATTGAAAAAGTACTGATTGTCGGAAAGACAACCTCCATCCGCCTACATTCAGATTCAACCTGGGAACGCGGAGAGGGAATATCCTCAGAATTTCCAATCACTGTTCAGCGCCTTTTAGTACTGAACGCTCCTGGAAATGCAAAAGCTGGTTCGACAATCCAAGTGACTGGAAATGTGCGTCCACGAGTTCCAGGAGTAGTTATTAATCTAGAGAAGCTTGTTGGCAAAGAATGGCAAGCAGTTGATGCAATCGCCACAACCGATGAGCAAGGGAACTTTGCAATGAGCGTTCCAGCGCAATCTCGTGGGGTAATTACTCTGAGGGCCACCATTGCGCAAGATGCCAATTGGACCGCATTAGCTAGCCCAACTTTTAATATCATTATCCGGTGATGGTCAAGATCGCAGATAAAGTTGAAGAAGAGATTCGCGCAATCTTTTCTGGTGATACACCGTGGGTGACCATTGTCTGGGATGACCCTGTAAATCTACAGACGTATGTTGTCTATGTATTTATGGAGTTATTTAATTATTCCAAAGCTCGCGCTACCGAATTGATGTTGCAAGTACATAATGATGGCAAGGCGATAGTGTCATCTGGCACCAGGGAAGAGATGGAACACGATGTTGCCAGGCTCCATGAGTATGGCTTGTGGGCGACGTTGCAACGTGGTGATCAACTGTGAGCACTACCGAAGGCTTTAAGCGCCACGGTAATCATTCCTATATTGCAGAATTTGCGAGCAGCGAAAAAGAGGTGTTGCTCAATCTCTGCGAACAAATCATCGAACTTCTAGCGGAGCGCATAGATCATGGCCAGGAAGATCCACTTGCTGCGATGGTTGGAATTACCTCACATGATTCTCCACCCGAAGATGAAGTTCTTCACCGTTTATTACCCAATGCCTATGCCGATCAAGTCGATGCATCTGAATTTAGGCGTTATACAGAATCAACACTTCGCGCTAAGAAACAAGCAAATGCAATTTCAATGCGAATACATTTGAAATCATCAGATGATGGAATCATAGATTTGGATCACGACAGCGCAAATGCTTGGCTTGGTGCCATCAACGATATTCGGTTGGCTCTCGGTGTTCGACTCAAAGTTGAGAATAATTCCAATGAACATCTTGAGCTTCTATCACCCGATGACCCACTTCGAGGGGTTTATGCCGTTTATACATGGATGGGTTGGCTCCAGGAAACTCTTCTCTCTGCCCTTATTGATGATGCAGATGATGATGAGAGTAATATAAAGATATGACTCTTGAAATCTCACGCATATTTGTTGATGCGATTCTCGAGCAATCGCGAGCCGAATATCCAGATGAATGCTGTGGAGTAATTCTGGGTCCTGTTGGCGCAGATACGGCAGTTCGTCATAAACCAATGGTGAATGCAGCGCACTCTCCAACTTTCTATGAGTTTGATCCCAAAGATCTGCTCTCGCTCTATCGCGAAGTGGATGATGCGGACGAAGAGATTGTTGTTATTTATCACTCTCACACAGAGACTGAGGCCTATCCATCACGCACCGATATTGCCTACGCTGGTGAACCCGGAGCCCACTACGTCTTGGTCTCTACACGCAAAGAGATTGCACCTGCAACAGAGTTCCGTTCCTACCGAATTATTGATGGCATCGTCACCGAAGAACCAGTCACGATTCTCGATTAGAGATACTGCACTTTTTTCGACATAATTAAGGCATGTCAATCGAAGTTCGAATTCCAACGATTTTGCGCCCTTATACAAAGGATCAAAAGACCATTGAAGCTAGCGGTGCAACCCTCGCTGCAGTAATTTCGGATATCGATTCACAGTATGTTGGACTTGCAGAACGCCTACTTGAAGATGGCGCGCTTCGACGTTTCATCAATGTCTACATCAATGACGAAGATGTTCGATTCTTAGGCGGACTAGAAACGCAGATTAAAGATGGCGACTCCATCACAATCTTGCCTGCTGTCGCTGGTGGCTAATTTTGGCACGGTATGACTCACTCGAATCTTCTGTAGGTAACACTCCGCTTATCGGATTACCTCGTTTATCTCCTGCGCCCAATGTTCGATTGTGGGCAAAGATGGAAGATAGAAATCCAACAGGATCAATTAAAGACCGCACTGCGCTTTCCATGATTGAAGCCGGAGAACGCGATGGACTTTTAAAACCTGGATCAACAATTCTCGAACCAACCAGTGGCAATACCGGAATTTCGCTAGCGATGGCAGCCAAAGTTCGTGGTTACAAACTCATCTGCGTGATGCCAGAAAATACAAGTCCTGAACGCAGACAACTGCTAGAGATGTGGGGCGCGCAAATAATTAGTTCACCTGCTGCCGGTGGATCAAATGAAGCAGTACGTGTTGCAAAAGAGATTGCAGCAAAGAATCCAGATTATGTTTTTCTCTATCAATATGGAAATCCTGCAAACACTGCAGCTCATTACACATTTACCGGCCCTGAAATTTTCAAAGATCTACCAACAGTTACCCATTTCGTCGCAGGTCTTGGAACGACTGGAACGCTGATGGGCGCTGGACGCTACCTTCGTGAACAGAATCCTGATATCGCAATCATTGCTGCAGAGCCTCGGTATGGCGAACTTGTATATGGATTGCGCAACATTGATGAAGGCTTTGTTCCAGAACTCTACGATGCAACAATTCTCACGCGACGTTTCTCTGTTGGAGCCGAAGACTCAGTAAAGCGAGTACGTGAACTTTTGGAAGTTGAAGGAATATTTGCTGGAATATCTACCGGCGCAATTTTGCATGCAGCGATTGCTATGGGTCAGGAAGCGATTCGCGATGGGCGCGATGCTGATATCGCATTTATTGTCTGCGATGCGGGCTGGAAATACTTATCAACTGGCATTTATGGCTCAGATATTAAAGAGGCTACCGAAGGGCTCGACGGCACTCTTTGGGCTTAATCCATTCTCGCGGTTAGACTTCACCTATGAGTAATGCGCCAATCGGTATCTTCGATTCTGGCGTTGGTGGACTCACGGTAGCTCGAGCAATTCTTGATCAACTTCCCAACGAATCTACTTTATATATTGGTGATACGGCTCGTGGTCCATATGGTCCGCGCTCCCTTGCAGAAGTCCGCGACTTCTCTTTGGAAACTTTGGATTTTCTTGTTGACCAAGGAGTGAAAGCGCTCGTTATCGCATGCAACACTGCAAGTGCTGCCATGCTCCGCGATGCTCGCGAACGTTACTCAATTCCCGTGGTTGAAGTTATTCAACCTGCAGTACGACGTGCAGTGGCAGCCACCCGATCAGGCCGTGTTGGAGTGATTGGAACTCGTGCAACGATTGATTCGAAGGCTTATCTGGATGCTTTTGCTGCAGCGCCGCAATTAAAGATTGAGTCAATCGCCTGCCCACTCTTTGTTGAATTTGTGGAGCGTGGGGAAACTTCAGGGGATGCCATTACAAAAGTCGCACGTGAGTATCTTCAGCCGATGATTGATACAGATATCGACACATTGGTTCTGGGTTGTACTCACTACCCGCTACTGACAGGCGTTATCTCGTATGTCATGGGAAATGGCGTCTCACTTGTATCTAGTGCAGAAGAGACAGCAAAAGATCTTTATCGAGTACTTGTTGAAAATAACTTGCTTCGAGCGCCATTGGCTGAACCCTCAAGCCATACATTCTTAGCTACCGGCGATGCGAAAGCTTTTGAGCTTTTAGCACGTAGATTCCTAGGACCTGAAGTTGGAACTGTCCAGCACCAAGATTTATCCAAATAATTCACAGCAGTATAAAAAGGGGAATGTAATGGCACGCAATGACGGACGCACAGTAGATCAACTTCGCGATATTAAAATTACTCGAGGTTGGTTAGATCATGCCGAAGGTTCAGTCTTAGTTGAATTCGGCAAGACTCGCGTTCTCTGTGTTGCATCATTTACACCAGGTGTTCCACGTTGGCTCAAGGATTCTGGTACAGGCTGGGTTACATCTGAATATGCAATGTTGCCACGCGCAACTCACACTCGTTCAGATCGTGAAAGTGTTAAAGGAAAACTTGGGGGACGTACACAAGAAATTTCACGCTTAGTCGGTCGTTCACTTCGTGGAATCGTTGATATGAACGAACTCGGCGAAAATACAATCGTCATCGACTGTGATGTTTTGCAAGCTGATGGTGGAACACGAACCGCGGCAATCACCGGTGCATATGTTGCACTAGCCGATGCAATTTCGTGGGCGCAAAAAGAAGGACATGTGAAGGCCAATGCAAAACCACTTGCTGATTCAGTTGCAGCGGTAAGCGTTGGAATCATTGGTGGGGTACCTATGCTCGATCTCTGTTACGAAGAAGATGTGCGGGCAGAGACAGATATGAACGTAGTCTGCTCAGGCGATGGTCGCTTCATTGAAGTTCAAGGAACAGCTGAAGGCGCACCATTTGATCGCGCACTTCTCGATTCTTTGCTTAATCTTGCAGTTGCAGGGTGCGCAGAACTGACACAGCTCCAGAAGCAAGCGCTCTCAAAATAGATGTCTCATAAACTCTTACTAGCAACTCGCAATAAAGGAAAAATTGAAGAGTTTAGAAGAATTCTTGAAGTCGAGGCGCCCGGAGAAATCGAACTGGTCGGCTTAAGCCAATACCCAGATTTACATGATGTTGTTGAAGATGGCAAAACGTTTCATGAGAATGCTTTAAAAAAAGCACGAGAGATGTGCGAAGGTTCTGGAATTCCAGCAATTGCCGATGACAGTGGTTTGTGTGTTGATTTTCTCGATGGTGCGCCAGGAATTTTTTCCGCACGTTGGGCAGGTTCGCATGGCGACGACATCGCCAATACTGCGAAAGTTCTTGAGCAGATGAAAGATGTACCGGATGAAAAACGTGGAGCTCACTTCACCTGTGTGGCTGCTCTGTATTTACCTGATGGGCGAAGCCATGTGGAAGAGGCAGAATTTCAGGGTTCGTTATTGCGAGCTCCTGTGGGTGAGCACGGATTTGGCTATGACCCCATCTTCTGTCCCCAGGGATATTCAATTTCCAGCGCAGAAATGAGCGCTCATGAGAAGGATGCAATTAGCCACCGCGGAAAATCACTCCGTGCAATAGCACCACATGTGATCACTTTGCTCAAAAGCCTAGGTTAAACTTTGACCTATATTCCGGCGAGATTAGCCAAAGCGTTCAATAACTCAAGGAGATCCAAGTGGCAGTAAAGAAGAAGACCGCAGCCAAGAAGACTGTTAAGAAGTCTGCAGCCAAGAAGACCGTTAAGAAATCTCCTGCTAAGAAGAGTGCAGCGAAGAAGACGGCAAAGAAGTCAGTAGTTAAGAAGACTGCAGCGAAAAAAGTTGTCAAGAAGAGTGCGGCGAAGAAAGTCGTCAAGAAGAGTGCAAAGAAGGCTGTTAAGAAGTCAACCGCTAAAAAGTCTTCTGCCTCCAAAGTTGTTATTCCTCCAGTTCCACGCACAGGTGGTTCACGTGTAAATGTTTCAACGACTCCGGCACCTAATGCGCCACGAGTTGCAGCAGCTGCAAAGCCAGCAAGTGCACCAAAGGCGGCATCAAGCAAGGGTTCATCTTCAAAGGTTCTCTTTGTGGTGCTCGTTGGAATTCTCCTTGTTGGTGTAATCGTGATCGGGAATTCAAAGAAAGAATCAGATGACGCACCTGCGCCAGTCCCTGCTGTAACAGAATCAGCAGAACCTGCACCAAGTGAGTCACCAGCAGAGACACCAACAGAAACTCCAGCAGCAACTGATGCTGCTGCGCCAACTACTGGTGAAGCACCATCACGTTTTATCGGAAATTGGAAAGATAGCTCTAAGGCTGTCATGGTTATTACTTGGAAAGCACCAGCTGGAGATGTTAAGGGCTACAAAGTAGAGACTCGCGCAAACCAGGGTGAATGGAAAGCTGTCTCAGAAGTTTCAGCAACAACATTTGCTGCAGAATTTGCAAAAGGTTCAGCTGATGGATCAACTTCATTCCGAGTATCTGCAGTCTATGCAGATGGTTCACTTGGAGTTGCTAAGGCATTCGGATTTGCAGGTCAATTCGAATAATCTTTATTAATAAAGACCCCGTCTATTACTAGGCGGGGTTTTTATTTTCTCTAAATTAAATGTTGCGAGATTGCTGCGACATAAGCGGCGACACCAGCTGGAACTAGATGCACCCCGTCAGGTGCGAAATATTCTGGGTGGCCGGCAGAAATTGCGCTCCAATCAACGAGCGAGACGCGCGGATATTGAGTTGAAATCTCAGCAATCACTGCATTATTTGCATCACGATAAGGTCGCGGTACCGCGGTATTTACCACGATTATTTTTGGCTGATCTTTAACTACCTCAAAGATTGCCTTCACCTCATCAGATGTCAAAGCATTGTTATTACCTAAATCGAAAACAACTGCCGATTTCTGCACTTGAGACTTATCGTGAAGCATTACATCCAAAAGCTCGGGGGCTTGCCTTCCGATACGGGCATTAATAAGTGAAATTGGGTGAAGTTCACCGAGAGCGGCACGAATTCCAAGGATGACTGAATCACCAGTAACCCAGAGACCGTCAGGCGCAGCCTCATTTGGAATAGGGGCAGGAGCCGTTAAAGCCCTCTTTACCGCAGCACTTTCTTCATTGCCAATTGCAATGGCTCGCACACTCACAATTGATGCAAGAACAAGTACTACTGCAAAGAGTGCAGAGAAGATTCGAGTCTGTTGTGCGCGCTCTCTCCTGGTTCTGTATTTAAGACCTTTAATCCAAAAAGTAATTGCACCGCGACGTATAGGAAGTTCAACGTATCTCAAAGAGATATCAGCCAAGGCTAAAACAATCAAGATGCGAAGTGTGTAGAGAGCCCACATTTTTCCAGCGAGATCAACACTCGGCCTGGTGACTTGAAAGATAATCCAATGCCATAGATAAATTGCATAGGAGCGTTCACCGATCCAAATAAGTACGGGATGTTCTAGAATCTTTGCAAAACGTGAAGATGGATGGACCACAGACATAATAATTGCGGCGCCAAAAATTCCTGCCAGAGGAAATGCAATTTTATAGAGCGCAGGTTTTGTCTCATCAATCAGTAGAAATGCGGCAAGTATTCCAACGAAACCAAAAAGCCCCACCCCATCAATAAAGTCTTGAGCTTTTTTAGTGAGGCTAGTCGTGAAATTTTGAGGAATCCAACTCACGGCAAGAGCAGCTCCCAGGAAGAGCCCGATGCTATGTGTGTCAGTTCCAAAATAGACGTGGCTTACTTTAGAAGCACTTGATGAATCTAAAGAAAGAGAGACAACCAAAAGTGCAACACCAGATGCGGCGGCAATAGTGAGGGCAGCAAAAGGGATTCTATTTTTACCAAGTCGCTTCAAAATAAAATAAAGAATAAGAGGCCACAATAAATAGAACTGAGCTTCAACAGCTAAAGACCAAGTGTGTTGCAGAAGTGGTGGCCTTCCAATGCTTTCAAAGTAATCCTGGTGATGACCGACAAGCCACCAATTCATAGTCCCTGTCATTGCAAATGGCATATCAGTCACAAGACGCTTAATTGTGTCTGGAGCCCAAATGCCGATGGCAATAGTTGTTGTAATCAGAGTAAAGAAGAGAGCTGGTAAGAGCCTACGTGCACGTGCAATATAGAAGCCTTTGAGATCTAGGCCGCCACTTTGTGCGATGGAATCAAGCAGCAAACGGGTGATGACATACCCTGAAATAACAAAGAAGAGATCTACTCCAAGAAAACCACCAGGAATCCATGTGAAACCTAAGTGATAGAACATCACCGCAATGACAGCAAGTGCACGCAGCCCATCGATAGCAGGGATGTACTGGATACTGCGTTTGGCAGCCATGAAAATTACTTACGCTTTGTAGAAGATTTCTTAGCTGTGCGCTTTGCTGGAGAGCTAGCAGAACGACGTGGTGCATCAAGTGCCGGACGAGTGCGCTTGCTCTCGACTCGAATTGGAGCAGATTTCTTCACACTTCCGTCTTCGTTGAGTGCGTCGTTCACAATCTGCTGCATGCGATTGAGTCGAGCAAATGCACCATCAAGTTTTTCACGTGATTGCGCGATTGCAGTTTCCGCCGCGACCAACGCTTGGGTTTGGGAACGATAGAGACGCTCAGATTCAGAGATGATATCGGCAAGCCATGCACGGTACTCAACGACATTTTCTGAAGCTTCTGAGATTAAACGCTCTGCTTCTCGGCGCGCTGCAGCAGCCAGCGCCGCTGCTTCACGTCGCTTTCCATCAACAATCGCATCTGCTTCACGAACCTTGGCATCTGCAATTGCTGACGCTTCACGGCTTGCATTGCGAATGAGCTCTGCAGCTTCAAGCTCTGCAGTAGAAATATATTTGCGTCCGCGAGTTTCAGCGCCCGCCAAAATGCTACGCGCTTTATTGTCTGCGCCTTCCAAAACATCTTTTGCATTGCGCGTGGATTCCGAGATAACACGTTCTGCCGTGCCAAGAGCTTTTGCTTCGCGAGCTTGAGCGGATTTGATCATCGACATTGCAGTCTCGGTTGCAAGAATTTCAAACTCTTCGCGTGAAAGCCCTGTTATATCTCTGCGGGATTTCAGGTCAGAAAGTTGAGATTCGAGCTCGCGAATACGATCAACAGGGTTAGCTACTGGTGCGCGGTCAGCTTCTTCACGGAAACCTACCCAGTTGCGGAAATTCTTCTCTGCCATCTTAAAACTCTCATTCACCTGCTCGAAGGGGAGACTGCTCGTCGGATTTCTTAATCCGAGAGCCCAAGATTAGAGCATTTATCTACTTTCGGTAAATGGCGAAGGAGACCGCTAAATACTGGGATATCCATGCTGCAAGCACAAAGATATGGAAGAGCTCATGGAATCCGAAGTACTTCGCATAGCGGCCAGGTAATTTCAGCGCATAGAAAATTGCACCAATGGAGTAGAGCAGGCCGCCGATGAGAATTGGAAGTAACACCCAAAGACCACCCTCTCGGTAAAGCTGTGGTGTGTAAATTACCGCGACCCAACCAAGGATCAAATAATTTGCAACATAGAGCCAACGAGGTGCACCCACCCAGAAAACTCGAATGGCAACTCCAAAGAGTGCACCAATCCAAATCACCGAAAGCAGAATATTTCTATCGTAGTTATTTAACAGCGCGACTGCAAATGGAGTGTATGAACCGGCAATAAGTAGATTGATATTTGCATGATCCCAGCGGCGCCAGATTTTCTTTTTAGCGGGTACCCATGGGACGCGATGATAGATCCCTGAAACGCTAAAGAGCATGATTGCTGTAATTGAATACAGGGCAACTGCAAATTTGAAAGACTCTCGGCTTAAAATAAAGAGAACCAGTGATGCAAGGATGACAACTGGCGTAGCACCTAGATGAAACCATCCACGAAGTTTTGGGGGAGCGATGACCGGTTCTGTTGTCATGGTTAACAGCCTACGCGTTCTCAAGCTCACGTACTGACCTCACCAGAAGCGAGGAAAGTGCTGCAATGAGGGTGATAATTCCGGTAATCCAGAGCAAAGTGTGAACTCCAAAGTGCATTGCTAATGGACCTGCAATGACAATTCCAAGGGGTGCGATGCCATAGGAGCCAAGGGCATCATATGAATTTACTCGCGAGTAAGACTCTTCTGGAATATGACTTTGCAAAGAAGTTGCCCATGTGACCATAAAAACTTCCACACTCACTCCAGAGAGAATTGCTGTTAAGACTGAGAAAAATAGCGGCAACTCTAGCGCCAACGAGAAATCCCAAAGAACAGAGAGCGCAATAAGAATCATTGATAGAAGTAACGGCTTTCGAATTTTCACCTTAAGAATCCAAATACCACCGAGCAACATACCTATCGAAAGTCCCGCCAAGTTATAGGACCATTCTTTTGGACCAGTTTTAAGATCACTAAAATTAAGCGGGCCAAGTACAGAGAGCATTGATTCGAACGCCATATTAATAATCGCAAAAGCGAAAACCATTGTGATAACCCACGAGCGAGAAATAAACTCTTTCCACCCAACGATAAGATCGTGCAGAATTCCGGGACTCTTCTCTTTGATTTTTCCAATGAGGGGAAGATTCCAGACGATTACACCCGCGATAAAAAAGCTCATGGCATCAACAAGTAACCCCCAACCAGCGCCAAAGGTTGCCACCAGAATTCCTCCACTGAGAGTTCCAATGATGTATCCGAAATTCGTCATCAACCCAATTACTGCATTTCCTTCTGTTAATTTTTCTTTAGGCAAAATTTCAGGCAAAACGCCAGACATTGCTGGCCACCAAATTGCATTGAGAATTCCAAAGAGTGCACCCATAAGTGCAAGTAACCAGACGCTAGAAAATCCGACAATTAGCGAGATTGCACTGGTAGCTGCAAGGAAACTTCCTAACATGTCACTGCCCCCGACCAAACGATTGCGGCGGAAGCGATCTGCAAGAACTCCGCCGAAAAGCATGAAGGCAAGAAGTGGAACAAAACGGGCGGCCATGACGATAGATAAATCTTTACCAGTTGAACCTGGAAGGCTGAGTACACCGTAAGCGAGGGCGATAGGAGATACGCCATTGCCAACATTCGAGATGAAACGAGAAATTGCGAGGCTTGTGAACCCCTTGAAGCCGCTTAACTCCTGCAGTTGCTCTCGCATCCGATAAGGGTACCCACAGGGGTTAAATCTCATTTTTCGAGAAAAATTGGGCGCTGATCCTCAAAAAGTTGGGAGAAATATCCTCTAGAGCCGTGCAAAAGGTTTGCAACTACACCATAATTTCTATGTCGTGCATCGCTGAGGCTCCTCGAGGTCCTCAAGGATCGCAGACCTTGCGGATCGAATGATCTGCAATGAAAAGCACTCATGGAGGCTTACTACATGTCAGTAACACTCGACCAAAACCAATGGAACCTTGTTTATAACATTTTTTCATTTGGTCTAATCTCAATGCTCGCATGCACTGTCTATACCCTCGTATCGCAGTCACGCGTTCTTCCTAAGTACCGCAATGCACTAGTTATGTCATCAATGGTTACATTCATTGCTGGCTACCACTACTTCCGTATCTTCAACTCATTCAGTGAGGCTTCAGAAGGAATGGCTGTAAACGTCTCAGGAGATCAGGGCGCATTTAACGAGGCTTATCGTTATGTTGACTGGCTTCTTACAGTGCCACTTCTACTTGTAGAAGTAATTGCAGTATTGGCACTTGCTAAGGAAGTTTCAAAGTCACTTATCATGCGTCTTGTTCCAGCATCTGCTGCAATGATCGCACTTGGATATCCTGGTGAAATTTCATCAGATAAGAACACAGCAATCCTTTACGGTGTTCTATCAACAATCCCATTCCTTTACATCCTTTACGTTCTATTCGTAGAACTAGGAAAGTCATTGGAGCGTCAGCCAGCTGGCGTAGCAGAGACAATTGGACGTTTGCGTCTTCTTCTCATTGCAACATGGGGTGTTTACCCAATTTCATACATCCTCGGAATGAACGGCGATCCAACAGCGTCATCATTCGTAGGTGTACAGGTTGGATACACAATCGCAGATATTCTTGCGAAGTGCGTATTCGGTCTAACAATCTTGAAGATCGCTCGTATGAAGTCACATGCTGAAGGCATGCCAGCTGATCACTAATTAAGTTAATTAATTAGGGAAGGGCGCCGGGAAACCGGCGCCCTTCTGCTTTACTATCGCTCTATGAATATGCAACGCATTAATAATTTTCGTATGGGTGGCTATCTTCTACTGGCAGTTGGTCTTATCAATCTTCGATATCAGACAGGGAAATCATCAGTACTGGCACACAGCCTGCTCTTGATTATTCCCGGTGCGCTTCTTCTTGCAGCAACATTTACAAGTTTTGGAAAAGATTTTCTCAACAAAAAAGCCGCCACAGCGATTGTCATCACTGTAGGCGGCCTTCTTGTTATTTATAGTTTTATTAATTAACCCTTTGCTGCTTTAAATCCTGCTTCAAGGTCAGCCTTGATGTCATTGATATTTTCAAGACCGAGACTGAGGCGAACAAGCCCTGGTGTCACACCTGCAGCTAGCTGCTCTTCTGGTGATAGCTGAGAGTGCGTTGTTGTCGCAGGGTGAATAACTAGCGAGCGAACATCTCCGATATTTGCAACGTGGCTGAAGAGCTCGAGAGATTCAACGAACTTCTTTCCAGCCTCGATGCCACCCTTGAGTTCGAATGAAAGAACTGCACCAGATCCCTTAGGCGCATACTTCTTTGCAAGGCCATGCCAAGGAGACGATGCAAGTCCGGCAAAGTTCACTTTCTCAACATCAGGATGTGCTTCGAGGAATGTTGAAACAGCTTTGGCATTTTCAATATGACGTTCCATGCGAAGTGAGAGTGTCTCAAGACCTTGAGCAAGTAACCACGCATTAAATGGTGAAACAGCGGCTCCGATATCACGGAGCAATTGCAAGCGAATCTTGAAGATATAGGAAAGATTTGCACCAAATGCTGAACCAACGCCAAGTGCTTGTGAGAAAACAAGGCCGTGGTAACTAGGGTCTGGCTTATTAAAGCCAGGGAAGCGATCTTGGTGCTGTGCATAGTCAAACTTTCCAGCATCGACGATTGCTCCGACAACAGCATTTCCATGACCTGAAAGGAACTTAGTTGCTGAGTGAACAACAATGTCAGCACCGAAATCAATTGGCTTGATCAGGTAAGGAGTTGCAACTGTGTTATCGACAATCAGTGGAACGCCCACTGAGTGGGCGATATCTGCAATCGCCTTAATATCAAGAATTTCATTCTTTGGGTTAGCAATAGTTTCACCAAAGAAAGCTTTTGTATTTGGCTTTACAGCCTTCTTCCATGACTCTGGATCATTTGGATCATCAACGAAAGTTACTTCGATGCCGAACTTTGGAAGCGTGTAGTGGAATAAGTTATATGTTCCACCGTAAAGGCTTGGACTAGAAACAATGTGATCGCCAGCCTCGGCAACGTTCAAAACTGAATATGTTGTTGCGGCTGATCCTGATGCCAGCAATAGTGCAGCGACTCCACCCTCAAGTGCTGCAAGACGCTGTTCAACGGCATCTTGAGTTGGGTTCATGATGCGTGTGTAAATATTTCCAAGTTCTGCAAGACCAAAAAGGTTTGCTGCATGTGTTGTGTCGCGGAACTCGTAAGCAGTTGTCTGATACAACGGAAGTGCACGTGCACCTGTTGTTGGATCAGCAGTTTGACCTGCATGAATCTGCAGAGTCTCAAATGACCAATTGTTAGACATGTTTTATCTCCATCGCAGTAGATGTCAGTTACCTGACCTGTTCGTCACCCGGAGCACCCCACCGCGGTGGAGGGTTGCCGCCTACTAAGCCGGGGCTAATACGTAGAACTCATGAACGTTGCAAATATTAACTGAAGAGAAAAAGAATTAGAAATCGCCGAGATTTCCCACCTGCGAATCACTTGCAGCCGGCTATCTACTCTGACTTCTACTTCCTGAAGGAAAGGTCCGCCTTCTTCATCGCCGAGGTAAGGATTCGAATCGCGTTTGGTCCCATCCCGTGAAGTTCTTTAATTGCATCGAGTGAGACTTTACGGAGATCACTTAATTTGTAATAGCCATCATCGATAAGAGCTCTCCGTACTGGAGCTGCAAGGCCCAGTTCTCGCCATACGCCATCTACATCAGAGTATGCATCAAGATCTACTTCATTAATTGTGGAGGCGCTCTTCGCTCGCTCTGTCTTACGAGCGGCTGCGGCACGCATAGCTTCACCCCGAAGCTTCTTAATTTTCGCCGGAGATTGCTTTGCCATTTCTATACCTTCTGGTGCGGGAGGCGGGACTTGAACCCGCACGCCGGAGCACAAGTTCCTAAGACTTGCGTGTCTGCCATTTCACCACTCCCGCTGGAGTTGCAGACCAAAGGCTACGCGTCTTTCGCTGATGCAACAAATCCATGCTTGCAAATTACCTATTGATTAGTTTGTTAACGCTCCACGACGTGAAATTGCATCGACGCCTGCAGAGACCAATAGAACTGCGCCAGTGACTAGGTACTGAATTCCAGCGCCATAACCGAGTAGCCCCATTCCGTTATCAATCACAGCAACGACGAGGCCTCCGAGAATTGCATCGCGCATGCGACCCTTACCACCGAAGAGTGAAACTCCACCGATAACTGCAGCGCCAACTGCATAGAGAAGTGTGGAAGATCCGCCGGTTGATGGAGAAATTGAGTTCATACGGGATGCAAAGAGCATTCCGGCAATCGATGCAAGTGCTGAACAGAGAACGAATGCGATTGTGCGAACCCGCTTTACATTGATACCTGCGCGACGTGCAGCTTCGGCATTGCCACCGACTGCATAGATGTGACGGCCAAATGCAGTCTTAGCTAAGACGAAAGTGCCGACAACTAAGATAGCTAAAATAAGTGGAGCAACAATAGGAACGCCCTTTGTGCTGTTGGCTGCCGACAGTCCGCGCTCTTGGTTTAGTTCATAGACTGCACCACCAGTGATAATCAATAGTGCAGCAGTCTTCATCGCCCAGAGCTGTGTTAACTCAACAACGAGACCTGCTTTGCGACGCGAATTGATCCGGCTAAGGCCGCTGACAAGGTAGAGCGCTGAAGCTACTGCCCAGAGAATCCAACCTTGCGTTGGTGTGAGATTGCTATTTTCAACTGCCAAGATTGTTTTATCAGCGATTGGAATTGTTCCACCTTCACCAGCTAGCAAGAGAAGTACACCTTGGAATGCAAGGAATGCAGCCAGAGTTACAACGAAGGATGGAATTCCTAGCCTTGAGACGAGAGTTCCAATGAGTGTTCCTAGGATTGCGCCGACTGCAACACTTGCGCTGAGCGCTGCATACCAACTCCATCCATGATTGGTAACAAGAAGAACAAGAACAGCGCCGCACACACCCGATGCATACCCTGCGGAAAGATCGATTTCTCCTAGAAGAAGAACAAAGACAAGGCCCATTGCAATCACCATCACTGGCGCTGCTTGTGTCAGGAGGTTTGCGAAGTTGCGATTTGTTAGGAAGAACTCAGACATGGCGCCAAATACTGCAACGAGTGAGACGAGTCCTAAGACAGCTGGTAGCGAACCGATATCGCCGGCTTTAACTCGAGAAAGGTAGTTAGAGGCTGCTCCCTTGAGCGTCTCTTTCTCTAGCACAATTTGAGTAGTCATTTACTTTGTCACTCCTTCAGATTTACCGGTCGTGATCAATTCGATAATTTGGTTTGTTGTGACATCTGACTTCTTTACTTGTGCTGCCATATTTCCAAGATAGAGAGCCGCAATATTGTCAGCAACCTGGAAGATATCTATGAGGTTGTGGCTGATAAGAACAACAGCAAGACCATTATCGGCAAGGCGGCGAACAAGGTTGAGAACTTGCTCGGTCTGAGCAACTCCAAGGGCCGCTGTTGGCTCATCAAGAACAACTACCTTTGAATTCCAAAGTACTGCGCGAGCGATGGCAACTGTCTGACGTTGTCCACCTGAAAGCGATGCAACTGTCTGACGGATTGATTTCACAGTG
>RFSY01000151.1 GCA_009923805.1 Actinomycetota bacterium
AGGCGCTCGGCTTTCCTTTCAAGGAGGCATAAGAATGGCTAAAACATCACTCAAGGTTAAAGCTGCTCGCAAGCCTAAGTTCAAGGTTCGCGGTTATACACGTTGCCAGCGTTGCGGCCGTCCGCACGCTGTCTATCAAAAGTTTGGAATTTGTCGCATCTGCTTCCGTGAAATGGCGCACCGCGGCGAACTTCCAGGTATCACCAAGTCTTCTTGGTAATAGTACAAACGAAAAAAGTCCAAGCAGATCGCTTGGGTACTAATTCGAGAAAGGCCACAGGCCACGTATGACAATGACAGATCCAATCGCAGACATGTTGTCTCGTCTGCGCAACGCGAACTCTGCTTACCATGACACGGTTTCTATGCCGTCATCATCGGTCAAAGTTCGAATTGCAGAAATCCTCAAGCAAGAGGGTTACATTGCAGAATTCCGCGTTGAAGCAATGGCAACTGGAGTAGGTAAGAACCTCACTCTTGATCTTAAATTTGGCGTTAACCGTGAGCGTTCAATCGCTGGTCTACGCCGCGTTAGCAAGCCAGGACTTCGCGTTTACGCAAAGTCAACTGCGCTTCCTAAAGTTCTAGGTGGTCTTGGAGTTGCAATCATTTCAACTTCATCAGGACTTCTTACAGATAAGCAGGCCAATAAGAAGGGTGTAGGCGGAGAAGTTCTCGCTTACGTATGGTAACCATCTAATGTCACGTATTGGTCGTATGCCTATCACCGTTCCAAGCGGGGTAGAAATTTCAATCACTGGTCAGAACGTTGCAGTGAAGGGACCTAAAGGTTCACTCGCAATTGCAGTTCCATCACCTATCCAGGTTTCACAAGCAGATGGTGTTATCACTGTTGCTCGTCCAAATGAGGAGCGCGTAACTCGTTCACTTCACGGCCTATCTCGCTCACTTGTTGCGAATATGGTTGAAGGTGTAACAACTGGTTACACACTCACAATCAACATCGTTGGTGTTGGTTACCGTGTTGCTGAAAAGGGCAAGGATCTTGAATTCCAGCTCGGTTACAGCCACTCAATTCTCTTCCCAGCACCAGAAGGCATTAGCTTCAAAGTTGAATCACCAACAAAGTTGATTATCAATGGAATTGATAAGCAGCTCGTCGGCGAGACAGCAGCGAAAATCAAGAAGCTTCGCAAAGCTGATCCATATAAGGGCAAGGGCTTACGTCTTGAAGGCGAAGCAGTTCGTCGCAAGGCTGGAAAGGCAGGTAAGAAGTAATGGCAATCGGAGTTAAGGTCCGCAAGGGCTCAGCGCAGAACGCGCGTGCTCG
>RFSY01000152.1 GCA_009923805.1 Actinomycetota bacterium
ACTTCAAGAAGCTTTTGTAACCCAGATGCGATTACCTGCTGGCGGAATCAATGTACTTCTTGTCGTTGCACTTATCTGGGCCGCACTCAGCACACCTGAAATTGGCGCGCTGACAGGATTCGGTGCGGGTTTAATGATTGATCTTTCGCAGACATCTCCTGGCCCTATGGGGCATTGGACTCTAGTCATGATCATTGCGTGCTACTCAGTGGCATTTTTGGGATATGGCGATGACAATATCCGCGGTAATCCCATCAATATTGTCTTAATAACAACAATCGGCGTTGTTGCCGCGCAAGCCGTCTTTCTCGTTCTTGGATTGATGTTGGGACAAGAAATCGGAAGCATCACCAATGTTATTTTTCTTCTCGCTGGTTCTGCTTTCTGGACGGCAATTATCTCGCCGCTCCTATTGAAAGTAATTTCCTACTTCCACTCCAATATCTTCGGAACTAGGTCTCGGATATGAACCAACGTTCCAGACTCAGCTTGCTTGTCATCCAAATCTTTATCGCCTCTCTTATGTTCGCACTCTTTGGTCGCCTCTTCTATCTGCAAGTTGCAGCGGGTCCTAAATATCGCGATGCCGCGCTCAGTATTCAAAGTCGCGATGTCGTCACACCTGCAAATCGTGGTTTTATCGTTGATTCTTCAGGCGTGCCAATGGCTCTTAATAAAGTGGGTCTGGCAGTTACAGTGGATCGAACCAAGATTGATAAGTTGCCCGATAAAGGTGTTGCTGTCGTACAAGATCTCGTCACTCTCTTAGGTCTGAATTTTGATGATGTCTGGCAACGTACACGTCTGTGCGGTGAACTTCCGAAAGGCAAGAAAGCTGGATGCTGGACAGGTTCACGTTTTCAACCAATACCAATTACCAATACTGCAGATCCACAGTTAGCGCTACGCATTGTTGAACGCTCTGATCGCTACCCAGGAATTTCAGCGACACCACTTGCCATCAGAAGTTACCCAACAACGCTGGGCCTTAATGGGGGACATGTACTGGGGTATGTAGGGCCACTTACTGAAGCCGATCTTGCCGGAGCAAATGGACGTTCTTACTTTAGATCTGAATCCATTGGAAAAGCTGGCCTCGAAACCATGTATGACCAATATCTTCGTGGCACTCCAGGAATTAAAACCTTTATCGTTGACCGCAAAGAAGCAGTTACAACCACAAGTAAGAACACAAAACCAATAGCTGGAAACCATCTTGTGACAAGTCTTGATATTCGGCTTCAGGCAGCAACTGAGGCAGCACTCGCAGGCGCAGTAAAACGTGCACGC
>RFSY01000153.1 GCA_009923805.1 Actinomycetota bacterium
ACTGGAGCAACTGGTGCTACTGGAGCAACTGGTGCTACTGGAGCAACTGGTGCTACTGGTGCTACTGGGGCTACTGGAGCAACTGGAGCAACTGGTGCTACTGGTGCTACTGGATCTACTGGTGCTACTGGATCTACTGGTGCTACTGGATCTACTGGTGCTACTGGTGCAACTGGATCTACTGGTGCTACTGGAGCTACTGGCGCTACCGGATCAACAGGATCTACTGGATCAACAGGATCTACTGGATCAACAGGAGCAACTGGGGCAACTGGAGCAACTGGTGCGACAGGCGCTACCGGGGCAAGAGGTTTAGATGGTGCAACTGGTGCTACTGGAGCAACAGGATCTACTGGATCAACTGGAGCAACTGGAGCAACTGGTGCGACAGGTGCAACTGGTGCGACCGGATCAACTGGTGCAACTGGAGCTACAGGATCAACTGGCGCAACTGGTTCTACAGGAGCAACTGGGGCAACTGGGGCAACTGGGGCAACTGGTGCTACTGGTGCTACTGGTGCTACTGGGGCTACTGGATCAACCGGAGCAACTGGTGCGACTGGCGCAACTGGATCAACCGGGGCGACTGGTGACTGGTGCAACTGGTGCAACTGGTGCAACTGGTGCGACTGGCGCAACTGGTGCTACCGGAGCGACAGGAGCTACAGGATCAACTGGATCTACTGGAGCAACTGGGGCAACTGGTTCTACCGGAGCAACTGGCGCAACTGGAGCTACAGGATCTACTGGTGCTACTGGATCTACTGGTGCTACTGGAGCTACTGGAGCAACTGGTTCTACAGGGGCAACTGGTTCTACAGGAGCAACTGGTGAAACTGGTGCTACCGGATCAACTGGTGCTACTGGTGCTAGTGGTGCTACTGGTGCTAGTGGTGCTACTGGTGCTAGTGGTGCTACTGGTGCTACTGGCGCAACTGGTTCTACAGGAGCAACTGGCGCAACTGGGGCAACTGGAGCAAGAGGTTTAGATGGTGCTACTGGCTCAACTGGCTCAACTGGCTCAACTGGCTCAACTGGCTCAACTGGAGCAACTGGGGCAACTGGTTCTACAGGAGCAACTGGGGCAACTGGAACAACTGGAACAACTGGAACAACTGGTGCAACTGGCGCAACTGGATCAACCGGGGCGACTGGTGCTACTGGTGCAACTGGTGCAACTGGTGCAACTGGTGCAACTGGTGCGACTGGCGCAACTGGTGCTACCGGAGCGACAGGAGCTACAGGATCAACTGGATCTACTGGAGCA
>RFSY01000154.1 GCA_009923805.1 Actinomycetota bacterium
CCACCGATTGCTGAGTAGAAGATGGACTTCCAAATTCCCTTAGCTGATGCAATATGAGCATCTTGAGTCTCTTCAGATAAGTGAGCAGATGCATCGAAGCCGGTAATTGTGTACTGAGTGAGCAAGAAGCCCAAAGGAAGTACTAGATACCAGTAGGCATGATCGCCAAATCCTGAGTTATTAATCTTTGTCGTAAACATCCAGTTCAGTGTCTGGTGCTTTGAAGTACCAAAGACCAAGATGCCCACAATCAGCGCAGCACCAAATACGTGCCACCAGACAGAGATGTTATTAAAGGCAGCAAGTAACTTCGCGCTGTAGATATTGACCACAGTTGCAAAGAGAATGACAACCAAGAAGAGCACGAATTGCTGCTTGATGAAATCGCCACCCATGAAGCTAGTTGCATAGCTTGGTGAGTACAGACCGATGATGCTGTTGATAAAGCCAGTCACGCCATAACCCACAGATGCTGTTACAGAGACAAGACCAATCAAGTTCAGCCAGCCAGTAAAGAAGCCAGCCTTTGCTCCACCTAATTTTGCAGCCCACCAGTAAATGCCACCGGATGTTGGATAAGCGGAGGCAAGCTCTGACATACAAAAACCAATAATAAGAATGCATGCTGAGATCAGTGGCCAGCCAAGTGAGATTGCAACTGGTCCGCCGTTATTCCATGCCTGAGCAAATGTTGTGAAACATCCAGCCAAGATGGAGATGATTGAGAAAGAGATCGCAAAGTTTGAGAACGAGCTCCAGCTTCGTGTGAGTTCTTGTTTATAGCCAAGATCGGCTAAGCGACGTTCATCGTCATTCATAACGCTCATCTAATGTAACCCTCCGTTTTGCGGGGCGGGGACTGCCCCGTGCCAATTCGTACCCCCCTTTTCTACTCTTCACATAGACCGAAAGGAAGAGCATTCGCATGATTAGATTGGACTATGTGCAGACTTCTTGGATTTTGCTCCAAAAATTCATCAACAATCCCACAACTCTTGGGCCAAGACCTTGACAATTTCCTAGCTCTCTCACAAATACATTGCGATGGTTGGGGCTATGCACACATCGATCACGATGCAACAAAAGCTGAAAACTTTCGCGAACCTATCCCTGCAATTAATTCTGATTCACTGATGCAACAAATCTCTCAACCCACCGATGGCGCACTACTGCACTTTCGCTGGGCCTCAAAAGGTTTAGATATCAAGGAAGTAAATACCCACCCATTTATCTACCAAGACATCACCTTCATCCACAACGG
>RFSY01000155.1 GCA_009923805.1 Actinomycetota bacterium
TATATACCAATAACTTCACAAGTATCCTTATCGTAAATATTATTATTAAAATCCCTAAGATAGTGAAGTCCTTTGTGTATGAATGCTTGAACTTGAATTTCTTCTTCGTCATCTTCGTCTTCAACTACAGGACTAGGTTCGACAAATGTCTCTTTGATCGGCTCTTCGGCTTTCTTGGTTTTCTTGGCCTTGGTCTCTTTAGACTTGGTCTCTTTAACCTTGGTCTCTTTAACCTTGGTCTCTTTAACCTTGGTCTCTTTAACCTTGGTCTCTTTAGGCTCGGATTCTTTTTTAGTGGTCTTCTTTTTAGGTTTATCGGCGAGAGGCTCCTTGATGGCTTCAATAACGGTTTCAAGTACAACCTCAGCAGGTTCAACTGCAAGAGGTTCTTGAGTGGTTTCTTCGGCAACAGGCTTGGCCTTAGGTTTGCGAGAATACTTAGGCTTAGGTTTGTCATCATTTACGACAGGAAGTTCTTCAGTTTGTGCAGCAGCGACAAGTTCTGCGACAAGTTCTTCTTGTTTATCATTGATGACCTCAGCGGTTTTCTTCTTGCGACCATTTGATTTTTTGGCAGCAGGAGGTTTATCGGTAGGTTCTTTTTTAGTTTTTTTAGCTTTAGCAGGTGGTTTGTTGTGTTCTTTGACAACAGCCTTCATACTTTTAGTAGAAGTCTTGAGTTGTTCGAAGAATGCTTCGAAATATTGTGTTTGCTCATCAACAGACGAGAACATTGTAAGTTGTTGATGTAGGACGGATTCATCAACTTCAATGTTTTGTTGTTTGAGTTGTTCGACGAACCAATAGCCAAAAACAAGGAACTTCTCATATTTGGCAGATAGCTTTTTTGGTTTGGTTGCCTTGGTAGCGACAACAACTTCGACATTTTCAACAGGGGTGTTAACGACAGTGTGCATATTGAATAAGTTGATAAGTTATCAAATTAGATAATAGATTACGACTTTGTTAAGATTTGAGTTAGAACTTTGAACGGTTAGTTAATACAGTAATTATAATTTAATACCATAAAAGTAGTTTAACCAAAATAGAATCAATTTTTTTGCGATTTTCAAGACAATTTGAGAATTTTCGGAATAACGGCTATTAACGGCCATAAAATCTGGTTTCTCATTATCCTACTCATTTCTTGTTATCTTACTCATTTCTTGATATCTTATTCTATATGATACTAGGAACAAGCAGAATAACCTGCGACACTACCTACGTGCGAGGTAGTTGCACAGTGGTATATTATACTAT
>RFSY01000156.1 GCA_009923805.1 Actinomycetota bacterium
TCGAGATCTGATGCAATGAGCTTTGGGCGGCGCTGCGATGCTTGAGGAAGACTCACACAACCTCAAATTTCTTCATGCCTAGAAAGGGTTGCAAAGCTGCAGGGACGTTCACTGTGCCATCTGCATTTTGGTGATTCTCTAAAATTGCAACAATCATGCGAGGGATAGCAACCAAGGTGCCATTAAGAGTGGCGATTGCTTTGACTCCTTCTGAATCTTTATACCGAATATTTAGTCGTCGCCCTTGGAACTCTGTGCAATTAGATGTGCTTGTTACTTCCCGATAGGCGCCTTGGGTGGGAATCCATGCCTCGATATCAAATTTGCGTGTGGCAGATGAACCAAGGTCACCTGATGCAACGTCAATTACTCGGAAAGGAATCTCCATAGCAATGAGGAAATCTTTCTCCCATTGCAGTAGACGTTCGTGTTCTGCCTTTGCATCCTCTGGTTTGCAGAATGTAAACATTTCTACTTTATCGAATTGGTGGACACGGATAATTCCGCGAGTATCTTTCCCATACGTTCCAGCTTCGCGGCGGAAACATGAGGAATACCCAGCGTAACGCATAGGCAATTTATCAGCGGGCAAGATTTCATCCATATGCATCGCAGCAAGTGGAACTTCAGATGTACCAACAAGATAGACATCATCTTTTTCAATACGATATACATTTTCCGCTGCTTGCCCCAAGAAGCCAGTTCCTTCCATCGCAGCTGGGTTAACTAACACTGGTGGAATAACAGGAGTAAATCCATTCTTTAGCGCACTTTGAATTGCGTAGTTAACGAGAGCGAATTCAAGTAGCGCTCCCACGCCAGTTAAATAGTAAGAACGTGAACCGGCAACCTTTGCACCGCGCTCAGTATCAATAGCCCCAAGTAATTTTCCAAGTTCAACGTGATCTTTCGGTGCAAATCCATCTTTAGCAAAATCGCGCGGAGTTCCCACATGTTCGATCGTGAGGAAATCTTCTTCGCCGCCGATAGGTGCATCTAGATCAAGTAAGTTGGAGAGCTGCATAATCAATTGCTTTGCTTGCTCCTCAACTTCAGCACGCTTTGTATCTGCAGCTTTTACTTGATCAGCTAAAGCTTTTGCATTTTCAAGGAGAGCGCTCTTCTCGTCACCTTTTGCAGCGCCAACACTCTTTGACAGGGCGTTCTGCTCGGTGCG
>RFSY01000157.1 GCA_009923805.1 Actinomycetota bacterium
GAGGTTAGATGGCGCAGGACTTTAACTGATCTTCGTGAACTTACTTCACTGCAGAGAGAGCTGATCGATGGGGCAGTTGCTGTGATGAATTCAGGAGCCATCTTGGGGTATGCAACATGTTCACCCCACTTGGCTGAAACTACGGTGCAGGTTCTAGATATCTTGAAAAAGTATCCCGAGTTGGAGCAGTTGGACATTAGTGAATTCTTACCAGTCAACTTACAAGATGCCACTAGGGGCAAGTCAATGTCTCTATGGACCCACAAGCACGGCACAGATGCGATGTTTCTGGCTCTGCTACGAAAGAAGTAGAGCGATGGCAGTTAGGCTAGAGATATGACCCGCGAAATTCGGATAACTCCAAGCATTCTTAATGCGGATTTCGATCATCTGGATCAAGAAATCGGAAAGATTGCTGGAGTTTCAGATCTAATTCACCTAGATATAATGGACAATATTTTTGTACCCAATTTTACTTTCGATTTTGAAAGTGCCAGCACAATCATAAAAGGTTGTCCGATTGGCGTAGATGCTCATCTCATGGTCGCAAACGTTGATGAAATCGCTCCAAAATACGCACAGGTTGGATGCGCAAGTGTGACTATTCATGCCGAAGCAAGTGAGAATATTGCCCAGACGTTGCGCACTATTCGCAGCGAGGGTTCTCGTTCTGGTTTGGCAATTAAACCGAATTCTTCAATTGAAGAATATGAGCGATTTAGTGATCTCGTAGATATGTTTCTGATCATGACCGTCGAACCAGGCTTTGGTGGACAGAAATTTATGAGTGAGATGATGGATAAGGTGCGAGCAACCCGTAAAGTAATCGGTAATCGCCCGATTTGGCTACAAGTTGACGGTGGTATATCGCTAGAAACTATCGAAATTGCAGTCGAAGCAGGAGCTGACACTTTTGTTGCAGGAAGCGCAGTTTTCAAATCCGATGACCCAGCGCACATGATTAATGCTTTACGTTCTCTTGCCAAGAGCGCGAGTTCCTAGTCACCTTTGATGGGTGAAAATAGGTAACGGTGGGGTAGGGCCTTCTAGTAAACTAAGGCTATGAAAACCTTTGAATCTCTTTGGGGAGAGCTAAGTGAGAAAGCCGTGGCACGCCCAGATGGTTCTGGAACTGTTGCTGCAATCGATGCAGGAGTGCATGCAATCGG